>NZ_JBFBIP010000011.1:0-258393 GCF_040685655.1 Microbispora sp. NPDC088329
TCACCGTGTGGGGCATCACCGACAAATACTCCTGGCGCAGCGGCGACACCCCGCTGCTGTTCGACGGCAACTACAACAAGAAGCAGGCCTACACCTCCGTCCTCAACGCACTCAACGGCGGGACGTCGACCCCGGATCCCGGCTCCGGCGGCGCGATCAGGAACACGGGCTCGGGCCGGTGCCTGGACGTCAACGGCGCCTCCCAGACCAACGGCGCCCAGGCGCAGATCTGGGACTGCAACGGCCAGGCCAACCAGCAGTGGACCTCCACCAGCTCCGGTGAGCTGCGCGTCTACGGCAACAAGTGCCTCGACGTGAACGGCGCCGGCACCGCCGACGGCACCAGCGTGATCATCTGGGACTGCAACGGCCAGAACAACCAGAAGTGGCGCTTCAACTCCGACGGCACCCTCACGGCCGTCGGGGCGAACAAGTGTCTCGACGTACCCAACAATTCGACCGCCAACGGCGCCAAGCTCCAGATCTGGTCCTGCAGCGGCGCCGCCAACCAGCGCTGGACCCGCGGCTGACCTCGCGATGAAGGCCGATCAGAGCCGGTCCGCGCGGACCCGCGCGGACCGGCTCGTTCCGCCCGGCGGGCTCGGCGCACCGCCGCCCGCGAACGTGGCGCGCCTCTCGCACTTCCTCCTCCTCTACACTGCTAGACGTCCGATGTATGCGGTCTCGTCCGCGGGACGACAACAGTGGAGGCGGCGCGGTGGCGGTCACGGACGCGGCGATCGACAAGATCAAGCAAATGATCATGTCGGGTGAGCTCGCTCCGGGTGACCGGCTGCCGAAGGAGGCCGATCTGGCCGAACGGCTCGGCCTGTCCCGCAACTCCCTGCGGGAGGCCGTCCGCGCCCTCGCGCTGATCAACGTGCTCGACGTACGGCAGGGCGACGGCACCTACGTCACAAGTCTCCAGCCTCACCTGCTTCTCGAGGCGATGTCGTTCGTCGTGGACTTCCACCGCGACGACACCGTGCTGCAGTTCCTGGAGGTGCGGCGGATCCTGGAACCCGCCGCCACCGCGAAGGCCGCGCTGAACATGCCGGACGAGGAGGTCAAGGAGCTGCGGGCCATCCTCGACGCGCTGCCCCGCGACCCGAGTGTGGAGGAGTTGGTCGCCAACGACCTGCTCTTCCACCGCCGCATCGCCGCGGCGTCGGGCAATCCCGTGCTGTGCTCGCTCATCGACAGCCTCTCGGGGCCGACGACGCGGGCCCGGGTATGGCGCGGTCTCACTCAGGAGGGGGCACTCGACGACACCCGCGAGCAGCATGTGATGATCTGCGACGCGATCGCGGCCCGGAGCCCGGAGGTGGCCAGGGCGTGGGCCACGGTCCACGTGGCGGGCGTCGAGGAGTGGCTCCGCCGCGCGCTCTAAGACGGCCCGGGCACGGGTCACGCCTCGCCTGCGGTCGTGGAACGGCTCACCGGCCGGCGAGATGATCACCGCCCGCTCTCCTGAAACTTCCATCGGAGGGCTGGCGTGGTGGTTGCTCACGGGCGCTCGGGCGAACCTCGTTCTTGTCCCCCACTGGGGTCTCGCCCGCCCTCGCGGCCGCCGACGGCCCGGCGCTGACGGTGGACACCACCACCGGGCGGCACCCCATCAGCCCATACATCTACGGCATGAACTTCGCCGACGAAGCGCTGGCCAAGGAACTGCGCCTGCCGGTGCGCCGCTAGGGCGGCAACGCGACGACCCGCTACAACTACCGGTACGACACCAGCGACCGCGCCTCCGACTGGTTCTTCGAGAACATCGCCGAGGACGACGCCGACCCGTCGCAACTGCCGGACGGCTCGACGGCCGACCGGTTCGTCGAGCAGGACCGGCGCACCGGCACCGACACCATCCTCACCGTCCCCCTGATCGGCTAGGTCCCCAAGGGCGCGACGCCTCCTGCGGGTTCTCCGTCGCCAAGTACGGCCCGCAGCAGCAGACCGACCAGTGGCGGCCCGACTGCGGCAACGGCGTGAAGCCCGACGGCACGAAGATCACCGGAAACGACCCCCACGACACGAGCGTCGAGGCCGGCCGGCGTACGTGAAGGACTGGATCGGCCACCTCACCGGCAGGTATGGCACCGCCTCGGGCGGCGGCGTCAAGTTCTACAACCTCGACAACGAGCCCGACATCTGGCACGGCACGCACCGGGACGTCCACCCCGAGGGCGCGAGCTCGGTCGAGCTGCGTGACAAGGCCTATCTCATCGGCGCCGCCGTCATGGCCGCCGACCCCGGCGCGAAGACACTCGGCCCGGTCGGCTGGGACTGGTCCTCCTGGGACTACTCCGGTCTCGACCAGGAGACCTGCGGCCGGACCAACTGCTGGTCGAACCCGCCGGACAAGGAGGTCCGCGGCGGCCTTCCGTTCACCACCCGGTATCTGCGGCAGATGAAGAAGTACGAGGACGAGCACGGCCTGCGCGTCCTCGACTACTTCGACGAGCACTTCTACCCGCAGGCGTCCGGCATCTCCTTCGGCTCCGGCGGCGACCCGGCCACCGACGCCCTGCGGCTGCGCTCCACCCGGGCGCTGTGGGACCCGTCGTACACGGACGAGAGCTGGATCGGCACCCGGGTCCGGCCGATCCCGCGGATGAAGGAACTGGTGGCCGCCGAGTATCCCGGCACCAAAACCGCGATCACCGAGTACAACTGGGACGCCCTCGACCACATCAACGGCGCCCTGGCACAGGCCGACATCCTGGGCGTCTTCGGCCGGGAGGGCCTCGACCTCGCCACGCTGTGAGGGCCGCCCACGGCCTCCCAGCCCGGCGCGTACGCCTTCCGCATGTACCTGAACTACGACGGCAAGGGCGGCAGGTTCGGCGAGACGGCGGTCGGCGCGGCCAGCGCCGACCAGGGCAAGCTGGCGGTGTACGCCGCCGAGCGAGCCTCCGACAAGGCGCTCACGCTCGTCGCGGTGAACAGGACCGGCGACGATCTGACCAGCAAGGTCGCCGTCAAGGGACGCGACGGCGGAGCGACCGCGCAGGTCTACCGGTACGGCGCGGCCGACACGTCGGCCGTCAGGCGCGACGCCGACGTGCAAGCCGGGGCCGAAGGCTTCACCGGCACGTTCCCGGCGAACTCGATCAGCACCGTCGTGATCCCCGCGGGCGCCGGCCCGCCGCCGTCCCCCTCGCCCTCCCCCTCGGCTTCTCCCTCGCCGACGCCGGCCACCGCCTGCACGGTGACGTACACGGTCACCAACCAAACGCCACGATCGCGGCGAACGGCGGCAGCGTGACCTTCGGTCTCCTCGGCCGCTCCGACAACGACGCCAACCCCGCACCCAAGCAGTTCACACTCAACGGCTCGCCCTGCGCGACGAGCTGACCCGCTGATCCCGGTGCCGGCCCGCTCCGGCCGGCACCAACGGGAGTCACTCCACCATCGCGCCCTTGTCACGTCCGCACGCGCTGACGTCGTCGTGCCGGCCGCACGCTTTCACGAGGGTGAAGTCCCGCCAGACCGCCATCGGAGAGGTGACCGCCTGGCCGTCGCGCCCCACCGGGAAGGGGCCGCACCGATGCCACGGGCCGCCGCCCGGCGGCCAGACGGAGAGCCAGACCGCGTCACCCGGGCGCGTGCGGCCGGTGAGTGCCGCCCAGTAGTGCCACTCGCCGCGCGCGCCCGCGTCACCGCGCCAGAGCGTGACGCCCACCTCGCCGCCCCACTTCTCGCTCGTCAGCGAATACACGGGTTTGGCGTTCTTCACGCTGCCGGGGTCCGGCCGGAGCCAGCCACGACAGTCGATCGGCCGGTCACCGCCGGGTCCGGCCGCGCCGGAAGAGACCGGGCCCGAAGAAGTCGGGCCCGTGAAGACCGGGCCCCTGGAGGCCGCACTCGAGGACGCGGGAACGGCGAGGAGCGCGGTCGCGGCCACGACCGCCGTGATGGTCCTGCCACGCCAGGCTCGAGTCACCTGAACCTCCCCGGTGCGGTGTCCACCGGACGAGTATCGGTGACGACATGCATCGACACAATCGCAATCAGTGATAACGCGTGGTCGGATCCGGCCACCACCCTTGACGGCTGCCGTGGTTCCGCGCCGCCCACCACCGCTACCGCCGGCCGCTTCGGGGCCTCGCGGTGAGTCGGGAGGCCGGGGAGATCGGCCAGAAGGACCCGCCGCCGCCGCGGCGGCGGGTCCCGGTGTGTCACCTACGGCCGGGTGTCACCTGCGGTCGGGACAGGTGTCACGCGTAGGGGTTCTGGGTGAGAAGGTGCGCCCTGTAGCCCTCGCCGATGCCCGGCTCGGGGGTGCCGGCGTAGTCCTTGATGAGCACAGCGCCCGTGCTGCAGCCCCACGGGCTCCAGGTCCAGGCGAGGTACGACACGCCGTTCTTGTCCGCCCACTTCGTGAGCTGGTCCATGTAGTCGTAGCCGCAGTTGTCCGCCCCGAATTCACCGGTCACCACGGGGACCTTCGCGGCGAGCGGGGCGACCTGGGTGTCCCAGCAGGACGCCGTGGCGCAGGCGTTGAAGCTGTAGGAGTGCCAGGATGCGGCGATGTTGTTCAGCGGGTCGTTCGGCTTGTACGCCAGCCACTCCCGCATGTCGTTGGCCCACTCCAGGCCGCCCACCATGAGGACGTTGGTCGCGCCGGTCGCCCGGACCGCGTCGACGAGGTCCTGCATGCCGGCCACCTCATAGGGAATGCCGGTGCAGGTGCCGCCGTCTCGCAGGCACTGCCAGCCCAAGGTCTTGTTCCAGTCGCTGCCGACCTCCGGGTACGGCTCGTTGAACAGATCGAAGACCACCGCGTTGTCGCCCTTGAAGGTCTTCGCGACGCCGGTCCAGAACTGGGGAGCGTACTGCGCGTCCGGCATCGGCTTCTGGCACGTCGCGGTGGCGTCCTTGCAGTGCCAGTCCGGTCCGTTGCTGTAGGCGCCCGAGGTCCAGTGCAGGTCGAGGATCGGCGTGATGCCGTTGGCGACCAGCAGGTCCGCGTACTTCTTGACCTCCTGCTGGTAGGCGGTGCCGCTGGGCGAGCCGTTGAGGCCGAGCCAGCACTCCTCGTTGAGCGGGATGCGGACGGCGTGGATGTTCCAGCTCTTCATCGCGTCGACCGACGCCTGGTCCACTGGGCCGGAGTCCCACATCCCCTTGCCCTGGACGCAGGCGAACTCGCCGCTGGAGCGGGAGACGCCCAGCAGCCGGTACGGCTTGCCGGCCGCAGTGACGATCTTGTTGCCGGAGACGTGCAGCTGCGGCGCGGGTCCTTCCGGATCAGGGCTCGGACTCGGGCTGGGACTGGGGCTCGGACTCGGACTCGGACTCGGGCTCGGGCTCGGACTCGGACTCGGGCTGGTGGTGGCGCCGCCGCAGGCGACACCGTTGATCTTGAAGGCGGCGGGCGCCGGGTTGCCGCCGCTCCACTTGCCGATGAAGCCGACCGACACCGAGCCGTTCGAGGCGACGGTGCCGTTCCAGCTCAGGTTCTTGGCGGTCACGTGCGAGCCGGACTGCGACCAGTCGGCGCTCCAGCCGTTGTTCACTCCCTGGCCGGCATTGGGAAAGTCGAATTCGAGGGTCCAGCCGGACCACGAGTCCCCCAGATTGGTGATCGACACGTCACCCTGGAATCCGCCCTGCCACTCGCTCACGACCTTGTACTTGACCGAGCAGCCCGCGCCGGCGGCGGATGCCGGACCGGTGATGACCGCCGCACCGGCGGCGGCGACGAGGCCGACCGCGGCTGCTGTCGCCCAGGCGACACGAAATTTCATCGATTTCCTCTCCTGCCTGGCGAGTCTGAATAAACAGTGCGAGATTCTTAAGTAGGCGACTTAAGTAAGTCAACGAAGGGTGAAACTTTCAGTCGGGCCCTGCCTCGGCCCGTTCCGCACGCGGGGCCTGTTCCGGCCGCCACAGGGGCGCGGCCAGGGCTTGTACGCTCACGGTGGCCGAGGTGATCGAAGTCGAGACGAGACGGCAGTGAGCACAGGAGTGAAGGCGAAGCCGCACGCGAGCAGCAAGGCCGCCGTCCTTGACGCCATCAGGGCCGCGGGCACGATCAGCCGCGTCGGCCTGGCCGCCGCCACCGGTTTCACCGGCCCCACGATCTCCGCGCTGGTCCGCAGGCTGATCGAGGAAGGCCTGGTGGTCGAGACCGGCCACGCCGAGTCGACCGGCGGGAAGAGGCGGGTTCTGCTCCAGCTCAACCACACCGCCCGCTACGCGGTCGGCGTGCACCTCGACCACGACGGCGTGACACATGTCCTGACCGACCTCTCCGGGACCGTGGTGGCTCGCATCACCAGGCGCGGCGCGGGCGCGGACGAACCCCGGACGGTCGTGACGAGGACGGCGGCGGAGATCTCCGGCCTGATCGAGAGCGTCGGCGTGGAGCGCGAGCGCGTCCTGGGCGTCGGCCTGGTCTCCCCCGGCCCCCTCGGCTCCACGCGGGGCACCGGCCTCGCCCCTCCGACCATGCGGCACTGGCAGGGGTTCCCCCTGGCCCGGGCGCTCGAACAGGCGACAGGCCTGCCGGTGGTGCTCGACAACGACGCCACCGCCGCCGCCCTGGGCGAGCACTGGTCCGGCGGCCTGGGCACCACCACGTCTTCGGCGGTCGTCTACCTGGGCACCGGGATCGGCGCCGGCCTGGTCATCAACGGCATCACCTACCGCGGTCCCAGTGGCAACGCGGGCGAGTTCGGGCACGTCTGCGTCGACATCGACGGCCCCGAGTGCTGGTGCGGGGCCCGCGGCTGCGTGGAGGCGATGGCCGGCGCCGCCGCGGTCGTGCAGGCCGTGCGGGCCGACCCGGCCCTGACCAGGACCGTCGGCCTGGGGACCCGCGGGATACGAGCCTCGACCACCGCCGACTTCGCCGCAGTCAGCCGGGCCGCCCGCAGGGGGGAGCCGGGGGCGCTCGCGCTACTGGAGAGGTCGGCCCGCTACATCGCGGCGGCCGCCCGGACTCTGGCCAACATCATGGATCTCGAAGTCCTCGTGCTGACCGGGCCGGGATTCGCCGTCGCCGGCTCGGTCTACCTCCCCGTCGTCCAACGGGAGCTCCGGCGCACGGCCTTCTCCCGCGGCACGCACGTCGTGGACGTCCGGTTGTCGCGCTCGGCCGCCACGGCCTCCGCCGTCGGGGCCGCCGCACTCGTGCTGGAGTCGGAACTGGTGCCCCTCAGCCAGGGCACGCGCCTTTCCGAGAGACCCGGCGCCGAGTCCGCCGCTGTCTCGTGACCCTGCCGCGGCCCGTCGTCCGCGGCCGTTCTCGGCGAGATCCGCCGCGGCCGGACGCGCCCCTCGCTTCGGTAGGCTGATCAACCGGGCTGGGACCACCAGGTTTCCGTTCCCTGCCAAGGAGGAGACAGGGCGGATGATCCGCGAAACGTCGCACGGCGTACAGCGCATTCAGGCGGCGGGTGACCCGGGACAGGACGATGTCGCGGGCCGCGACGCGCGGGTGACGTGGTGAGCGCGGCCGCGGCCGTGGGCCTGGTGCTGGCGAGGCCGCCCCGGCTGCTGGGTGCGGAACCGTTCTTCATGGAGTTCATCGCGGGCATCGAAGAGCATCTGGCCGAGCACGGTCAGTCCGTGCTGCTGCACGTCGTCCCCACCCATGACGCCGAGATCGCCGCGTACCGCCGGTGGGCGGCCAACCGGAGCGTCGACGCGGTCGTCCTCGTGAATCGGACGGTGGACGACGGCAGACCCGCCGTCCTGCGCGCGCTCGGCCTGCCGGCGGTGGTCGCGGGCGAGCCGGAGGGCGACGCCCCCGCCGTCCGCACCGACGACGCCGGCGCCGTACGGGACGCCGTCGCCCACCTGAGCGGGCTCGGGCACCGCCGAATCGCACGCGTGAGCGGGCCGGACACTCTGATCCACACGCGCATCCGCACCGAGGCCCTCGTGGACAGCATGCGTTCGGCAGGCGTGGAACCCGTCGTGGTGGAGGGGGACTACTCGGAGGAGTCCGGAGCGAAGCTCACGGCGATGCTGCTGGAACGGCCCGACCCGCCGACGGCGATCATCTACGACAACGACCTGATGGCGGTCGCGAGCCTCGACACCGTCAGGGAGCTCGGCTACGACGTTCCCCGCGATCTCAGCCTGATCGCCTGGGACGACTCCAGCCTGTGCAGGCTCGCGTCCCCTCCGCTCACCACGATGAGTCTCGACGTCCACCGGTTCGGGCAGCTGGTCGCCGAGTCCCTGCTGGAACTCATGGCGGGCGAGCCGGTCGCCGAACGCCGGTGCCCGACCGCCACCCTCGTCCACCGGGGCACCACCGCGCCCGCGAGCGGCCCGAACGTGAAGGCGATCGCCCCGAAGTTCGAGGACATCAGAGGTCGAGGACGAGGCGGGCCGACCGGGCCCGCGACACGCAGATGAACATCACGTCCCCGGCCGCGCGCTCCTCCTCGGTGAGCAGGTGGTCGCGGTGGTCGGGGACGCCGTCGAGGACCGCCGTCTCGCAGGTGCCGCAGGTGCCCTCGCGGCAGGAGGAGAGCACCTGGACGCCCGCCTCCTCGACCACCTCCAGGATCGAACGGCCCTCCGGCACGGTCAGCGTCGCGCCCGTCAGGGCCAGCTCCACGTCGAACGTGCCCGACGGCGTGTCGTCCTCGCGGCCGGCGGGCGCGAAGCGTTCGACCCGCAACGCCCCCGCGGGCCACGGGGCGCACCGCTCCTGCGCCGCCGCCAGCAGCGGCTCGGGCCCGCAGCAGTAGACGAGGGTGTCCGTACGCGGGACCCCGAGCAGCGTGTCCAGGTCGAGCAGGCCGGTCTCGTCCTGCGGGCACAGCTGAACCCGGCCCGGATGGTCTCGCGCGAGCCGGTCGGCGAACGCCATCGAGGCCCGGGTGCGCCCGCCGTACACCAGCCGCCACTCGGCCTGGCGCCGCGCGGCTTCCTCGATCATGGGCAGGATCGGGGTGATGCCGATGCCGCCGGCGACGAACAGGTAGCGGGGCGACTCGGCCAGGTCGAAGCGGTTGCGGGGCCCGCGCACCCGGATGGTGTCGCCCTCGGCGACCCGGTCGTGCACGTACGCGGAGCCGCCCCGCCCGTCCGGCTCCCGGAGCACCGCCACCTGGAAGGCCGAGGAATCGCCCGGGTCGCCGCACAGCGAGTACTGCCTGACCAGTCCCTCGCCGAGTAGCAGGTCGACGTGGGCGCCCGGCGTCCAGGCGGGCAGCGGCCCTCCGTCGGGGCGGACGAGACGCAGGAGGACGACGCCCTCGGCGACGGGCGTCCTGCCCGCCACCTTCAGATCGAGCTCCGGTTCCCCGAGGGGCATCGCGTGGTCATCCCTTTCTCGTGTGCTCGCCGTCTCGCTCGGCGCGTCTCCCGGCACGGTTCAGGCGAGCGCGGCGGCCGGGACCGGGGAGCCGTGCTCCGCCGCGGGGCGGGGCCGGTGGCCCTCGGGATGGCCGAGCAGCCAGTCCCAGAGGACCACCGGGTCCTCGAACTCCTGCTCCGCCCCGCAGAAGCAGGAGGCGTGCAGCCGGTCCGTCCCCGGCAGCCAGTGGATGCGGTAGACGGTGCGGCCCGCCCCCGCCTCGGCGTCGTCCGCGTTCATCGGGCGGCGGCCTCCGGTCGTACGGCTCCGGCCCCGGCCATCCGGGCGAGGAGGCGGCGGGCGGCGAGCCCGCCGGTGTCGATGTTCACCGACAGCTCCTGGTATCGGTCCGGTTCCGCGGCGAGGACCCGCTCCAGCGTGTTGAGCGCGGCCACGTCCTGCAGCACGACGGTGCGGTTGCTGTCCCGCAGGAAGTCCGAGACCTTCTCGTCGTCGAGCGCGAAGTCGCGCGCCACCGCCCAGAAGTCGTAGGTGCTGCTGTCGGTCGACGGGGTGATGGCGTACACGACCTCGACGTGGAAGGCGTGCGGGTCCGTGCCGTCGGCGGCGGGCGGTGGCGACCCGACCGGGGCGATCCGGCTGTGCAGCAGGTACAGGCACGGCGGGTGATACTCGATGTCCTGCCAGCGGGTGATCCGGCCCTTGATGCCGGTCGACTCGGAGTAGAACGGCGGGCAGGCCGCATCGTCCATGTGCCGGCTGACGTAGACGACGGCCGCCTCCTCGTCGACCTCCGTGGTGATCGGCGTCTCGGCCACCTCGGGAGTGCCGATGTACCCGCCGTGCAGGTACGTCTCGTGGGACAGGTCGAGAAGGTTGTCCACGAGCAGGCCGTACCTCGCGTTCAGCGGCTCCATCCCGCTCACCGTGGTGTAGCCGGGCGCGACCAGCCAGGGGGCGCGCGGCGGCAGCGTGTCACCCGGCTCGCGGTCGCCGATCCACACCCAGACGAACGAGTCCTGCTCCACCACGGGGTAGGTGCGCAGCCGCGCGGTGCGCGGGATGCGCTGCTGCGCGGGCACGGCGACGCAGACGCCGTCCGGGCCGTAGGTGAAGCCGTGGTAGCCGCACACCACGCGGTCGCCGACGAGGTGGCTGGGCGATTCCGACAGGGGGAACCTGCGGTGCACGCATCGGTCGGCCATCGCCACGGCTCGCCCGTCCTCGGTGCGGTAGAGCAGGATCGGCTCGTTCAGGATGGTACGGCCGAGCTGCCGCCGTCCTACCTCGTTCCCGTAGGCGGCCACGTACCACTGGTTGCGCGCGAATTCCGTGACGATCACAGATCACTCCTCGGGGCCGGAGGGCAGGGGCCGCCGGCGCAGGTCGGGTTTGCGGATCTTGCCGGAGCCGGTCTTGGGCAGCTCGCCGACGATGTCGACGTAGACCGGGAGCTTGTACCTGGCGAGCCGGGGGCGGAGGAAGTCCCGCAGCTCGCCGGGGGTGACGTCGGCGCCGGGACGCGGCACGACGAAGGCGCGGCCGACCTCGCCCCACTTCTCGTCGGGCACCCCGACCACGGCGGCCTCCGCCACGGCCGGATGCTCGAAAAGCACGCCCTCGACCTCGGCCGGGTAGACGTTCTCTCCGCCGGAGATGTACATGTCCTTCACCCGGTCGACGATGTGGAGGTGTCCCTCGTCGTCCATCGTGCCGATGTCGCCGGAGCGGAACCAGCCGCCCTCGGTCAGCGCGGCGGCGGTCGCCTCCGGGTTCCGCCAGTAGCCCGGTGTGACGTTCGGCCCCTGGATGAGCACCTCGCCCGGCTCGCCGGGCGCCGCGGGGGCGAGGTCGGGCCGCACCACGCGCACGTCGGCGAAGAACACCGGCACCCCGGCGGAGCCCACCTTGCGCACGCTCTCGCCCGCCTCCAGGAACGTCGCGCCCGGCGATGTCTCGGTCAGTCCGTAGCCCTGGCAGAAGACCAGTCCCCGCTCCTGGTAGGTGCGGATCAGCGCGACCGGGATCGCCGCTCCCCCGGACATGAGGGTGCGCAGCGAGGACAGGTCGGCGCGCGGCCACCGCGGCGACCGCGCGAACGCGGCGAACATCGCGGTGACCCCGAACATCCAGGTGACCCGATGCTTCTCGATGAGGTCGTAGCACTGGTCGACGTCCCAGGACGGCATGACCACCGAGGTGCCGCCCTTGAGGAAGGTCGGCAGCAGCGTCTGGTTCAGGGCCGCCACGTGGAACAGCGGCGCGCTGATCAGCGTCACCTCGGTGCTCGTCACGTCCACGCCGATGAGCATGTGGAAGCAGTTCCACACCAGGTTGGCGTGGCTGAGCATGGCGCCCTTGGGCCGGCCGGTGGTGCCCGAGGTGTAGAGGATGAGGGCGATGTCGTCGAGCGCCACCCGGGTGTCGATCGGCGCCGGGTCGCCCTGCGACAGCCAGGTCTCGTAGTGCCGCTCCCCTTCCAGCGGCGACTCCAGCGCCACGACCGTGCGCAGCCCCGGCAGCCCGCGCACCGCCGCGGCACACCGATCCGCGCATTCCGGCGCGTAGACGAGGACCGACGCGCCCGAGTCCTCCAGCATGTACGCGATCTCGGGCGCGGCCAGCCGGAAGTTCAGCGGGACGAAGATCCCCCCGAGCACGTGGGTGGCGAACATGGTCTCGGCGAAGGCCACGTGGTTGGGGCCGAGGTAGGCGACCCGGTCCCCCGCCCGCACCCCGGCGTCACGCAGCCGCGACGCGAGTCTCGTCGTCCGCTCGTGGACCTCCGCGTAGCTGAACGACCGGTCCGCGAAGACGAAAGCGGTGCGGTCCGGGCTCATCTGGGCCCGGCGTGCCGGCCAGCCTCCCAGTCCTGCGTTGCGCATCGGTGGCACCCCTCGTCAGGCGGAGGACGGTTTCGCCGAGTCGGCGACGTGTCCGGGCGGCGGGGCCGCGGTCACGACCGAGGTCAGGTCGCGGCGGCTGGTCTCGCGCAGCGCCAGGACGCAGACCACGGTCAGCAGGCAGCAGGCGGCGATGATCACCGAGATGGTCGTCGTCCCGCCGCCGGTCGACGCGTCGAGCTGGGCGAACAACAGCGGTGCCAGACCGGCTCCGAGCCCGGCGAGCTGGTAGCCGAGCGAGGCTCCCGTGTAGCGGCTCCCGGTGGAGAACAGCTCGGTGTACAACGCTCCGAGCGGGCCGTACATCAGCGGGTGGACGACCGCCTGGCCGAGCACGAGCGCGACGGCGAGCACGGCCGTGCTGCCGGAGTCCACCATCGGGAAGAGCACGAAGCCGTACGCCGCCATGAGCACCGCGCCCGCCAGCACGACCGGGCGGCGCCCGACCCGGTCGGACAGCGCCGACCAGCCGACGATGCCGATGACGGCCAGCGCGGATGAGAGCGTGAGCGCGTTCAGCACCGCTTGCCTGGCGAAGCCGGCGCGCACGCCGTACGCGATGAGGTAGGTCGTGAGGGTGCCCTGGGCCACGAAGGCGGACAGCCCGACGCCGACCCCGAGCAGCAGAGCCTTCGGGTGGTCGCGGAACACGTCCAGCAGCGGCGCCCGGGACGCCCGCTCCCTGGCGGCCTCGAACACCGGCGTCTCCCGGACCCGCGCCCGGACGAACAGGCCGATCGCCAGCAGCACGATGCTGATCAGGAACGGCACCCGCCAGCCCCAGCTCAGGAACGCCTGTTCGTCCAGGAGCGCGCCGGTGCCGGTGAGCACCGCCGTGGACAGCACCATGCCGAAGGGCGCCCCGGCGTTGGTGAAGCTCGCCCACAGGCCGCGCCGGCTGGTCGCGTGCTCGGCGGACATCAGCACCGCGCCGCCCCACTCGCCGCCGACGGCCACGCCCTGCAGGACCCGCAGCACGATGAGCGCGATGGGCGCGAGGCTGCCGATCTGCGCGTAGGTGGGGAGCAGGCCGATGAGGAAGCTGGCGACGCCCATCAGGGTCATGGTCAGCACGAGCATGCGCTTGCGCCCCAGCCGGTCGCCGTAGTGACCGAAGATCACGCCGCCGAGCGGCCTGGCCAGGTAGCCCGTGGCGAACGTGCCGAAGCTGGCGACCGTCGCCGTGAGCGAGTCGAGCGAGGAGAAGAAGACCTTGTTGAAGACCACGGCCGAGGCCGTGGCGTACAGCAGGAAGTCGTAGTACTCGATGACACTGCCCAGGAAACTGGAGGTCACCGCGCGTCGGAGCTGAATCGGGCTGGGGGGCGTGGCTGACGGTTTCGGCATGACCGAGCTCCTCGTCCGGAAGCGAGCTGGGACTCTCGCCTTCTCCGGAGGTTAGGCAGATTCCTAACGGAGGTCAACAGTTTGCCGAATATAGACACCGCCGGAACCCTGCCCGCTCCCCGACACGCCCGCGGCGACCACGAGCCGCGGGCGTACCGTGCCACCAGTACCGGGAGAGACGCAGGTCACACTCGGCTGCTGTCATATCCGTGCCGGGTTGTGTGTCTAGGGGGTGAAGCAGCAGACAACCGCAGAAAGAACGGAAAGACATCATGAGCAAGGTCTGGTTCGTCACCGGTTCGTCCCGCGGCCTGGGCCGCAACTTCGTCGAGGCCGCACTGTCCCGCGGTGACAAGGTCGCCGCGACCGCGCGGACCACCGCGAGCCTTGAGGAACTGGTCGCCGCCTACGGCGAGGCGGTGCTTCCGCTGGAGCTGGACGTGACCGACAAGGCGGCCGTCTTCGAGGGCGTGAAGCGGGCCAAGGAGCATTTCGGCCGTCTCGACGTCATCGTGAACAACGCCGGCTATGCCCAGACCGGCGCGATCGAGGAGCTGACCGAGCAGCACCTGCGCGACCAGTTCGAGACCAACCTGTTCGGCGCGGTGTGGGTGATCCAGGCCGCGCTGCCCTACTTGCGCGAGCAGCGCTCGGGGCACGTCATCCAGATGTCCTCGGCCGCCGGGCTCATCGCGATGCCGCTCGGCGGCGCGTACCAGGCCTCCAGGTGGGCCCTGGAAGCCCTGGCCGAGACCCTCGCCCACGAGGTCGCGGACTTCGGCGTCAAGGTGACCGTGATCGAGCCCGGCGGCTTCGCCACCCGGTCCGGCAAGAACCCCGATCCCCTCGACAACGGCCACGTGGCCGAGCCCGACCCGATCTACGACGGTCTCCGCCGGCGCCTCGCCGCGTTCGCGGGAAAGCAGCCCGCCGGCGACCCCGCCGCCGCGGCCCGGGCACTTCTCAAGATCGTCGACTCCGACAACCCTCCCCTGCGAGTACTCTTCGGCCTCGGCTTCTACCCGTTGCTCCAGCAGGTCTACGCCGACCGGCTCAAGACCTGGGCCGACTGGCAGGACCTGTCGCGGGAGGCGCACGGCAACCTCGATCAGGAAGATCGATGACAGGGCCGGCCACCCGCCCGTCGAGCGGGACCGGGCGGCAGCCGTACCGCGGTCACGCCGGCGGCGCGCTCACGCGGCCGTCTTACGCGCCTGCAGCAGTTCGCGGGCCTGCAGGAACGGCGCCCGCAGGAAGGCCAGGTGATCCTCCTGACCGTGCCGGTGACAGACCTGACCGGGCCACAGACGCCGGCTGCGCTCGTCGATGTAGGCGAGGGAGCCGTCGATGAGGTTCAGCATGTGCTCGACCGTGGCCGCGTCGAAACGGGCGTACTCCTCGCCCGTGCGCAGGTAGACCGGAGACGTGTGCGCCATGATCGGCCTGGCCCACACGTCGTGGTGCCGGGCGACGCCGGCGCCCGGTCCGTAGCAGCGCGCGGCGATCCAGCTGTCCTCGGTCACGGGCACGTCCGCGGTGAGTTCGAGCGTCCGGCCGGGGGCGTCGAGCCTGCGCTCGGCGACGACGTGACCGTTGACCACGATCTCGAGCCGGTCGACGTCGAAGATCGACTGGACGCGGGCGTCGACGCGTACGGTGCCGCCCGCGGGCACCCGCGCCTCCTGGCCCGGCTCACGGCCGTCGACGGCGAACCACAGGAGCGGGCCGCTGGTGGCGAAGGTCGCTCCCCGCCGGACGGCGCGGCACCAGGACCAGTAGTCGAACTCCTCGTCCGCCGGCACGTGCGCGTACGTCCGGATGAGACCGATCGGGACCTCGCTGCTCATCTTGTCGGTGCCGCCCACCAGGCTGACGCGGTAGCCGGCGTTGAGGTAGCGGTAGTACTCCCTGATGTTGTAGTCGTCGTAGGCGATCATCTCGACGGCGTCGAGCCTGCCGGTGGCGAGCAGGGCCGCGGCCTCGCCGTTGGGCACGGGGAAGTGCGCCAGCACGACGGTGCCGCCCTGCTCGTGGCATTCGTCGGCCCAGTGGGACAGGGTGGTCTCCAGGCCGCCGCCGAGCTCCGCCTCCTCGGCGCCGCCGGTGCACCACGGCATGATCGGGCGCCGCAGCCCGAGCAGGTTGATGTGGCCGAGCATGCCGCTGCGGTTCTCCTGCCCGGCGAACACGTGGGTGTGTCCGTCGTGGGAGGTGTGCGGGCGCCCGGTGAACTCCTCGGTGTTGGTGAACAGGTGTCCCCACTGGCTGAGCAGCAGGTTGGTGACCCGGACGTCCTCGCCGCGGGCCTCCAGCTCCGCGCCCAGCGTCGAGACGAAGTGCACGTGGGTGTCGCCGCTGTGCCAGCCTCCGGCGGCCAGGTCCGTCACCCTGGCCAGCGTCAGGTCGAGCTCGCTCTGGCCGGGCCGGATCGTGACCGTGGTGTGCAGCGGCTCGTACTCGAACCCGCGGGCCGCCTCGACCGTGACCTCGCCCAGTGGCAGCCAGCCCTCGCAGGAGCCGTCGATGTAGGAGTAGGTCGTGGTGCCGAGGCGGACGTCGCCGCCGATGTCGAGGTTCCAGGTGTTGCCGTCGGAGTTGATGTGCCCGTGATGGCCGTGCGGCGGGTAGGGCACCCCGTCGGCCGAGCGGAAGTGGATCCGGCACGGGACCGGCTCACCGGTGGCCGCGTCCCTGACCGTGGTGCGCACCCAGGCCCGCCCGGCGTCGGGGAGGCGCCAGGTGACCCCGCCGTCGTCGTGCCGCCCGGCGGTGAGCAGTTCCCCCCACTCGCAGGCGCTGATCGTCGTCTCCCCGCGGGTGAGCGTCAGCCGGGCCGACGGGGTGGCGGCGACGCGTACGTAGCCCTGATGGTGCTCCCCCACCGGCGTCCCCCAGGCCGGCGTGCCCCCGGCCGCCGCGTCGCCGGAGCCGGACCCGACCGTGCGGTAGACGTAGGTCGCCGAGCCCCGGTCGACGGTCACCGCCAGGTCCTCCGAGATCGGCCCCGCCGACGGGCCGAGATCGAGCAGGACGTCGCGCCACACCGTACGGCCGAAGGGGTCCTCGTCGAGCTCGCTCGTGGTCACCGCGCCGACGAGGATGGCCGGGCCCGCGGAGTGGATCTCCAGGGCGCGGAGCGTCCGCTCGGGCCGGGGGTTGCGGCAGGGCCACAGGTAGAACCGGTACGGCAGGACGTACGGCGACCGCGCCTGCGGGTCGTCGATGTCGACGAACCGCGCCCCGGCGGCGTCGAAACGCCCGTGGGTGCGGGGCATCAGCCGGTGCTGGGCGTCGGGGACGGCCAGGAACGGGGTCTGGCCCCAGTCGAGCGGGATGGCGCGGTCGCTCCACAGCCGGGGCGTGGGCCCGATCTCCAGGCGCTGGCGCACCGGCAGCCGCTCGGTGGTCCCGTCGTCGTAGACCAGGATGTAGTGACCGCAGAGCTGACCGGCCGTCTGCCCGTCGAACAGGTCCGGGGTCTCCAGGGCGTGGGCGACCACCAGCCACGTGACCCTGCGGCCCACGGCGACGGTGACGGTCGCCGGGCCGGGCCCGCCGACACGCAGCAGCGCCGCCTCGGCGTCCCGTTCGTCGCCGAACAGGAACGGCAGACCGTAGAGCGTACGCGGCCCGAGCGGATAGGAGTCTCCGTCGTCGAGCAGCGAACGGGGCGCGTTGAGCACACCGGCCAGGTCGAGCGGGAGGTAGCCCCGGCCGCCGCCGGCCGACGACATGTCGTGATCAGACATTTCCGGCAGCCGCCTCCCGCCGCCCGGCGGGCGGCTCGTCGACGGACGTCTGGGCCAGCCCGGCGTAGAGCCGGGGCGCGCGGGTCCGCAGATAAAGGGCCCTGGCGACGCCGGCGACGAGGGCGACCACACCGAGACCGATGATCACGACGTTGGTCGCGGCGCCGGCGCCGGTCAGCAGCGGCAGGTTGGTCAGGACGAGGACGAGCACCACGGTCAGGGCGACGAGACTGAGCCCGGGGGCGATCGTGGTCCGGAAGATCCCGGCGCCGGGCGCCTCCCGGCGAAGGAAGCGGATGATCGCCAGGGAGCACAGCGCCCACAGGCAGATGATCCCGAGGAACCCGAGCGCGCTGCCCCACAGCAGCAGCCCGAGGTAGGGGTCGATCCCGAGGACCGCGAACACGACGACGGCCACGGCCGCCAGCACGGTCTGGACGAGGCCGGCCGTCCAGGGGGCCCTGGTCCGCGGGTGCGTACGGCCGAGCGCGCGGGGCAGCAGACCCTCGCGGCCCATGGCGAAGAAGTAGCGGTTGGCCGCGTTGTGCAGCGCGAGCAGCGCGGCGAACGCGCTGGTCAGCAGCAGGATGTGCATCACCTCGGTGATCGGGGCGGGCACATACCTGTCGAAGACGGCGACGACGAGGTTGACCGGGTCGGCCTCGGCCGCGGCGCCGATCTTGCCGACGCCGTAGGCCATCACGATGACCCAGGTGATGAAGGCGTAGAAGACGGCGATGAACCCGACCGCGATGTAGGTCGCCCGGCGGACCGTACGGATGCCGCCCCGCGCCTCCTCACTGAAGATCGCGGTGGCCTCGAAGCCCATGAACGCCCCGGCGACCAGGGCGAACATCGCGCTGTTGCCCGGGTCGAAGACCCTGCTCGGCGCGAACGACGCGGCGGACCACTCGCCGGAGCCGCCCTTCAGCAGCACGTAGGCCGCCAGCACGACGAGCACGGCCGTCTCCAGCACCAGCAGCGCCCCGAGGATCCGGGCGCTGGTGTGGATGCCCCGATACCCGAGCCACCCCACGAAGACCAGGCCGACGAGCGCGAACACCCACCACGGCACGTCGCGGTCGAAGTAGTTCTTGAACGTCTCGTTCGCGTACACGCCGAGCGCGCCGTACGTGCTGATCTGCAGGGCGTTGTAGGCGACGACGGCGAGCATCGCCGCGCCCGAGCCCGCCGGCTTGCCCAGGCCGCGCGAGATGGTGGCGTAGAAGGCCCCCGCGTTGCGCACATACCGGCTCATGGTCATGAAACCGACGGCGAACAGCGCCATGACCACCCCGGCGACCAGGTAGCCGCCGGGGACGGCGGCGCCGCCCTTGAGGAAGTGCAGGGGGGCGACGGCGACGATGAGGGTCAGGGGGGCGAGCGCGGCCAGGACCGTGAAGACGAGGTCCTTGGTCCCCATGGCGTTGCCGGCGAGGGAGCCGGGCGCGGTCGCGGCGTTCCCGGGGGGATGACCTGGCATGGTGAGTTCCTTACTGCGGGGTCGGCACTGCGGAGTCGGCACTGCGGGCAGGCGACCGCCCGCCCTCGGGCTCGGGGCTGAAGGAGGATGGGCGGGTCACTCGGGGCTGAAGGAGGATGGGCGGGTCAACGGGTGACCGCGACGAAGACCTTCTCGCTCGGCTCCAGGGTGATCCAGTCGCCGCGGAAGCCCTGCGGGATGTGGAACGACTCCCCCGGGCCGAACTCCTTGCGCCGCCCGGACTCGTCCTGCACGGCGACGCGGCCCTTGAGGATGAAGCAGATCTCGTCGTAGGGCCAGGACTCGAACCGTACGGCGCCGGGCTCGCCCGTCCAGTAACCGCCGGTGAAGGAGCTCGCCGCGCCGCCGAAGACGCGGAACTCCGCCTCCGTCCACTCGGCGGACAGCAGGTGGTAGTCGCTCAGCGGCGGCACGAAGCGCTCGCCGTTCCCGGCGGTGACGGCGCGGACGGCGTCGATGCCCGTCGGGCTCTGCGGGTCGTTCACGATGCGGCTCCCCCGTCGTTCTTGAAGTGGCCGCCCATGCCGAATCGGCGCAGGACGTTGTGGGTGATGCGCTCGACGAAGGGGTCGCCGAGGCTGAGCACGTGGGACCACTCGGTGGTGCCGCCGTTGAAGACCTCGCCGTCGCCGCGGGTGAACGCCGCGATCATCCCGGCGCCCCGCATCTCGCCCTCGTGCACGTAGCCGGGCAGGTCGTCGCCGAGGTCCGCGTTGTAGTTGTAGACCTCCTCCTCCGGCCCGCCGATCGGCACCCGGCCGCCGAAGCGGTCCTCCTCCCCGCGTACGGCCGGGGCGAGGGCCAGGATCTCCAGCGTCTCCGGTGCGCCGTCCTCGAACGTCGGGTACGGCAGGCCGCGCCGGAAGGTGTACTCGACCGAGTCGAGCTCGAAGGCCGCCAGGAAGTACGGAGGCCCGCCGAGCAGGTCGCCGTAGTAGAGGTCGGTCCCCTCGAACGCCCAGTGGTGGGGCCGGTAGACCGTGAAGCCGCCCGACGAGCGGGGCGTGGCGACGCCGTAGCGGTTGTAGATCCCGCCGAGGCCGTTGAGCCCGATGGTGGTGGCGCCGGGACGGCCGACCGACTTGGCCTCCCACACGGTGGTGGCCAGGTGCGGCGTGGTGGCCGCCTCGGGGTCCAGCGACGGCAGGCGGTAGCAGTACTGCGTCGTTCCGTCGTCGCTGAGCCGCACCTGCCACTGGTAGTTGCCGCCGAACCTGGCCAGGTTGCCACCGGCGTCGACGAACGCGTCGACGGTGTCGCGCATCCGCCACGACCAGTACTCGTCGTGCCCGACGACGACGACGCAGGAGTAGCCGTCCAGCGCGTGGGGGTCGAAGTGCAGGTCGTGCTGGGTCAGGTAGTCGATGTCGTAGCCGTTGCGCTCGGCCCACACCACGAAGTGCCGCTCGTACGTCGCCCAGAACGCGTCGGCGTGGTGGCGGCTGTACCCGAACAGCCGCGCCCACTCGTAGGAGGGATAGCGGGGGGCGCCGTGCATCGGCAGCGTGCCGGGGTTGGCCTCGCGCGGCGCGCTGCGCGGCTTGCGGATCATGCCGCGGGCGATGGGGCGCTGGGTCGAGGCCAGCGGCGACCCGTTGTCCGACCGCGGGTCGTCGCCCAGGCCGCGGTAGTGGTTGGCGCCGCCCCAGTCGTTGTAGGCCAGCATGGTGCCGGTGGTCAGCACGAGCGCGGCCCGGGAACGCCGCTCGGCCGGGGCCTTGACGACGAAGAAGTGCTCGCGCTCCCACAGTTCCCCGGACGGCGTGACCGCGCGCACGGTGACGATGTGGAAGCCGCTGCGCCAGTCGTCCGGGATCTCCAGCTCCAGCCCCACCGGCCAGCCGCAGCCGGCGGCGTGGGCGTCGGCCGGCGCCTCGAACCGCTCCGCCGACAGCCCCGTGCGCGACCAGACGACGCGCGGCTCCAGCCCGTCGCGCACAACCTCCAGGTCGAAGGACGGGACACTCGCGCTGAGATGGAAGCGGACGGTCTCCCCCGGGAAGTACGAGAACCGGTCGGTGTAGCACCACACCTCGGCCGCGTCCGGCGTGCGGAACGCACGCTCCGAGGGCCAGTCCTTCGGGGACCAGGCGAAGGCGGCGGGCAGTCCTGTCGTGGTGTTCGTGTCGCTCACGGCTCCTCCTTGAGTGCGAGCAGGCTGATCAGGTCGTAGGCCACGTGGGAGGCGGCGACCGAGGTGATCTCGGCGTGGTCGTACGCAGGGGAGACCTCCACGACGTCGGCGCCGACGAGGTCGCACCCGGCCAGGCCGCGCAGGATCTCCAGCAGTTCGCGGCTGGTCAGGCCTCCGGCCTCGGGGGTGCCGGTGCCGGGCGCGTGCGCCGGGTCGAGCACGTCGATGTCGATCGAGAGGTAGAGCGGACGGCCGCCGATCCGCTGACGCAGCGCGTCGGTGATCTCGTCCACGCCCCGGCGCATCACATCCGCGCTGGTCACGATACCGAAGCCCAGGCGCCGGTCGTCCTCCAAGTCCTTCTTGCCGTACAGCGGACCGCGGGTGCCGACGTGGCAGACCGCCTCGGTGTCGAGGATGCCCTCCTCGACCGCACGGCGGAACGGCGTGCCGTGGGTGTACTCGGCCCCGAAGTAGGTGTCCCAGGTGTCGAGGTGCGCGTCGAAGTGCAGCAGCGCCACCGGGCCGTGCCGCCGGGCGGCGGCCCGCAGCAGCGGCAGCGCGATCGTGTGGTCCCCGCCGACGGTGACCAGGCGCGTGCCGTCCTCCGTCAGCCCGGAGGCGGCCTCCTCGATGGTCTCGACGGCCTCACGGATGTCGAACGGGTTGACCGCGATGTCGCCCGCGTCCGCCACCTGCACCGCCGCGAACGGCGAGACGTCCAGACCCGGGTGGTACGGCCGGAGCAGCCGGCTGGCCTCGCGGACGGCCGAAGGGCCGAACCGGGCGCCGGGACGGTAGGAGACCCCGCTGTCGAACGGCACGCCCACCACCGCGACGTCGGCGTGCCCGACCTCGTCCAGTCGCGGCAGCCGCGCGAAGGTGGCCGGGCCGGCGAAGCGCGGAACCCGCGAGGAGTCGACGGGCCCTCGAGGCACGGTCATACCCGATCCTTTCTCTCCGCCGAGAAGCCCCAGGTCAGGGGCTTATGGATCGGCAAGTCTGCACGCAACCGGACCTGACCGGCAATTGGTGCATCAACAGAGAATCGGGCGATGGTTTGTGGATGACGACAAACCCGGCCGCAAGGGAGACGGCAGCGAATGTACGGCACCTATTTGACGACGGTCCAAGATGTGCATGACGTCGGGGACGGTCTACCCTTCTGCTGTGATCCTCGGCGGCGAAGACGACCCGGCGGCGCCATCCCTGCGCCCGCAGTCCCTGATGTTCAGCTTCCTCGGCATCTACGTGCTGCATCGCGGCGTCGCCGTCTACTCGGGGAGCGCCATCGACGTCTTCGCCCGCCTCGGCCTCTCCGAGGAGGCCGTACGGTCGACGCTCGCGCGCATGGTGAAGCGGAATCTGCTGGCACGGCACCGGCAGGGACGTAAGGTGTATTTCGGGCTCACCCCGCATGCCGTGGAGGTCCTGGAGGACGGACGCAGGCGGGTGTGGGAGACCGGCGCGGTGAACCGCGACTGGGACGGCACCTGGACGCTCGTCGGGTTCTCCATCCCGGACAGCCGCCGCAGCACCCGGCACGACCTGCGCTCCCGGCTCATCTGGCAGGGCTTCGGCCTGCTGCAGAGCGGGCTGTGGATCGCGCCGGGCGCCAAGGACGTCACCGACGTCCTCACCTCTCTCGACCTGGGCGACCACGTGACGGTGCTGACCGCCAAGGCGTTCAAGCCGACCGAGACGGCCGACCTGGTCGGCAAGGCGTTCGACATCGAGGAGATCGCCGGGCGCTACCGGGCGTTCCTCGCCCGGTGGGACGTCCCCCGGCCGCTTCCCGGCGCACCGGACGACCTCGCGCGGCAGTTGCTGCTGCACACCGACTGGTTGCACCTCGTCCGCCGAGATCCGCACCTGCCGGCCGAGCACCTGCCCCGGAACTGGCCGGCGATCGAGGCCGAGCAGACCTTCCAGACGCTCGCCCAGCGGTACGAGCCGCCCGCCGCCGAGCTGGCCGCGACCCTCCTGGACACGCTGGCCGTCTGACGCCCGGCCGCGCCCGCCCCCGATCGGCGAGGCCCGGCCGGGTCTCGGCCGGCTCAGCCTGCCCGGCGGGCGCGGCCGGGGCGGGTCAGGCGGTGGTGCAGGCCGCGCCGTTGAGGGCGAAACCGGCCGGTGTGGCGTTGCTGCCGCTGTAGGCGCCCTGGAAGCCGAAGCTCGTGCTGCCTCCGGCGGAGACGGCGGCGTTGTAGGAGACGTTGCGCGCCGTGACCTGGGCGCCGGACTGGGTGATGCCGGCGTTCCACGCGCCGACGATCTGCTGGTTGCCCGGCCACGTCCAGGTGACGGTCCAGCCGTTGACGGGAGCCGTGCCGGTGTTCGTGATCGTGACGTCCGCCGTGAAGCCGTTGTTCCAGGTATTGGCCCTGTAGGTGATCCGGCAGGAGGCGCCCTGCTGGGGATTCGACGGGCTCGCGGACGGACTGACAGACGGGCTCGCGGACGGACTGACAGACGGGCTCGCGGACGGACTGACGGCGGCGCTCGGGCTCGGGCTCTGGCTCGGGCCGCTACCGGTGAGGCCGAAGAACTGGATGGCGACGGCGGCCATGCCGCCCGCCGGGAGGCTGTGGCCCGCGCCCTGGATCGTGTACGCCTCGACCTGCACGGTGCCGGAGGCGTCCGCGTAGCGGCGGCGGTTCCAGCCGGACTGCGGCGAGTCCGTGGAGGTCGGGGTCTGACTCAGGCCGTGCACGTTCGTCCACTGCTTGATCTCCTCCTCCAGCTCGGCGTAGTTGACCACCGTGTCGCTGGTGCCGTGCCACAGCTGCATCCGCGGCCACGGCCCCCGGTAGCCCGGGTTCGCGTTGCGGGCCGCGTCCCCCCACTGCTGCGCGGTCTTGCCCACGCACGGGGAGGAATTGCCCGCCGGGTTGTAGGCCGCCTCGTTGGGGAAGCACGTGAACGGCACGCCCATGAACGCCGCGCCCGCCTTGAACACCTCCGGATAGAGGGCGAGCATCGCGTTGGTCATCATGGCGCCCGAGGAACTGCCGGTCGCGTACACCCGGTTGGGGTCGCCGTGGTACTGCTGCTCGACGTAGGTCACCATCGACATGAGCGACACCGGATCGGTCTGGCCGCCGCGCACCTTGGACGCCTCGGACCAGTTGTCGAAGCAGTTCATCTTCTTCGAGGCCGACGGATAGATCACGATGAAGCCGTACCGGTCGGCGAGCGACGCGAACTCGGTGGACGAGTAGAAGCCCGGTCCCGTGCCGCCGCAGGTGTGCATGGCCAGCACGATCGCCGGGTTCTGCTGGACGTTGTTCGGCACATACAGGTGCATGCGCAGGTTGCCGGGATTGCTCCCGAAGTTCGTCACCTCGGTCAGCGTGGCCGCGACGGCGGGGGGCGCGGCCACCAGGGCCGCGAGGGCGCACAGCACCGCCGCGCAGACGCCGGCGAACGCCGCGAGTAATCGCTTCATTCGCTCCTCCTCGTTTTTTTTCGCGGCGCCTGTCCTCGTGGGCGGGAGCGCCGCCGACAACGGAATCCTGATGTCAGCCGGTATAAAAGCGCGCCCGGCCGGCAGTCAAGAAGCGACCGGAAGGGGCCGTAGATCAAATAGGCGTTTTCACTGCTTATCAAGCAACTTGCTATCAAGTCACTTGATATGAAATCGCGAAACTTACATCTGTGTGATCGCGCGGTATCGTCGTCCGGTGACCGCCCCCCGCACCCGTCCCGCCGCCCAGCCGGCCGGGCCCGCACCACGCCTGAGTTATCTGGTGTTCCGCCTGGAGCGCCGCATCCGCGCCCGCCTGGACGACGCGCTCGCCCGGCACGGGGTCACCACGACGGAGTACATGGCGCTCAGCGAGCTACGCTCCCGCGACGGGCTTTCGTCGGCGGAGCTGGCCCGCATCGCCTTCGTCACACCGCAGGCGATGAACCTCGTCATCCGCGACCTGGAACGACGCGGCCTGATCCGCCGCGACCCCCACCCGGACGGCGGCCGGGTGCTGTGCGCCCGCCTCACCGCCGAGGGGACGTCCGTGCTCGGGCGCTGCGACACCTCCCTCGACGGCATCGAGACGGTCATGCTCGCGAAGGTCGACGACGCGATGCGCGAGACCCTCAGGGACGGCCTCAGCGTGTGCGCGCGATCCCTGCGCCCCGACGCGTACTGACGGGCAGGTCAGAGCAGCCTGGTCATGAACACGCTGAGGGGATCGGGCCGGTAGCCGGCGAAGGGCTCGCAGTAGCCGAACCCGAACTTCTCATACAGCCTTCTGGCGGGCAGGAAGAAGTCGGCCGAGCCGGTCTCCAGGCTCAGCCGCCCGAAGCCCATCCGCCTGGCCTCATTGATGATGTGCTCCAGCAGCAGGGACGCGATGCCGCTGCGCTTGCGTCCCGCCGCGGTGCGCATCGACTTCAGCTCGGCGTGCGCCGGGTCGAGCCTCTTGATCGCGCCGCACCCCACGACGGCGTCGCCGTCCAGCACCGACCAGAACGTGACCTCGGGCGAGCGCAGGCCGTCGAGATCGAGGGCGTGCTTGCTCTCCGGCGGCGTGATGGACCGCATCTCCCGCACGTGTTCCCGCAGGAACTCGGCGATCTGCGGGCCTGACAGGTCGTCCTCGACGATTCTCATCGCGCTCGTCAATCCATCGATTCTCACGGAAACCACAACAGGACGCCACTTTAGCCGCCGCCGTGTCAGCCGGGCTGTCAGCCGAATCCGAAGCCCGGGGGCAGCGGCTCTCGCAGGAACAGCCCGGCGGGCACGGCGTCGGCGAGCGCCTGGTATCCCGCCGGGCTCAGGTGCAGGTGGTCGCCCACGTCGTAGGCCGCGAGCAGCCGCCGGGGGTCGGCCGGGTCGCGGGCGGCGCGGTCGAAGTCGATCACGGCGTCGAACCGGCCACCGGTCCTGATCCACTGGTTGACCGCCTGCCGGGCCGCCTCCCTGTGCCCCCGGGCGTCGTCGTAGGGCGTGTTGCCGCCGAACGGCGTCAGCGTCGCGCCGTACACCCGGATGCCCCGGGCGTGCGCTCGCGTGACGATCTGGTCGTAGGCGAAGATCAGGTCGTCGGCCACCTGCTTCTGCGCCGCCTCGGTCGCCTCGGCCGTGCCGATGTCGTTCACGCCCTCGAACACGACCAGCCACGCCACCCCGCTGTGCGCGAGCACGTCGCGGTCGAGCCGGGCCAGCAGGTTGGGGCCCAGACCGTCGTCGAGCACGCGGTTGCCCCCGGCCGCCTGGTTGATCACAGCGACTCCGGACGTGCCGCGCAGTGAGTGCAGGCGGTCGGCCAGCCGGTCCGGCCAGCGGTCGTTGCCGTTGGTGGTCGAGCCCCGGCCGTCGCTGAGCGAGTCGCCCACCACCGCCACCGCGGCGGCCGACGGCCCGGCCCACACCTCCAGAGCGCCGAGGACGTACCAGTGGTCGACGGGGGTCGCGCCGGGCAGGTCCGCCGCGCCGACGTGATCGCCCGCCAGCAGGTGGGACGTGGTCCGCGAGCCCGGGTGTGAGGTGATGGAGGTGGAGCGCTGCCCGTCGGCCAGGAAGAGCGTCACGGTCAGGTCGGTCAGGGGCGCGACCTCGAAGTCCAGCGGATCGGAGACCGCCTGCGCCCCGGCGGGAATCCGCACCGGCGCGTCACCGCCGAAGGTCACCGGCCGCACGGTGCCCGGCTGGATCGCGCTCACCCCGGCCCGCCCGCCGGCCGGCAGCGCGACGGTGACCTTCGTGACGGGCAGCGCCGCGCCGCCGAAGGCGTTCGACAGACGCAGCCGGATCCGCTCGCCGCCCACCGACACCCTGATCGTCTGCCGCAGCGTGGTGTCGGCCAGGACCACGTCGTCGCGTGTGAACGGCGAAGGCGGCATGTTCTCCGGCTCGGCGGCCTGCGGCATCGCCGCCCACGTCGGGACCCAGTTCCCGCTCATCTCCGGTACCACGGTGATCTCCCTGGCCATCGGCGCTCTCGGCACGCCGTCCCGTCGTGCGCGCGTCATGGGATGCGGCGCCCCTGAGCGTCGGGTACGCCCGACTTGCGGAAGAAGTAGGCGTTGATCTGGTCACGCCACTCCTCCGCGCAGCGGAGCTGCTCGTCGAAGAGGCCCAGCACCCGGGCGTGCAGACGCTCGTCCACCACACCGGTGCCGGCGAGCTCCGCCCAGTGCCGCCTGGCCTCGGCCACCTGCTCGGCCCCGGCGAAGTGCGTGTCGTAGACGTGCTGGATGACCGTGGACCCGCTGCGCAGCACGTGCCCGTAAGGGACATGGTGGAAGAACAGCAGCAGCTCGTCGGGACAGTCGGCGAGCGACTCGTAGGTCCCCGACCACGGCGGCGGATACTGGCCGGTGAAGCCGGTGCCGGTGGCGCGGGTGCGGTCCACGCCGACGCCGTCCCGGTCGGCGAAGTGATAGGTGCCCCACGGCGTGTACTCGTATCCGTCCACGTCGGGCCCGTAGTGATGCCCGGGGCGGACCATGAACCCGACGCCGAGCGGCGCGGTGTACCGCTCGTAGGTGCGCCAGGAGCCGTCCATGATCGCATGCAGGGTGCGCCGCAGCCGCTCGCTTTCCCCGGTCGCCGCAGGCTCGGTTCCCCCGGTCGCCGCAGGCGCGAAGGTGAGGTCGATCCACTCGTCGAGGATCGCGGCCGGGTCCGCCCACGGCACCCAGGCGAGCCTGCCGAAGGCGTACAGGTTGGCCTGGGCGAGCGGGTGCCCGGTCCAGTACGGGTCGTCGCCCACGTTGGAGACCCC
Source organism: Microbispora sp. NPDC088329 (assembly GCF_040685655.1). Classification (NCBI taxonomy): domain Bacteria; kingdom Bacillati; phylum Actinomycetota; class Actinomycetes; order Streptosporangiales; family Streptosporangiaceae; genus Microbispora; species Microbispora sp. NPDC088329. Next base: position 27,655 of record NZ_JBFBIP010000011.1, read on the forward strand.
GACGAGCCCGCCGCCGTCGCCGGGCGCCCGGCCGTGCCTGTCCTCCGCTCCGTCCGCCACGTCCGCCGTACCGGCGGCGATGTCGGCCACGGCGGCCCCGTCCGGCCCCCAGGGACGGAAGCCGAGCACCTCGCTCCACATCGGGGCCAGGTAGCAGACGTGCCGCTGCTGGCCGGTGTACTCCTGCGTCACCTGCAGTTCCACGGCCAGGCGGGTGGCGGGCATGGCCGCGATCACCGGCGACACCGGCTCGCGTGTCTGGAAGTCGATCGGGCCGTGCTTCACCTGCACGATCACGTTGTCGCGGAACCGCCCGTCGAGCGGGGCGAAGTGGTCGTGGGCCGCGCGGGCCCGGTCGGTGGTCCGGTCGCGCCAGTCCTGCCGGTGGTTGTACACGAAGGCGCGCCAGTGGACGACCCCGTCGTGAGGCGCCAGCGCCTCGGCGAGCACGTTCGCGCCGTCGGCGTGATCGCGCCCGTACGCGAACGGGCCGGGCTGCCCCTCCGAGTCGGCCTTCACGACGTAGCCGCCGAAGTCGGGGATGGTCTCATAGACCCGCTCGGTGACCCCCGTCCACCACGTGCGCACGTCCTCGTCCAGCGGGTCGGCGGTCGGCGGCCCGCCGAGGACGACGGGCGAGGCGAAGCTCACCGACAGGTGGACCCTGATCCCGTACGGCCGGAGCACGTCGGCGATCGCGGCGACGTCGCCGAGCCGGTCGGTCAGCAGGCGGGCCTCGGTGGCGTGCACGTTCACGTTGTTCACCGAGATCGCGTTCACCCCGCACGCGGCCAGCAGCCGCGCGTAGGCCCGCACCCGGGCCAGGTCGCCGCGCGGCGCGCCGTCCCGCCAGAAGATCGACCCGCCCGCGTAGCCGCGTTCGACCTGGCCCATCACCGGGTGGACGTCGACGTTGTCCCAGTGGTCGAGCATGCGCCGCCGCATCGCCGGCCGGTGGTGCTCGGCCTCCCGCTCGGCGGCGAACGCCCGCTCGCCCAGCCGTACGACGTGGAACAGGCCGTAGAGCAGCCCGGCGGAATCGCCGGCGAGCACCACGGTGACGCCGTCGCGCCGCGCGAGCAGGTATCCCTCGGCGCCGATCACGCGCCCGGCAGGGCCGGCATCGCCCCGGAACTCCGCCAGGACCGCCCCTGCGGCGCCGGGGAGCGACTCCGCAGTGATGAGCGCGAGCACCAGATCGTACGGCCCGTCCTCGGCGCCCCGGCGCACGCGTCCGCCGTACCGGGCGCAGGCCTGCGCCACCTCGTCGTGCACGGTCTCGACGAGGAGCCCGTCGCCGAGCACGAGCGTGCGGCGTGAGCCGACGGCCCGGAACGCCTCGGGCGGCAGCCACGCCGGATGGACGGGATCAGGAATCGTCACGAGGCCTCTCCGTGTCGATCGGTGGCGGGGAATCGCCCCGCACGGTGAACTTCTCCGTGACCTCGGCGATCATCGGCCGGCTGTTCAGCAGCAGCGCCGCGGCGAACACCGAGCCGAGCAGCGCCGGCGCGGCCTCGGTGGCGACCAGCGTGACGCCGGCCGCGACGACGAGGAGGCAGGCGTTGCCCAGCGTGACCCGGGCCGAGGAGAACAGGAAGTAGGCGGCCAGGCGGGCGACGTCCCTCGCCCGGAACGCGAACAGCGATGTGATCACGAGGGCGTTGGCGCCCCAGAGGGCCGCCGCCAGCGCGAGGAGGAGCAGCAGGATCGCCCACCACCCGGGGACGCCCGCCGCGCCGAAGTTCGCGAGCGTCGCTCCGATGACGGCCAGCCACGCCAGCCACGGCGTCCAGAGCTTCAGCACCCCGCGGACGTTCATCCGGTAGCCGCGCAGGAACGCCGCCGCCGGACGCAGGTCCGTCAGGTCCATCCGGCGGTGGTGCACCGCGTACAGCGCGGCGGACAGCGCCGGGCCGGCCGGGAGCAGGCAGGCCGCTGCCAGCGGGACGTTGCCGGCGTCGCGGCCGAGCAGGACGAGCCCGATCAGGCCGGGCACGGTGGTGACCAGCAGCAGGAGCTCGACCACCAGCAGCGTGTAGACCAGCGCGGAGGCGCGTGAGAGCGGGCCCTCGCCGAACCGTCGCATCGTCGTCTCCGTCATGGCGCGACTTCCTCGTCCGAGGTGAGCGGGTCCCGGCCGAGCAGGCGGCGCTCGTCCCACCTGTCCGCCCATGGCGGGGTCTCGTCCACCACGGGCGTGATCTCCAGCAGGGTGACCTCGTGACGGTCGAGGGTGATGTCCAGACGGACGATCCCGTCCTCGACGGGCAGGCCGTGATGGCTGCGGACCGGCTCGGCCGCCTCCCGCAGCGCGTCGAGTTGCCGCGGCCGGGGCGAGGCCGGGCGACCCATCTCGCACCACGCCCGCCAGGCGTTGCCCTTCTCCTCGCTCACCGACGAGCGCAGCAGGAAGGCCGAGCCGGACGGAGACCGGAGCGGCACCGACAGCCGCACGGTGTGCCCGTCGACCGGCGGGCCCCCGGTGACGTCCACCGGCGCCCAGGCCAGCACGGTGACCCGGCCGGCGTCGTCCCGCGTGACCAGATGGTCCCCGCCGCGCGCCAGGATCTCCTCGCCCATGCGCGCCATGAAGGCGTACAGGTGGTAGGCGGGTTTCTTTATCTGACGGTGGGTCAGCAGGCCGAAGCCGCCGTGGAACAGCGACGTCGGCACCCCGGTCTCCTCGAACACGTCGCAGAAGGTCCAGTAGGAGAAGGAGTCCACCAGGTCTCCCCCGGCGGCGAGCACCGGAGCGAGGTAGGCGGCGTGGAAGGCCGTGTCGTGGATCGGGTTGTCGGGCCGGTAGGAGGAGTTGAACTCGGTGATGTGCACGGGCAGGTCCGCCAGCGGGCCGCCCCGCAGCTGCCGCCGGGGCATGGCGAACTGCTCCAGCAGGCGCGACGGCGGCGCCAGCGTCTGGTGCACGCCGAACGGCACGTGCCTGGCCGGGCCGGAGGTGTAGGCGTGCCTGCTGACGAAGTCGATCGGCAGGGACCGCTCGACGACGAACTCGGCGAAGCGCACCAGCCACTCGTCGGAGCCAGGGGAGATGGCCGGGCCGCCGACCCGCAGCGAGGCGTCCACGTCCTTGACGGTGTTCGCGGTCACCTCGTACAGGCGGTGGTAGGCGTCCCGGTCCGCGTCGAGCCAGAACTCCTTGAGGTTGGGCTCGTTCCACACCTCGATCGGCCAGGTGCGCACCTGGTCGAGCCCGTACCGGTCGACCAGGTGCGTCACGGTGGCCCGCACCAGCGCGGCCCACTCCTGCCACGAGCGCGGCGGGGTGATGTTGCCGCGCCACCAGAACACCGTCTCGTCGCCCGAGGCGAGCCCGGAGGGCATGAAGCCCAGCTCCAGGAACGGCTTGATCCCGAGGTCGAGGTAGGCGTCGACCACCTGGTCCACGTAGGTGAACGCGTGCCGTACGTGCCGCTTCCCCTCGTACTCGTACGGCCGGTGGACGCCGACGGCGTCGCTCAGCAGCCCGTGCCCCCGGATGTGCCGGAAGCCGATCTCCCGCTGGACCAGCGCCAGCGACTCCTGGTAGTCCCGGCGCAGGGCCAGGTCGAAGCGGCCGGTGCCGACGCAGAACCGCCAGGCGTCCGGCAATCGCCCCGGAACCTCGCCCGCGGAGACGTCAGCGGGCACGGAGGGGGCGTCGGGCACATCGGGGGCAGGGTCGCGCATCATCGTCCTTCGATCACCGTTCGGAAAGGCGCGCGGCGGCCGTGGGACAGGCACGGCCGGCACGGTCCGGTCAGCCGTGCTCCTTCTTGTACCGCTCGTACGCGCCGTTCACGAGGTTGACGTAGGACGACACGTTCTTCGCCTCGAGCTCCTTGACGTACGCGTCCCACTCGTCGAAGCTCCGCTTGCCGAGGATGAAGCTGAGCATGTTCTGGCTGACGTGGTCCTTGAGCGGGGTCTCCCACAGCGAGGCCTGCTCGCGCTCCTCGTCGGAGAGCGGATGGGGAGGCGCCACCGGCAGCGCCTTCCTGGCGTTCATCGTCTTCTGGAACTCGATCTCCTCCTCGGAGAAGGTCGACTGGAGCAGCTCGGTGCTGCCGCCGTAGGCGAACACGCCGTTGGAGAAGCCGAAGTCCTTCTGCAGGTGCTTGGGCGCGCCGGGGTTGAGGCTGACGAAGTCGACGTCCTTCGCCAGCTGGAACTTGCCGGAGGCGTCCTTCGTGTAGGTGGTGCCCTCGACGCCCCACTTGGCGAACACCTGGCCCTCGTCGGAGTACCAGAGCCAGTCGATGAACTGCATCATCGCGACGAAGTTCTTGCTGTCCCGGGCCTTCTTGGAGATCATGATGCCGTTCTCCAGGCGGGTGGTGTTCGACCCCGCCTTGATCGGGCCGAGCGGCCCGATGGGCACCGGGATCTTGACGAGCCTGGCTTTCGAATTCGCCTTCTCCAGCGGCGGGCGGTACTCGTTGACCAGTGTCTGCGCGTTGGTGCTGATCGCGAAGGACTTGCCGGACACCAGCTTCTGGATCGCCTGCTCGTCCTGCTGTGTGAAGCTCTCCGGGTCGAGCAGCTTCTCCTTCACCAGCGTGTTGAGGAACTGCAGCGCCTGCTTGAACTCGTCCATCGCGCCCACGTAGACGAACTTCTGCGCGGTGGAGTCCCACACGAGGCCGCCGCTCGTGTAGCCCCACCCCCAGGGAGCGCCGTAGCCCGTGCCGAGGTAGTTCATCAGGGCGCCGCCCGTCGTGGAGATGGTCCCCCACCGGTCGGAGAAGGGGTAGGAGTCCGGGTGTTCCTCCTTGATCGCCTTCAGCACGGAGTGCACGTCGTCCCAGGTCTGCGGCACCTGCAGGCCGAGCTTGTCGAGAACGTCGGCGCGCATCGCCAGGGTGTAGTCGACCCAGTAGTCCTCGTGGAGACCGGGAAGCACGTAGAAGCGGCCGTCGGACTGCCGGAGCGTGTCAAGGTCGGGCTGGAGGTTCCACTTGGCGATCTTCTCTTTGAAGTTCGGCATCAGGTCGATGTAGTCGCTGACCGGCAGGACGGCTCCGGATGCGACGAAGGGGGTCTCCTGTCCGGGATAGGTCTTCGGGATGATCATCGGCGCGTCACCGGCGCCGATGAGCAGGCTGCGCTTGTTCTCGTAGTCGCTCAGCGGCACCACGCTCGGCTGCAGCGTCACGTTCGTGCGTTTGGTCAGCTCCGACCAGAACAACCAGTCGTTCTTGATCGGGTAGAACGGGTGGTTGTTGTAGAGGATGCTGAACGACAGCGGCGCCGCCGCCTTGAACTGCTTGCCCGCCGCGTAGTCGGCCATCGCGCCGTCGCGGTTCGCCGCGAAGTCGTCGCCCTTCTTCGCGTCGCCGGAGCCGCCGTCGGTGCTGCAGGCGGCGAGCGCGAGGAACGCTCCCACGGCGACCATCGCCTGGCGCCGGTTGATCTCATACATGGATGGGGGGTCCTTTCCCTGACAGTGGGCTGGGGGGGTGAGAGCGAACGAGAGGCGGGGCTATCCCTTCACCGCGCCGAGCATGACGCCCTTGACGAAGTACCGCTGGACGAAGGGGTAGACCACCAGGATCGGGATGACGGTGAGCACCATCGTCACCGCCTTGATGTTGGTGGCCACGGTCATGTCGGTCGCGTCGGCGCCGACGGAGGTGCCGGTGGTGGCGCCGGCGATGAGGTTGCGCAGGTAGACGGTCACCGGGAACAGGTCGCTCTGGCCCATGTAGAGGAAGGCCGCGAACCACGAGTTCCAGAACGACACGGCGTAGAACAGCACCATCGTCGCGAGGACCGCCTTCGACAGAGGCAGCACGATCCGCAGCAGGATGCCGTAGGTGCTCATGCCGTCGATCGCGGCGGCCTCCTCCAGCTCGGCCGGCAGGCCCTCGAAGAACGCCTTCATCACCAGGAGGTTGAAGACGCTGACCGCGTTCGGCAGCACGATGGCCCAGATGCTGTCCTTGAACCCGAGGCTGGAGATCAGGATGTAGTTGGGGATGAGCCCGCCGGAGAAGAACATCGTGAAGACCGCGATCCCGATGAGGACCTTGCGGCCCTTCAGGTGCTTCTTCGACAGGACGTACGCGTAGCACGTGGTCATGAACATCGCGATGACCGTGGCGACGATCGTGTAGACCACGGTGTTGCGGTAGTTCGTCCAGAACGTCGGGTCGGAGGCGACGAACTCGTACGTCCGGAAGGTGAACCCGACCGGGACGAGGTTCACCTTGCCGGCCCGGATGGCGAACTCGTCACTGAGCGACCGGGCGACGACGTTGACGAAGGGGTAGAGGGTCACGATCACGACGCCGGTCAGGATGACGGCGTTGACCACCCGGAACACCCGGTAGCCCCGGGTCCTGTCGACGGTCACCACAGGCTCGTCCCCACCGTGCGCCGGGAGATCAGGTTCGCGGACAGGACCAGGGTCAGCCCGATCACGGCCTCGAACAGGCCGATCGCGGCGGCGTAGCTGAAGCTGTTGGAGACGATGCCCATCCGGTACAGGTACGTCGAGATCACGTCGGCCGTCGGGTAGGTCAGCGGGTTGTAGAGCAGCAGGATCTTCTCGAAACCGACCGCCATGAACGTGCCGATGTTGAGGATCAGCAGCGTGACCGCGGTCGGCCGGATGCCGGGGAGCGTCACGTGCCAGACCTGCCGCCACCGGCTCGCGCCGTCGATCCTGGCCGCCTCGTACAGCTGCTCGTCGATGGTCGTGAGCGCGGCGAGATAGATGATCGTCCCCCAGCCGACCGTCTGCCACATCTCGGAGGAGACGTAGATCGTCCGGAACCATCCCGCCTCCTGCAGGAACGCGACGGGATCGTCGCCCATCGCGCGCAGGAGCTGGTTGACCGGCCCGTCCACCGACAGCAGCTCCATGACCAGCCCGGCCACGACCACCATCGACAGGAAGTGCGGCAGGTAGGACACCGACTGCACGAACCGCTTGATCCTTTGGCCGCGTAGCTCGTTGATCAGCAGGGCGAGCACGATCGGCGTCGGGAAGCAGAACAGCAGGGTCAGCGCGCCGATGACCACGGTGTTGGTGAAGACCTGCCAGAACGTCGGGTCGTTCAGGAACATCTTCACGTAACGCAGGCCGACCCATTCCTCGCCCAGCACGCTGCCGCCGGGTTCGAACTTCCGGAAGGCGATGACGTTGCCGATCATCGGCAGGTACCGGAAGACCAGGAAGAACAGCAGCGGAAGGATCGCCAGCGAATACAGCTGCCAGTCACGGCGCAGCGCCTGCCGCCAGGTCCGGCGCGGGGGGCGCAGCGCACGGGAGGGACCGGGTCTCGCGCGGCCGGGCTCCCCGGCGTCCGGTGACACGTCGATCGTTCTGGTCGTGCTCATCCCTGTGCCTCCGGTGCCCTGCTCACGCCGACGGCCGCGGCCACCTCTCCGGACGGCCCCGCGAGGGGCTGCGGCACCGCCGTTTCCCCGACGCCGACTGCCGGAAATGCCGGGTGACGCGACAGAAATTTTCGGTGATCCTCAGTAATATTGCGGAAATATAGGCGCAGCCCAGAGCCTCGTCAAGGGGGCAGTCAGCCATCTTCACAAGGGGGTTGATGACCTCATATCCCGGCGTGGTCTTGGGTTATGCCCGACAACTTTCGATGCTAGAGTTTCGCGAAAGTTTCGACAACAATGAGCGGAACGATGCCCAGCCCTTCTCCAGCCTCCGGCCCACGCCCCGTGACGATCGCGTCCATCGCCGAAGAGCTCGGCGTCTCGGTGACCACGGTTTCCAAGGTGCTCAACGGCCGTCCCGACGTCGCCCCCGAGACCCGGGAACGCGTCGAGGCCGGCCTGACGCGCCACCAGTACCGTCGCCGCCTCCGGCGCAGGCCGCTCAAGGGACAGATCGACCTCGTCTTCCACCAGCTGAACTCCATGTGGTCGATGGAGATCATCCGGGGGGTCGACACCGTCGCCGCCGCCGCGCGGATCGAGGTCGTCCTGTCCCAGCTGAAAGGGGCGCACAGGCCGCCGGAGGAGTGGCTGGACGGCGCGCTCGACCATCGGCCTCTCGGCGTGCTGTTCGTCATGTGCAGCCCGTCGCAGTCGCAGCAGCAGAAGCTGCGGCGCGCGCAGGTCCCGTTCGTCGTCGTCGACACCGACGGCGAGATCGCCGAGTCCGTTCCCGTGGTCGGCTCGAACAACTGGGACGGCGGCCTGCTCGCCACCCGTCATCTCCTTGAGCTGGGCCACCGCCGCATCGCGGTCATCTCCGGCCCGAAGGACGTGATGTGCAGCAGGGCACGGGTCGCCGGCTTCCGGGTCGCCCACGACGAGGCGGGGCTCGCCGTCGACCCCGACCTGGTCAGGTACGGCAACTTCTATGTGAACGCCGGATACGAGCACGCCATGGACCTGCTGACGCGCCCCGACCGGCCTACCGCGATCTTCGCCGGGTCGGACCTGCAGGCGCTCGGCGTCCTGCGCGCGGCCCGGCGGCTCGGCCTCGACGTCCCCGGCGAGCTGTCGGTGGTCGGCTACGACAACGTGCCCGTCGCCGACTGGGTCGAGCCCGCCCTCACCACGGTGGGCCAGCCGCTGTGCGACATGGCGACCGTCGCGGCCCAGATGCTGCTCGACCTGGCCCGCGGCGTGGAGCCGGCCACGAGCCGGATCGACCTCGCGAACGAGCTCGTCGTGCGGCAGAGCACGGCCCCGCCGAGGCCCTGACCGCGGTCAGGGCCGCCGCGCCCGGCGGACGACCGCCGCTCCGAGGGCGGGCAGGGTGATCTCCCCCGACACCGGCAGGCCGGTGAGGAGGTCCGTACCCTCGCCTTCGACCGGGACCGCGACGGGCGTGCCGGGGTCGTGGTTGAGGAGGAAGAGATATTCGTGCCGCTCGTCCGTCGGTGAACTGGACGGTGAAGCGCTCACCCGGTGACGGCGGCCACGCCCTCGTCGTCCATCAGGTACGCCTTAGGCACGACCAGCACCTTGTATCCCGAGAGATCGCTGTGCGGCGACACGACGTCGACCGCGTGGGGATGCTCCCACAGCGGGCGGTAGTGCCGCATGACGGAGTCCACGTAGTGGAAGTCGTTGCGGGGCAGGCCCCACAGTTCCTCCAGCCCCCACCAGCCGTTCCAGTCGAACAGGACGGCGACCTCGGCGCGCGTGGTGGTTCCCGCCACGGGTGACAGCAGCCGGGGGTCTCGCGGCCGAGCTCGGTGACCTCGCGGAGGTGCGCGAGTCCGGGCCGGAGTGCGGCAGCATCGCCGAGTGGAAGCGCTCGTGCCCGCCGCGACTGGCCCGCCACTGGAAGGACATGACGGAGTCGGCCCCGCGGGAGACCGCCTGCAGCGAGCCGAGCCGCATCCGGCCGGGCTCCTTGACCACGTTGAGCCTCCACTGGCTGACCGCGCTCGCGGCCTGTTCCATCAGCAGCCAGGGCTGCCCGCCCCTGAGCGACCGGAAAGGTCGAACTGGAAGGCCGACGACACGTGCGCGTCCGGATCGGCGGGGTCGGGGTAGATGCCAGGGCCGCCGCGTCCTCCTCCGGGGCCCATCTCCAATAGTCCGCGTGCCGGTAGAAGCGCATGAAGTTGGTGACGACCGGAATGTCCGCCGCGTGCTCCCGGTAGACCGGCGACGAGGGGTCGTAGTGCATGCGGTTGCCGAAACCGAACGCTCGCCGTCCGCCATGACCGGCAGGACCTCGGGATGCCGCCGGACGAGCCAGGCGGGCGGCGCGGCGGTGGGAGTGGACAGGTCGACCGCGATGCCGTTCTCGTGGAGCAGGTCCATGACCTCGTCGGGCCAGCCGAACTCGTACCTGCCGGGCTCGGGTTCGAGCGACGCCCACGCGAAGACGCCGAGCGACACGAGGTCCACCCTCGCCTCGCGCATGGGCCGGACGTCCTCCCGCCCCACGACCGGATCCCACTGCCCGGGGTTGCAGTCCCCGCCGTACGCCAGGCCGCCCAGGCGCTCCCGGAGGGCCCGCGTGCGAGCGCCCGTCATCCGTCACTCCCCGGTGAGAGGTCGACGCGTCCCCGTCCGCGATCGGCGGGAAGGGCGGAGCCGGCGCACGCGCACCCCTCCGACGGCCTGCGACGTCCGGGTGCCGGGTGACCCCGGGTTACCCGGGGTCACCCGGTGGCCCCCGCTGCCGTGCAGTGCGGGCGATCCGGTTTTAGCCTGAAATCGCCGCCGTAGCCGGCGGTACCGGGCATCCGTCGGGGGAGGACAGCGAAGGAGCCACGACATGGCGAACCGCCTCCTGCTCGCGGAAGCCGCCCCCGGCTACCTCAGCGACGAGCAATGGCACCTGCTCGGCGACGGCTGGCTCGACCGCGCCTTCGCCTACCTCACCGATCACCGACGCTGCCGGGGAGCCCGCCCGCCGCTGGCCCGGATCAAACCTCGTCCCGGCACCGGTCACGCCCCCGCCGCACAAAGCGGAAGCGAGCCAACCTATCGCCTCGCCGACTACCTCGAACAACACGGCAGCGGCATCCGCCGCGCCCTGTCTCCCCCCGCCGCCTTCTGGAACGCGCCGTCCGCCACGCCGCCACGATGGGCGACCACCGCGCTTTCGCTCAGGCCGCCCGCGACCGCGGGAGCAGGCCGGCGACCACGAAGGCGCCGAACGCCTCGCCCGCGCCGCCGCCGACGCCGGCGACAGCACCGCGCTGGACGAGCTGGCCAAGCGGCGAGTGCAGGAGGGAAAGGGGGGCCGGTGGGCGAACTGGCGTCAACGCCGGTCGTGACCCGCTCCCGCTCACCTCGCGTCCAGGCCCCGGTAGGCCGGACAGTCTCCTGCTCGAGATGAGCACCGTTTCCATCTGACCGGCGGCCGTACGACAAGACCGCTACGGTTCGCTTCAGGGGACAAAGGAGATCATCGTGAGCTATGAGGAAATCGTCGACATTTCGTTCGAGGCACGGGTGCGCGGCTGTCTGCTCGGCGGGGCGATCGGTGACGCCCTCGGCGCGCCCGTCGAGTTCGACCCGATCAGCGCCATCCGCCGCGATCACGGCAAGACGGGGCTGACCGACCTCACGCCCGACTGGCGTGGCAGGACCGGCCTGATCACCGACGACACCCAGATGACGCTGTTCACCGCCGAAGGCCTGATCCGCGCCCACGTACGCGTGCGGGAGCGAGGAGCCTGCGATGAGGTGCAGGTGATCCGCCACGCGTACCTGCGTTGGCTCGACACACAGGAGCACCGCGTGCCGCCGCCGGCGGACGATCTCGTGCGCACCGGCCGGCTCCGCGAGCAGGCCTGGCTGTACTCGCGCCGCGCGCCCGGCAACGCCTGCCTGTCCGGGCTGCGCGCCGCTCCCGGCCCGCTCGCCGCCCTCGGCACGCCCGGGCCGGTCAATCCCAATTCCAAGGGCTGCGGGACCGTCATGCGCTCCGCGCCGTTCGGGCTGGCCACCCGCGACGCGGAGGAGGCGTTCACGCTCGCGGCGCGGTGCGCCCAGATCACGCACGGGCACCCCACCGGGTATCTGGCCGCCGGGGCCTTCGCCGCGCTGATCTGCTTGCTGGCCCAGGGCGCCCTGCCCGCGGAGGCCGTACACGACTCCCTCGCGCTGCTCGGCGAGCGGCCCGCGCACGAGGAGACCACCGCCGCGATCGAGGCGGCGGTCGCCCTGGCCGGTACGGCGGAGCCGTCACCGGAGGCGGTGGAGACGCTCGGCGGCGGATGGGTGGCCGAGGAGGCGCTCGCGATCGCGGTCTACTGCGCCCTCGTGAGCGGCGACGACGTCGAGCGGGCGCTGCTGCTGGCGGTCAACCACTCCGGCGACAGCGACTCCACCGGTTCCCTCTGCGGCAACCTCCTCGGCACGGCGTACGGCGAGGCGGCCCTTCCGCAGCGCTGGCTGTCGCCGCTGGAAGGCAGTCAGGCGATCTCCGAACTCGCCGGCGACTTCATCACCGAGTTCACCGGCGGCCGCCTCGCACCCGGCAAGTACCCCGGCTGCTGACCCGTGCCCGGCACACGGCCGGGCCACCCAGTGGAAACGAGCTGACTCACCGGCTCCGAAGCCATCGTTCGAGGGTCGTGAAGTCGTCGTCGGTGAGCCCCCGGTATGACTCCACACGGTGGAGGAGAGCTCGGCCGCGATGGTGCGTGGCGACCCACTCCCTGTCCGCGCCGGTGATCTCGTCGTCGACCCAGGCGAACGGGCGTCCGCCCGCCCAGCTCACCAGGGTCCGGGTCTTCCAGCACAACCCGAACCATCGGTCCTCACGTTCATCTCGGTCGGCCGGCTCCGGCCAGCGCACTACGGGCAGCCGCGGGAGCCCGATTCGGGGTGCTACCTCGGCGTTGGCCTCCTCTTCCCAGGTTGTCGCCCAGACGAGTTCGCAGGGCAGCGCCGCCAGCCGGCTCCCCAGCGTGGCGGTGAGCCGCGCCCAGCGCGCACCGGGTGCAGTACCCCGCGGTGCGCGGTGCGGGTCCTCGCCGAACGGGAGAAGCGGCCCGTCGACGTCGAGGAAGAGCAGCGGGCGTTCGGGCTGAGCGGTCATGCCGGGTCGGCCTTGTCATGTTTCACGAGTACGCCGCGTTCGGAAGCGGGCGCGGCACACACGCGTGCGGCGCCCGGAACGGCCCGACCATCCGCACCGGCCGGCGAGGGCGGGATCGTGACCGCGGCCGGCCGGCTCACGGTCTCCAGGCCGGGTCCCGGCCGATGACGCCGAGCAGACGCCCGAACGGCGGAGCGTCGTCCGGGACCGCGACCGGCGGCCCGAAGGCGCCGCGCTGCCTGCCCATCTCCACCATGTTCTCCGTGAAACTCCGCGCCCGCGAGACGGCCTCGGGGTCCGGCTCGTACTCCTGACCGGTGGCTGTGGCGAGGTCCCAGCCGTGCACGACCATGTCGACGAGGTACATGTGCGCCAGCGTGGTCATCGGCAGGCCCATGGCGGGGCTGGTCCCCTCCCACGCCTCGGGCCGCGACCAGGCGGCCAGCGCACGCTCCGCCCGCTCGGGGAAGTCGCCGGCGTAGGGCCCCTGCTCGATGCGCGGCCCCTTGTGAGCCAGCGACTCGAACAGCTCCGCCACCCACTCGAGGTGGTTGATCAGGTCCCGCACGTCGAACTTCGCGCACGGCGTCGGCAGCCGGAGCTGCTCGCGCCGCACCACCCGCACCAACGCCGCGGTCCGTTCGGTCGCACGCGTCATCAAAGGCATGATCTCTTCCATGTCGGCTATCCTGCCCCGCCCGTCCGAGTCGCGGCTCGTAGAAACGCGACAGCGCGGCTGGATCAACCCGTACGCGGGAGCGTACGTGGAGCACTTCTGGATCGTCACGTGGACCGACCTCGCCGAGCCGTACGAACAGCGCATCATCTCCCACCTCACCGTGAACATGACGATCGCCTAGGACTTCCACCGGATCGCAGGAGTGATCAAGGGCGGCTTCTCCTCCGCGATGCGGAGCCCGACGCCAGGCCGAGCCACCACTCCGGACCTGATCGCGACGACGACCGGTGATCACTCAAACTCGAGATCACCGTCAGTGCACGTGTCCGGGGATCGGCAAACGTTCACATGCGTCGGCCACATCGCCCATGAGCGGCGGCAAGGGTCAGAAGGGCCCGCTGCCGGCGGCCCAGGTTCTCGGCCAGTCGGCGCGGACGCCGGTGGCGGCGAGGTCACCGAGGTCCACGCCGGCGAAGGGATCGGCGATGTACCGCACCTGGTCGTACTCCGGGCCGGCCGTGCTGACGGTGACCAGCGCGAGCCGGTAATGAGGGGCGGCGTTCTTGCCGGTGACGATCTCGTTGTGGGTGACGTAGAAGTCCTCGGCTCCCTCGATCCGCGCCTTGACCTCGATGCGGACGGAGGGGCCGCCGTCGGAGGGCAGGGACAGGATGTCGTAGCCGGGGTTGTTGAACGCCCGCTCCCGCGGCTCCCGGCCGAGAGCACGCTCGGTCGCGAGCACCAGGTCGCCGCCGCGCCGCGCCGCTCGACGGCCTTGGTCTCCCTGGCATGGATGGGGGCGTCGGCTGCGATCTCGGTCTCCACCATGGACAGCGGCAGCACCAGCGCGGCGGTCATGATGCGCGGCGGCTTGGTCGCCAGCTGTGCCTGCTGCTCCAGTAGCGCCAGACGGGTCTCCCGCCGGACCTGGAGGTCCTGCGCCTTGCGGAGAAGACTGTCGGAGCTCTCCTTCGGCCTGATGCCGGCCCGCTCCTTTTCCTGAGCCGCGACCGCCTCGCCGATGAGCCGGTTCGACTCGTGGGCCAGTCGCTCGTCCACCCGCGCCCGGGTCCGTTCGATCTCGGCGAGCCGGCGGGGTGCCACCTCGGCGAGGCGGCGCGGGGCCGGCTGGCCTGACCTGGCCGGCGGCGTCGACGTAGGCGTAGCCGAACCGCCGGGCGATCGACGCCCCGGTGCCGTCGACGACCTCCTCCACGACGCCGGCCAGCAGGTTCGGCTCCTCCACGTCCGCGGAGACCAGGACGGTCCCGCGCTCGAGGATGGGGCGCAGCTGCGTGATGGTGAGCTCGGCGACGGCGTCGTGGAGCGGGTGCCCGGGGGCGAGCAGGTCGGCACGGGGCTTGCCGGGGACGTCGACGCGGTCGAGTTCGAACGTCACCCGCTCGTAGCGGCTGGCGACAGGGCCGTGCTTGGTGACGGCGCGGACCGCCGCGGGAACGTGCGCGATCTCGTAGCGACCGCGCTCACGTCTCGCGAGCCGGCCGCCGAGGCGCTGGAAAGCGAAACGGAAGGCCCACTCGATGTAGTGCGGCTGCAGCCGGCGGGCGCGCGCCTCCTCCATGACGCGCTGCATCTGGGCCAGGTCCGCGTCCGACATGACGTCGTGGGTGAGCGCGCGTTCCTGGAGAAGCTCCTTGAGGCCGTGGGCGACCGAATCGTCGATGACCTGCTCCATCCTGGCCCGGGTTTCGGCGAGGTCGCCGTACCGGATGGCCTCGATCAGCAGCTCGCGCAGCGGTGTCTCGTCGAAGGCCGACCCCAGAACGTCGAAGACCTTGCCGCCGTAGGCCTTGCGCTGCTCCTCGACCTTCTGCAGCAGCCGGCCGAACACCTCCCCCTCGCGAGTGTTGGCGGCCACGAGGTTCCACAGGCGGCACACCTCGGTCTGGCCGATCCGGTGGATGCGGCCGAAACGCTGCTCGATGCGGTTGGGGTTCCACGGGAGGTCGTAGTTGACCATCAGGTGGGCGGGGGCCCGGCGCGACTGCCTCATCCTGGCCCTGACCGTGGAGGACCTCTTCGCCTCCGCGGGACTCCTGCTGCTGTGGAGCAGGGGTTACGTCGAGCCGCTGCATCCGCCGCCCGCGCCCCGGCACATCGTCGCGCAGCAGTTCCTCGCGCTCACCCTGCAGGAGGGGCGGATGGGGGACGCCCTGTGGCCGGACTGGTGGCACGGCCTCGGCCCCTTCCGGGAACCGCAGGCGCGCACGGTGCTCGATCACCTCACCTCCGAGGGCTTCCTCGAGCGCGACGGGGGCGACCTCCTCGTCGGTCCGCACGCCGAGCAGCGCTTCGGACGGAGGAACTTCATAGATCTCACCGCGGTGTTCACGGCTCCGCCGGAGTTCACCGTCCTGCGCGGCAGTGCCGAGATCGGCCGTACGGATCCCGCTCTGCTGACCTCCGCCGTATCGGGGCCGCGTCTTCTGCTGCCGGCGGGCCGCACCTGGGCCGTGGACTGGATCGACTGGAGACGGCGGCGGTGCTTCGTCCAGCCCGTGGAAGGGAGCGGCGGCAAGGCCCGCTGGGCCACGTCCATGTCCGGCGGCGCGTCGTTCGCCCTGTCGCGGGCCATGCGGGACGTCGTTCTCGGCGCCGACCCTCCGGTGAAGCTCACCCGCCGGGCGGCGGCCGGACTGGCACGGGTGCGGGAAGACAGCCGGCACCTCGTCCGCCCCGACGGCACGGTGATCGTGCGTGACGACGGAGACCTCCAGTGGTGGACCTGGGCCGGAAACCGCGCCAACGCCACTCTCAAAGCCACCCTCGGCCCGCTCGCCGATCCGGCGCAGCGCGTCGACGACCAGTACATCCGGGTGAGAAACGACCTGACGGGCACGGGGTGGCGGCAGGATCTCGCAGACAGGCTGAGCCGGCCCGAGGTCGACGAGCGGGCGCTGAACGGCCTGAAGTTCAGTGTGCTGCTGCCTCGTGAGCTCGCCGTCGAGACGCTGGCCTCACGTCTGGCGGACTACCCGGGGGCGACCACCGTACTGTCCGAGCCGGTCAAGCTCTTGGTTCGCTGATTGGGTGCAGAGGAGGGAGCTCGGCTTCGAGCGCCACGACCCTGAAGGCGTACGCTTCCTGGCCGCCCTGGGCCTGCCGGCCCCGACTGACGAAGCGACATCATCTCCCACCATGCGGACGGGAAGGCCTTCGGGTAACACATGGTGTGTAGGGTGCACATCGCTCTGATCGCCGATCAAGGGAGACCCGCGTGGAAGGCTCCACGTCCGCCGCCCGCCCCGGTGGCATCGTCAGCGTGATGGCGATGGCCGGCATCGTCGCCTCGCTCATGCAGACCCTGGTGGTGCCACTGATCGGCGAGTTGCCGGGCCTTCTCCACACCACCGCGTCGAACGCCTCATGGGTGATCACCGCCACGCTGCTCGCCGGAGCGGTCACCACCCCGGTCACCGGCCGCCTCGGCGACCTGTACGGCAAGCGCCGCATGATGCTGCTCTGCTCGGTGCCGCTGATCGCGGGCTGCGCCGTCTGCGCCGTGGCCGATTCCCTGGCGCCGATGATCATCGGAAGGGGCCTGCAGGGGATGGGCATGGGCATGATCCCCCTGGGCATCAGCGCCCTGCGCGACCTTCTGCCGCCGGAGCGGCTCGGCCCCTCCATCGCGCTGCTCAGCTCGTCGATGGGGATCGGCGGCGCGCTCGGCCTGCCGCTCGCGGCGGCGGTCGCCGAATACGCGAGCTGGCGGGCACTGTTCTGGGGCGTGGCCGTGTTGAGCGTGCTGGTCGCGGTGCTGATCCGGCTGCTGGTCCCGGCCACGCCCGCCCGCGCCGCGGGCCGGATCGACGTCGCCGGTGTGCTCGGCCTGGGAGCCGGGCTCGTGTGCCTGCTGCTGGGCGTCTCCAAGGGCGCCGACTGGGGCTGGTCGAGCGGCACCACGCTCGGCCTGCTCGCCGCCGCGCCGGTCGTGCTGCTGCTGTGGGGCTGGTGGGAGCTGCGCGTGAAGGACCCGCTGGTCGACCTGCGCGTCACCGCGCGGCGGCAGGTGCTGCTGACCAACCTGGCCTCGATCGTGGTCGGCTTCTCGATGTACGCCCAAGCGCTGATCGTCATGCAGATCCTGCAGCTCCCGGCGGCCACCGGCTACGGCCTGGGCCAGTCGATGCTGGCGGCCGGCCTGTGGATGGCCCCTTCCGGCCTGGTGATGATGGCCGTCTCGCCGCTGGGCGCCCGCATGTCGGCCGCCCGCGGCCCCAAGGTCACCCTGATCTCCGGCAGTTTGGTCATGGCGCTCGGGTACG
Source organism: Microbispora sp. NPDC088329 (assembly GCF_040685655.1). NCBI lineage: Bacteria > Bacillati > Actinomycetota > Actinomycetes > Streptosporangiales > Streptosporangiaceae > Microbispora > Microbispora sp. NPDC088329. The sequence goes on from NZ_JBFBIP010000011.1 coordinate 45,113, forward strand.
GCTCCTCGATGGCGCTGCTGGGCTCCGCCTGGGGCATGTTGATCGTCACCTGCGTCTGCAGCGCCGGCGTCGGCCTGGCCTACGGGGCGATGCCCGCGCTGATCATGAGCGCGGTTCCCCGCTCCGAGACCGCCGCCGCCAACGGCTTCAACACGCTGATGCGCTCCATCGGCACCACCGTCTCGGCCGCGGTGGTCGGCGTCGTCCTGTCACAGATGACCGTGCGGCTGGCCGGCCACGTCCTGCCGTCGGAGGGCGGCTTCCGTGCCGGCATGCTGATCGGCTGCGCCGCCGCCCTCGTCGCCGCCGCGGTCACACTGGCACTCCCCACGCGCATGTCCACCCCTGCGACCGGGCGCGACGTCCCCGCCGAGCCCGTCACCACCGCCAAGCCCTGAGCCTGGGAGGGGATCGCCTCGATCACTGATCGGCGGCGAAACGACGAGTGGCGACGAGCGCGGCCAGATCCGGCCCGAGCCGAAGCTCCGCCGCGTCCAGCCCCGGATGATCGAGCCAGTGCATCCGCGCCCGGTCGACGACGCCGTCGAATCGCGGCGGCCAGTGCCGTGCCGGGGTCAGGTCGTCGATGACGACCGTTCCTCCCGGCCTGAGCAGCCGGTGCGGATCAGCCGGCTGCTCGACGCCCTTGCCCTGGCCGCCACCGTCGAGCACGAGCAGGTCATACGGCCCGTCCCGATGGATCTCCCGCCAGTCACCACAGATCACCGACACCTGCGGGTGATCGTGGAAGACCTGGGCGGCCAGGGAAGCCCGGTGGGCATCCCGTTCGACGCTGACCAGCCGGGCCCCGGGCCGGGCGCCGGAGGCCAGCCACGCCAGGCCCACTCCGCACCCGGTTCCGGTCTCCCCGATCATCTCGGCGCCGGCCGCCAAGGCGTACAGCAGTCGCCCCTGTTCAGGGCGGCAGGAAGGGGCGAAGCCCGCCTGCCGTGCCGTTTGGACCGCGCGCCTGACCAGCGGAGGCAATCCCTCGACGCCGTCATATGCCGCCGTACCGTCAATCGACATCGCCCCAAGCTAGGGCAGCCCGGCGGCGTAGATCAACGCGTCTGTCCCTAGTAGGAGCAGGCACGGCGGGGAAGCGTGCCGGACGCCTTGATGACGACCGTCTTGTGGCGCCTGCTGTCCGGATCATTGATCCACATGGTCAGGCGGGGGTACTCGTGGGCGCACACCCTCTTCTCGCTCTTCTTCAGGTGCTTGAACCGGTAGACCACCCGCTTCCAGTTCTTGACCGGGGTCTCGATCATCCATCCCTCGCCGCTCTGCATCTCACCCGCGCAGTTGCGAATCCCCTGGCATGGGCTGCTGTACGTCGTCGCGGCGCCGGCCGGCCGCGCGATCGACGGCTGCACGATGAGCGCGGTCAGGGCGACGGCCACGCCCGCGGCGAACTTCCTGGTCATGGTTGCTGTCCTCACGTCGGTTGTCGCAAAGGTCCGTCACTTTTCCGCACCAGCGTGGCGCCTGGTCCTTGTGATCCACATGGAACTCCCTGCAGCCCCACGTCCCGGCCCCGGCCGTCGGCGGCGCCTCCCCTGTTGCGAGGTGCGGATCCGCCCAGCAGCACGGCGACAGGCATGGACTATGCTCGAATTGTTCGCAGAATGAACCTCCGTTCGCATAGCGAACAGAAGGGAGCGTCATGGGTTCGGCCTTCGTCTACGCCGCGGCGCGCACGCCGTTCGGCAGGTTCAACGGAGCGCTCGCCGGTGTCCGCCCGGACGACCTGGCGGCCACCGCGTTGCGCGGCGTCCTGGCAAAGCTCCCCCAGCTGGATCCGGCGGAGATCGGCGACGTCGTCTGGGGCAACGCCAACGGCGCGGGCGAGGACAACCGCAACGTCGGCCGGATGGCCGTGCTGCTGGCCGGGCTGCCGGTCACCGTGCCGGCCTCCACGGTCAACCGGTTGTGCGGGTCGAGCCTGGACGCCGCCATGATCGGCTCGCGTACCGTCGAGAGCGGCGACGCCGACGTCGTCGTCACCGGCGGCGTGGAGTCGATGACGCGGGCCCCCTGGGTGCTGCCCAAGCCGTCTCGGGCCTTCCCCGCCGGGGATGTGACCGCGGTCTCCACCACCCTCGGCTGGCGGCTGGTGAACCCCCGGATGCCCAAGGAGTGGACGGTCTCCCTCGGCGAGGCCAACGAGCAGCTTCAGGAGCGCTTCGGCATCTCGCGCGAGCGGCAGGACGCCTTCGCCGTACGGTCCCACGTGCTGGCCGACGCGGCGTGGAACGACGGCTTCTACGACGACCTGGTCGTCCCGGTGGAGGGTGCCGACCTGGCCCGGGACGAGGGCATCCGGCCCGGCACGACGCCGGAGATCCTGGCCGGGCTCAAGCCGGCCTTCCGCCCCGACGGCACCATCACGGCCGGCAACGCCTCTCCGCTGAACGACGGGGCCTCTGCGGTCGTGCTCGGCTCGGAGGCGGCCGCCGCCCGGATCGGCGCCGACCCGATCGCCCGCGTCGCGGGCCGCGCCGCGTGCGCGCTGGAGCCCCAGATGTTCGGGTACGCGCCCGTCGAGGCCGCCAACCAGGCGCTGCGCCGGGCCGGCATCGGCTGGAACGACATCGGCGCCGTCGAGCTGAACGAGGCGTTCGCCGTCCAGTCGCTGGCGTGCCTCGACGCCTGGAAGATCGATCCCGAGATCGTCAACACCAAGGGCGGCGCCATCGCCATCGGCCACCCCCTGGGTGCCTCCGGCGGGCGTGTCCTCGGCACGCTCGCCCACGTGCTGCGCGAGCGCCGCCAACGGTGGGGCCTGGCCGCGATCTGCATCGGCGTCGGCCAGGGCCTGGCCGTCGTGCTGGAGAATGTGAGCGCCGCATGACCGCCGTGTTCACCGACCCCGACGAGGCCGTGGCGGGCATCGCCGACGGCTCCACCGTGCTGATCGGCGGTTTCGGTATGGCCGGCATGCCCGTACGGCTCATCGACGCGCTGATCTGGCAGGGCGCGACCGACCTGACCGTGGTCAGCAACAACGCGGGCAACGGCGACACGGGCCTGGCGGCGCTGCTGGCCGCCGGGCGGGTCCGCAAGATGATCTGCTCGTTCCCGCGCCAGAGCGACTCGTGGGTCTTCGACGGCCTCTACCGCGCCGGGAAGATCGAGCTGGAGGTCGTCCCGCAGGGCACCCTCGCCGAGCGTATGCGCGCGGCCGGGGCCGGCATCGGCGCCTTCTACTGCCCCACGGGGGTCGGCACGCCGCTGGCCGAGGGCAAGGAGACGCGCACCATCGACGGTCGCGACTACGTGCTGGAGTATCCGCTCAAGGGCGACGTCGCCCTCATCGGCGCCCACGCCGGCGACCGGATGGGCAACCTCGTCTACCGCAAGACCGCGCGCAACTTCGGGCCGGTCATGGCGACCGCCGCGACCATGACGATCGCGCAGGTGAACCACGTTGTCGACACCGGCGCGCTGGACCCCGAGACGGTGGTCACCCCCTGCATCTACGTCGACCGGATTCTGGACCTGAGCGCAGCGGAGGGAACGCAGTGAGCACCGTGGAGCACCTCGGCCGGGGCCCGCTCGGCCGCGACGAACTCGCCGCCCTCGTCGCCCGGGACATCCCGCCCGGTTCGTTCGTGAACCTCGGCATCGGTCAGCCGACGACGGTCGCCGACCATCTCCCGGCCGGCTCCGGGGTCGTCCTGCACACCGAGAACGGCATGCTCGGCATGGGTCCCGCCGCCCGCGGCGACGAGGCCGACCCCGACCTGATCAACGCCGGCAAGATCCCCGTCACCGAGCTGCCGGGCGCCTCCTACTTCCACCACGCCGATTCCTTCGCCATGATGCGCGGCGGCCACCTCGACGTGTGCGTGCTCGGCGCCTTCCAGGTCTCCGAACGCGGCGACCTGGCCAACTGGCACACCGGCGCCGCCGACGCCATCCCCGCCGTCGGCGGCGCGATGGATCTGGCCACCGGGGCCAAGCAGGTGTTCGTCATGATGACGCTGTTCACCAAGGACGACACGCCCAAGCTCGTCCCCGAGTGCACCTACCCGCTCACCGGGCTGGCCTGCGTCAGCCGCCTCTACACCGACCTGGCCGTCTTCCACATCGGCCCCGGCGGCGTCACCGTGACAGAGACGTACGGCACGAGCGTGGCCGAGCTCGCCTCCCGGCTGGACATCGCCCTACGCCCCGCGTAGCTGTGGACGCCGGAAAACGCCGCCGGGTGCACGGACGACCCGTGCGGGGAGCGGAGGGTCAGTTGGGGGTCGAGTATTTGACCAGGATCTTGTCCAGCTCGCTCACAACCGGCTGCCAGGTCGGCGGCAAGGTGTAGCGAGTGGCCTGGTGACTCCCGTAGGTCAGCCGGTAGGCGAGGAAGTCCGCCCCCTGCGGCGGGGGCTCGGACCGGCCGAGCCGCAGGTGCTTGAGCGAACCGCGCAGGCCACGCCACTCGGCGGGGGTCAGGCACTTGCGGACGGTGGGTCCGGTACGGCGACTCAGCACGGCGCAGCCGTCCGTGTAGACGGCCACCCTGTTGTGCAGCCCGGCGAACCCGCCCTCCTCCCGCAACTCGACGAGCAGGTGTCTGTGCGCCGTGGCCGCCTCGGCGGGAGCCGTGACGGCCAGGACGGGCAGGGCCGCCAGCGGCAGCAGCGCGGCACGCGAAATCCTCATGGCCCTAACACGTATCACGGTGCCCTCCGGCTCACCGAACACCTGCCGTGGCGGGTCGGGGTGTAGGGACGCCGGCGCGGGGCAGGCGGTCGCAGTCTTCGAGTCGAAAGGTGACGAGAGTGACCACTACCACCGAACAGGACGTCATCGACCTGCTGCTGGCCCAGCACAACCAGATCAAGACCATGTTCGCGGGGCGCCGCATGGCCGGTGCGGTCCGGGCCGCCGAGGCGATCTCACCCACCAGGCCCCACCCGGGCGCCGGGGAGTCCGCGACCGCGAACATGCTGGCCGGGCCGCCCGTGGCCGTGTTCGACAAGATCCGCGATGCCGTTCGGGACTGGCGGCAGTCGAACAAGGGCTGACGGGCGACGAGCACCTCCCGGCGGGGGCTTTCCCCGGGACCGGCCCCAGGCGCTGAAGACCGTGCCGGCGATCAGGACGAAGACCGTGTCCAGCTCGATCGACAACCACAGCGCGCAGGGGACGTCGGCCCCGCCGCCCAGTGGCATCGTGTCGACCACCGGAACGCCTGGCGCCGGGCATCCGGAGGCTCGGTGCGGATCAGCGTTCGGGGCCGCGGATGCCCTCGAGCAGAAGCGTCAGGTGCCTGCGCCAGTCACCGGCACCGGTCATGTTCGCCATGGCGCCACGGGTGATGAGGACGAAGTCATCGGCGCGGAAGTCCTCGCGGAGGCGGCCGGCGCCGACGGCGCGCCGCACGATGCGTTCGGTGATCGCCGAGAAATCCGTCTTCTCCGCGGCGATGTCGTTCCAGCTCGGTTCCTCCGGGCCGAGGAGCGCGAAGCGGAACGCGGCGTCGGCCTGCGCGGACTCCAGATAGCCGTAGAGCAGCGTCTCGAAGGCCACCCAGGGATCCTCGGCCTCGTCGGCGGCGCGGGCCATGGCGGTCATCGCCTCGAACCGGCGGCCGATGATCGCCGCGAGCAGCGCCTGCTTGTCGGCGAAGTGCCGGTAGAGGGTGCCGACGCCCAAGCCCGCGCGCTCGGCGATCTCGTCCATCTGCACGGCGTCGCCTCGCCGGGCGAACAGCTCGCCGGCGGCGTCGAGGACGGCCTCGCGGTTACGCCGGGCGTCGGCGCGCAGCGCACGTTCGGGAGCGGTCATGGTCACTCCACTTTAGTTGACGATGCGCGGACGCCGTCTCTATATTCGGAACCGGAGTTCATGTTCACGTTAGAGGAGATTCGGTGATCGTCGTCACCACACCGACAGGACGAATCGGCAGTCAGCTGGTCCGTCAGTTGCTCGACCAGGACAAGGAGGTCCGGGTCATCGTCCGTGACGCCTCGCGTCTGGATGACACGGTCCGGGAGCGGGTCGAGGTCGTCGCCGGCTCCCACGACGATCCGGCCGTGCTCGACAAGGCACTGCCCGGGGCGGAAGCGCTGTTCTGGCTCGTCCCGCCGAACCCGCGGGCGCCGAGCGCCGAGGAGCACTACCTCGGTTTCGCCCGGGCGGGTGCCGCTGCCATCGCCCGTCACGAGGTCGGTCACGTCGTCGGGGTGTCCAGCGCCGGGCACGGCTGGCCGGCCCCGGCCGGCGTTCTCTCGGCGGCCTTCGCGATGGACGCCGAACTCCGCACGTCCGGTGCGGCGTATCGGGCGTTGTCCATGCCTTTCTACATGGAGAACCTCCTCGGGCAACTCGATGCGATCCGCGGGCACGGCGCGTTCTCCCTGACCTGTGCAGGTGACCTGCCGCTGGCGTTGATCGCGACGCGGGACATCGCCGGCACCGCCGCAGGCCTGCTCACCGAGCTGTCCTGGACCGGGCAGGAGAACCTCCCCGTGTTCGGTCCCGACCGGCTGACCCCTGACGGCATGGCCGAGGTGATCGGCCAGGAGCTCGGGCGGCCGGTCGCCTACCGTCGCACGAGCGTGGACGACTACGCGTCGCTTCTCCGCTCCCGAGGCGCCGGCGACCAGGCGGTCAAGGACGTGACCGAGGCGTTCGCCGCGCAGGACCACGGAATCTACGACGCGGACTGGGCGACCGCCACACCCACATCGACGGACTTCCGCACCTGGTGCAGGGAAGTGCTCAAGCCCGCCGCGGACGCCGGGGCCGCCTGAAAAAGTGATGCAGTCTAGGCGCGCTCGAGACGGCGGAGTCCCTGCCCCGGACGCCAAAGATCCATGACCATGGCGGTCCCCTCGATCCGCGTCAGGACGACCTCACGGATGTCGGCCGTGAAGAAATGGGACTCGCTGAAATCACCGGGGCCGAACCCGCGTGCGGCCAGCATCGGCGCGATCCGGTCCCGATCGGTGACCTCGACCGCGTGTCCGGACAGCTTCGTGTCGCCGGCCGCACCGGCGGAATCGCCGGCGCCGAGGAGAACCGGAGGGCCGTGCAGTGCGAAGCGCGGGTCACGCCGCAGGTCGCGGGCTTTCAGAGCACCGGGCATCGACCCGAACCACAGGTCGTCGCCGATGATGTAGGCCTCGATGCCGCTGACCCGCGGTGAACCGTCCTTGCGCAGCGTCGCGATGGTCTTGTGCTTGTGCGACTCGAACGACGCCCTGATCCGGCCGGCGAACTCCGGTGCCGATTCGGCGACCTCACGCCAGTCGGCCATGCGGCCCCCCTCATGCGATTCCGAATTTGAAGCGGATCCAGCCTGTCAGACGGGACCGACAAACAGCCGCGGTCGAGATCGTCACGTGTTCGACCAGCCGAGAGGCGCCCCCGGCAGACCCCGCTGCCCGGGTCAGTGAGTGACGTCCTCGCGCTCGCGGGAGCCTCTGCGGTGCCGCCGTACGCGCCACACGACCAGCGCGGCCACGACGGCCGCGGCGATGACGCCCGCGACCACACCGCCGACGGCCGTCCGCACCCGCTCGTACGCCGCTCCGGCGAAGAAGCCGACGAGCGTGTAACCGACTCCCCAGATCACCCCGCCCAGGACGTTGAACAGGAAGAACCGCCGATAATCCATGTGCGAGACCCCGGCCAGGGTCGGCATCAGGGCGCGGAGGAACGCGACGAACCGCGCGACGAGCACCGCCTGAGGACCCCAGCGGCGGATCAGCGCCCGGGCCCGCTCCACGCGATCGCGGCGGCGGCGCAGCACCCGTACGTCCAGGACGCTGGGGCCGAGGCGGCGGCCGATGAAATAACCCGTGCTGTCGCCGGCGATTGCGGCCAGCGTCACCACGAGCCCCAGCCAGTAGACCGACAGCCTGCCCTCGGCGGCGAACACACCGCCGAGCACCACGGCCGTCTCGCCCGGCACGACGAAGCCGACGAACAGCGCGTCCTCGGCGAAGACCAGCGCGGCCACGACCGTGTAGAGCACGATGCCCGACAGGCCCCACAGCCAATTGATGATCGTGTCCACCGGTCCTCCACGCGGCCCCCTCCGTTGTCGTCTCCGGAAGGAGGCGCGCTTACGCGTGCCGCCACGTGGACGGTCGCGGTCCGCCCCTGAGACATTCCGGGAGTTTGCCTACCGACGGACACCCGCACGACCGGCCTTCACGCTTACCCGGGCATACGTGATGGGCGCCGTCCTTCCGATCAGGAGGGTTCGCGGCGACCGACCACCTATGTACGAGGAGACGCCGGAATGAATGCCGACGAGCAGATCCTGAACTACCCGATCCCCAACGACGCGGCGCTGGATCCGCCGGCGGAATGGGCCGAACTGCGCGCCACCTGTCCGGTCGCGCACGTCACGCTGCCCAGCGGCGACCCAGCGAGGCTGCTGACCCGTTACGAGGACGTCAAGCAGGTGCTGGCCGACCCGCGCTTCACCCGCAGGCTCGACGCGGCCGACGCGGCCCGGGTGTCGGCGGACGGCGGCGGAGTGTTCGGCGGCGAGATGGCGGCGATCATCCCGGACGGCGGCGAGGAGCACCGGCACTGGCGCCGTCTGATCAGCAGGTGGTTCACCGTCAGGCGCATGGACGCCATGCGGCCCGCCATGATCCAGATCGCCGAAGACCTCGTCGACGACATGGTCAAGCGCGGCACGCCGGGCGATCTCAGGGCGGGCCTCGGCTTCCCGCTGCCGGTCTACGTGATCTGCGACATGCTCGGCGTGCCCTCCGCCGACCGGGACCGGTTCTCCTACTGGTCCGACACCCTGCTCAACCTCACCCGGTACGGCAGGGCGGAGACCGAGGCCGCGCAGGGCGACTTCTTCCAGTACATGTCCGACCTCGTCGCCGCCAGGCGCGCCGCGCCCGCAGACGACCTGCTGAGCGAGCTGATCGCGGCCGGCGGCCCCGAAGAGGGTGGGCTGTCCGACCTCCAGATCGTGGTCACCGGCATGGCTCTGCTGGTCGCCGGGCACGAGACGACGGCGAACATGATCGGCAAGATGGTCTCCATGCTGCTGGCCGACCGCTCCCGGTGGGAACGGCTGCTGGCCGACCCGTCGCTGGTCCGCACCGCGGTGGAGGAGTCACTGCGCTTCGACACCAACTCCGGTTTCGGCCTGCCTCGCTACCTGCCCGAGGAGACCGAGGTCGGCGGCACGGTGCTGCCCCGCGGCACGACCGTGGTGTGCGGCATGGCAGCCGCCAACCGCGATGAGACCGCCTTCGCGAACGCCGCGGAGATGGACCTGACCCGCAGCCCGAACCCCCACCTGGCCTTCGGCTCCGGCGCCCACTCCTGCCTGGGGCAGGCGCTGGCCCGCACCGAGCTGCAGGTCGTCCTGGAGGTGCTGCTGCGCAGGCTGCCGACGCTGGAGCTGGCGGTGCCCGTGGAGGAGCTGGAACGCGTGGAGGGGCTGGCCGTCGGCGGCCTGCGCGAGGTCCCGGTCCGCTGGTGACCCCGGGAGCGTGCCCGCGACTCCCCCGAGCGGGCACGCTCCCCGCGGGCCCCGGTACGGTCGCGGCGGCGTGCGCCCCGGAAACCGCCGAGCTGAGAAGGAAGTCGCGACATGCCGATACTCGCGCCCGAACGCCGGGCGAGGTCTTCACACCGATCGACGGTCACTCCGCAAGGGGGCCTTCTGGCCGCGCCCTCGCGTTCCTTCTGCGGCGATAGCGTTCTTCGCCCACAGCCAGCAGCATCGCCGCGTAGGAGTCGCCGGCATCGGCCTTGGCGCGCAGCTCCGCGATCGTCGCCTCATCTCCCCGCTCTACCAGCGTCACGGTCAACTGTTCCGCCTCTATGAACCCCCACTCCTCTGGGCCGTCGTCTTCCCACATCCGGTCCTCGGGATCCAGGCTGCGCATGTGCTCCTGATGAAGACCTTCCGGGTTGTACCACAGAGCGTCCGACGCCTCCCACGCCCGCACCGCGCCTTGCGGATCACCGTCTTCGGCCATCAATTCAGCCAACCGCTTCGTCGTGGGCGAGGAGCCGCCGTAGGCTCGAGCCCACACGTACAGCGCGCCTTCCTTGTCACCGCTCCTGGCGAGCAACTCCCCCAAGCGCCCCGCCGCGTTCTGGTCGCCGGCATCAGCCCGAACCCGCAACTCCGCGATCTCATTCGGGTCGGGCACACCGCTGCCTGATCGACGCTTCATCGCCGGGTCACCTCATCCGAGAGCCCTGGGAGCCGAAAGGCCACGGCCCCACTCAAAATACGTCCGCGCACCTTTTCCCACAAGCGATTGACGGCACGGGCAGAACCGGCACCGGTCCGAATATCGGTTTCGGCGACCAGAATGCCCGGTGACGCTTTCGCCGTCATTCGGTGAGGGCTATTTTCGGACTCAAGGCGAAGCGCCGGTTGTTTTCAGCATTCGCCGGTGGCGGGCGCTCGCATGTGGCCATGACGCGAAGGCCGCTCCCCGTTATTCCCGTCGATTCTCCGCAGGAGATGCCCCATGCCCTCGGACGTGTACGGCCGGCGCGGACATCGGGCGTGAAGACCGAGACCGAAGAGCGGAAAGGTCTGCGGGCTGGATGGTCCCGCGTGATTTTCCGGCCCCTGGTGGTCGCGGTCGCCCCGGGTCACGCCCGCGGCGGTCCCCGGCCGCCCTCACCTGTGGCGGCACCCCACCACGGCTTGAGATCCTGCATCATTCACCCACGAGGCCCGGCCAGGCGGCGCAGGGCGAGGAGATCGCCGGCAGCGTGTTCGCGTACGTCCAGTCCGACGAGTGCAGCGTCCTGGTGACCGACTTCGCCACCCCGTCCACGCAGCCGTGGTTCGGCGGCGTCACTCAGAAGATCGTCAGCGTGGCCGCGAGCATCGCGACGGTCGCGTTCAACGAGGCGTACCCCTCCTCCGGCGGCGTCGGCGGCCGGCGTGCCACGTTCGACGCCCGCGCGTTCACCCTGGCCGACCCGCTCGAGGTCGCGAACTACTTCCTGTGGCGGCAGCGCGACTGCGTGCGCAACAGCATCACCATGGCCGCGCAGGCGAAGTTCCCCCAACCGGAGCTCCACGGCAGGTCCACCGGCCAGATGCAGGAGATGCTGTGGGCCGGCCACGGCATCAACTGGAACGACTACGACGCGGGCGCGAAGCGGGGCCGCGTCGTGGTCAAGGGAGACCGGGCGACGCGAGGTCGCCTACCGGGACGGCCGGACGGGAGAGGCGGAGACGGTCCTCGCCGTGCGGTCGTGGTGGGAGACGCGGGAGGCGCCGCACTTCACCGCGGACCCCGACGGATGGCTCGCCGCCGTGATCCCCGCCATGCCGTCGCTGACCGCCGGAAGGACCACCTGATCCATGCTCGTCCCGGCCGGTGCGGTGTCGCCCGGGAGCTGATCGAGGGCACGGAGCGCGCTTCGCGGGGACGCCTGCCGGGCCGTGCCGGCCGCCGCGGTCTCCGCCTCCGCCGCCGCTCAGGACGACGGCTGCGGCGGCGGCTGCTGACCGGATCCCCCGTGCCTCGGGACCTCGTCTCAGGTCCGGGTGCGTGGCGGCGCCGTGCTGTCGCGGACGACCAGGCGGGTGGGGACGAGGTCGGTGCCGGGCCGCGAGGCGCCGCCCTCGCGGATCTGCCGCAGGACGCCCTGGACACAGCGCCGGCCGACCTCGGCGAAATCCTGGTGGACGGTCGTCAACGGTGGCACGAAGCACGAGGCGTCGGGGATGTCGTCGAAGCCGACCACGCTGATGTCGGCGGGAACCGCCCGCCCCTTCTCATGAAAGGCGCGCAGCAGGCCGAGGGCCATCTGGTCGTTGGAGGCGAACACCGCCGTGCAGCCGGGTTCGCCGGCCAGCGCCAGCCCGGCGGCGTAGCCCGACCCGGCCGACCAGTCGCCGTGCAACGGTGGGGGCACCGGGCGTCCGGCCTCCTCCAGGGCCAGGCGCCACGCCTGCGCGCGGCGCTGGCTCGCGAAGGACGTCTCCGGGCCGGTGACGTGCCAGACCGTCTCATGGCCCAGGCCGAGGAGGTGGCGTACGGCGAGCCGGGCGCCTTCGGCCTGGTCGGTGTCGACGACGCTGTAACGGTCTCCGGCGTCGGAGTCCACGACGACGACGTGGACTCCTGGAGGAAGCGTCACGGTGCCGGCGTCGAGCAGGTGGATCTCGATGATGACGATGACGGCGTCGACGGCCAGCTCGCCCATCCGCGTGAAGGCGCCCAGCACGTTGTCCTGCGTGGGAACGCCGATGGGGATCAGCGTGATCGCGTACCCCTCGGCCGCGGCGTGGGTCGCGATCGCCTCCACGGTGCGGCTGTTGCCGGTCGACGCGAGCCCGAAGAGGATCACGCCGATCGTGTTGAACTGCCCGTAGCGCAGCGCCCGGGCGGCGCTGTTGGGCCGGTAGCCCAGCTCGCGCATCGCCGCGAGCACCTGCTCGCGGGTCGCGCCGACGACGCCGGGATGGCCGTTGGCGACCCTGGAGACCGTCTGGGACGAGACGCCCGCGAGCCTGGCCACGTCGGCCATGGAGACCCGCTGCTTGCGGCGCCCGCCCGGGATGCCCGAGCCGCCCCGCTGCGCACCGCCGATCGGCGCCGGGACCTGCCGGGCCGGGCCGTCCGGATCCATTCCTGTGTCGCTCCCGCCTGCTCACCCGTCGCCGGAGATCGTACGCCGCGATCCGACCGGGTGTGACGTGGGCGAGCCTTGACCTCTCAATGGACGGGTGCCACCATACCGCAGCAGAAGTTTACGTAAACATTACCCTGGCGACTCGAGAGATCACCCTCCGCGACAACTGAGCCGTGCTCGTTCGCTCGCGATGTTCACGTAAACATGCTCGTGATGTTGACGTGAACAGGAGAGTCACGGCCGGTAACCACACCGCGGAGAGGAGCGAGCCGGTGGTCTCGGAAGGGTATTCGCATGGTCGGGGGGCCATGACCGGCAGACGCCGGTCATGGATCGGGTGGCGGTTCGTGGGGCCGTTCATGGCGGTCTTCGCGCTGGTCTTCCTGGCCCCGATCGCGTACTCCGTCTACCTGAGCCTGTTCCGCACCCGGCTCATCGGGGGGACGTCCTTCGTCGGAGCCGACAACTACCTGAAGGCCCTGCAGGACCCGCAGTTCTGGTCGGCGTTCGGGCGCGTCGCGCTCTTCCTGGTCGTCCAGGTGCCGATCATGCTGTTCCTCGCACTGCTGGTCGCGCTGGCGATCGACAGCGGCAGGCTGTACGGCTCGGCGTTCTTCCGGATCTCGGTGTTCCTGCCGTACGCGGTGCCCGCGGTCGTCGCCACGCTGATGTGGGGCTTCATGTACGGCACCAGGTTCGGCCTGATCGGCAACCTCAACGAGGTGTTCGGGATCTCACTGCCCGATCCGCTGTCGCCCGACCTGGTCCTCGCGTCCATCGGCAACATCGTGACCTGGGAATTCGTGGGTTACAACATGCTGATCCTCTACTCGGCGCTGAAGGTGGTGAACCCCTCGCTGTACGAGGCCGCCGCGCTCGACGGGGCCGGCCAGCTCCGGATCATCTGGGCGATCAAGCTTCCCGCCCTGCGCGGCGCGCTGCTGATCGCCACGATCTTCTCGATCATCGGCAGCTTCCAGCTGTTCAACGAGCCGAGCATCCTCAAGACGATCGCGCCGAACTCGGTCACCACCTACTTCACGCCGAACTACTACGCCTACTCGCTGTCCTTCAACGGGCAGCAGTTCGACTACTCGGCGACGGTCGCCATCGTCATGGGGATCATCACGATGATCGTCGCCTACATCGTCCAGCTGCGCGGCATGCGGAAGGCGGTCTGAGTCATGGCGACCTCCACCCCCACCGCCGACCGGGCGCCTCGCCACAAGACCGGCCCCGGCCCTCTGGTGATCAAGCGCCGCCGGTCCCCGCGCGGCCCCCGCAACGCGACGCTCACCGTGCTGACCGCGCTCATGCTCGTCTACACGCTGCTCCCCCTGGTGTGGCTGGTGATCAACGCCACCAAGACCCAGGAGGGGCTGCTGGGCTCGTTCGGCCTGTGGTTCGACGACGACTTCGCCCTGTTCGACAACATCGGCGCGGCCTTCACCTACAACGACGGGATCTTCCTCCGGTGGCTGCTCAACACCCTGTTGTACGTGGTCGCCGGGGCGGGCGGCGCGACCCTGCTCGCGGCGCTCGCCGGCTACGGGCTGGCGAAGTTCGACTTTCCCGGCAAGAAGGCGGTGTTCGCCGTGGTGATCGGGGCGGTGGCGGTGCCCGGCACCGCGCTCGCCGTCCCCACGTTCCTGATGTTCGCCAAGATGGGCCTGACCGACACCCCGTGGGCGATCATCATCCCGTCGCTGGTCTCGCCGTTCGGCCTCTACCTGATGTGGACCTTCGCCACCGACGCCGTGCCCAAGGAGATCCTGGAGTCGGCGCGGGTGGACGGCTCGGGCGAGTTCCGCACCTTCTTCCGCATCAGCCTGCCGCTGCTGGCCCCCGGCCTGGTCACGGTCCTGCTGTTCAACGTGGTCGCGACCTGGAACAACTACTTCCTGCCGCTGATCATGCTGAAGGACCCGAGCTGGTATCCGCTCACCGTCGGCCTCAAGGAATGGAACCAGCAGGCCCTCACGGCGGGCGGCGAGGCCGTCTTCAACCTCGTGATCACCGGATCGCTGCTCACGATCGTCCCGCTGATCGTGGCGTTCCTGCTGCTCCAGCGTTACTGGCAGTCGGGCCTGGCCGCCGGAAGCGTCAAGGAGTGACCGGACAAGGAACGACCGCTCCCACCGACGTCTGTCTCCCCGGACAACTCAGAAAGGCATATCCCATGGCGATAACCCGCCGCCGCGCCCTCCTCGTGGGCGCGGCCCTGACCGTGTCGCTCACCGCCGGGGCCTGCGGCTCCGGCGACGACGCCTCCTCCTCGGCCGCCGACGCGCCCGCCGCCCCCGCGGCGTCCGCGACCGTCTCCGACGCCGACATCCAGAAGGCGCTCGACACCGGCGGCTCCATCACCGTCTGGGCCTGGGAGCCGACGCTCAAGCAGGTCGTCGCGGACTTCCAGGCCAAGTATCCGAAGGTGAAGGTCAACCTGGTCAACGCCGGCACCGGCAACGACCAGTACACCGCCCTGCAGAACGCGATCAAGGCCGGATCCGGAGTGCCGGATGTGGCTCAGGTGGAGTACTACGCCCTGCCGCAGTTCGCCCTCGCCAAGTCGGTCGCCGACCTCAGCGCCCTGGGCGCCGGCAAGCTCGACGGCACCTTCACCCCCGGCCCGTGGAGCTCGGTCCACATGGGCAACGGCATCTACGGCCTGCCCATGGACTCCGGCCCGATGGCGCTGTTCTACAACAAGGAGGTCTTCGACAAGTACGACCTCAAGGTGCCCACCACCTGGGACGAGTTCGCGGCCGACGCCGAGAAGCTGCACAAGGCGAACCCGAAGGCGTACATCACCAACGACACCGGTGACGCCGGCTTCACCACCAGCATGATCTGGCAGGCGGGCGGCAAGCCGTACACGGTCGACGGCACCACGGTCGGGATCGACTTCGCCGAGCCGGGCACGCAGAAGTTCACCGCCACCTGGCAGAAGCTGATCGACGGCAAGCTGCTCGCGCCGGTCACCAGCTGGAGCGACGAGTGGTACAAGGGCCTCGGTGACGGCAGCATCGCCACCCTGGTCATCGGCGCCTGGATGCCCGCCAACCTCGAGTCCGGGGTCGAGGCCGGTAAGGGCAAGTGGCAGGTCGCGCCCATGCCGCAGTGGGGGGCCGGTGGCAGGGCCACCGCCGAGAACGGCGGCAGCTCGCTGGCGATCCCCGAGGGCAGCGCCAACAAGAACCTCGCCTACGCGTTCCTGAAGTACGCGAACGTCGACGAGGGAGTGCAGACCCGGGTCGACGGCGGCGCCTTCCCCGCCACCACCGCCCAGCTGCAGGACCCGAAGTTCCAGGACAAGGAGTTCCCCTACTTCGGCGGCCAGAAGGTCAACCAGGTGCTCGCCGAGTCCGCCTCCCAGGTCGTGAACGGCTGGTCCTACCTGCCCTTCCAGGTCTACGCCAACAGCATCTTCAACGACACGGTCGGCAAGGCGTACACCTCCTCGGCCACTCTGCAGGACGGCCTGAAGGCCTGGCAGGACGCCTCCCTGAAGTACGGCGAGGAGCAGGGCTTCACCGTCAAGTAGCCAGGTTCCCGTTCGTCCCCGGCGTAGGCTCGCCGCCCATGTTCACGTGACCATCTCCGAGTTGAAGCAGGAGTCCTTGTGCGATCTGACCACGGCCACCGGTGGCTGCGCTGGCCGTCCGACCCCGGACGGGCCCGCCTGGGGTTCGGGGCCGACTACAACCCCGAGCAGTGGCCCCGGGAGGTCTGGGACGAGGACATGCGCGCGATGCGGGCGGCCGGGGTGAACATCGTCTCCTTGGCGATCTTCTCGTGGGCCCGGATCCAGCCGGGCGAGGACGTGTGGGACTTCGGCTGGCTCGACGAGGCGATGGACCTGCTGCACGTCCACGGCATCGCGGTCGACCTGGCCACGGCGACGGCCTCGCCGCCGCCGTGGCTGACGGCGAAGCACCCGGAGATCCTCCCCGTGGACGAGAAGGGCCACACGCTGTGGCCGGGCGCGCGGCAGCACTGGCGGCCCACCTCGCCCGTCTTCCGGGAGCACGCGCTGCGGCTGACCCGGGCCCTCGCCGAGCGGTACGGCGGCCACCCCGCTCTCGCCGCCTGGCACGTCTCCAACGAGCTCGGCTGCCACAACGTCTACGACTTCTCCGACGACGCCGCGGCCGCCTTCCGCGAGTGGCTGCGGGCACGGTACGGCACGCTTGACGAGCTGAACCGCGCCTGGGCGACCTCGTTCTGGTCCCAGCGCTACGGCGACTGGTCGCAGATCCTGCCGCCGCGCCTGGCGGCCTCCTATCCCAACCCCACCCAGCAACTGGACTTCAAGCGGTTCTCCTCGGACGCGCTCAAGGACCACCTGCGCGCCGAACGCGACATCCTGCGCGAGCTGACCCCGGATGTCCCCGTGACCACGAACTTCATGGTGATGGGCGAGACCAAGGGCATGGACTACGCCGACTGGGCCGGCGAGGTCGACTTCGTCTCCAACGACCACTACCTGCTGACCGGCCCCCAGGCCCAGGACGAGCTGTCCTTCTCGGCCAACCTCACCGGCTCGCTCGCCGGCGGCCTGCCGTGGTTCCTGATGGAGCACTCCACCAGCGCGGTCAACTGGCAGCCGGTCAACCTCGCCAAGAAGCCCGGCGGCCTCGCCCACGACTCGCTCACCCACGTCGCCTACGGCGCCGACGCCGTCTGCTTCTTCCAGTGGCGGCAGTCGGCGGGCGGGGCCGAGAAGTACCACTCGGCGATGGTCCCCCACGCGGGCACCGACAGTGACGTGTTCCGGTCGGTCGCCGAGCTGGGCGCCACGCTGGCCGCCCTCGCGCCGGTCGCGGGCAGCCGGCGGCGCCGCGCCTCCGTGGCCGTCGTGTTCGACTGGGACTCGTGGTGGGCCGGCGAGCTCGACTCCCATCCCACCTCGCTGCTGCGCTACCGCCAGGAGGCCCTCGACTGGTACACCGCGTTCCTCGACGCGGGCGTCCGGGTGGACGTGGTCGACGTGGACGACGACCTCAGCGGCTACCGGCTGCTCGTGGCACCGATCCTGCACGTCGTGCCCGCCGCGCTCACGCGCAGGCTGGAGGACTACGTCGCCTCGGGCGGGCACCTCGTCACCACCTACTTCTCCGGCATCGTCGACGAGGACGACCACGTGTGGCTCGGCGGCTACCCCGGGGCCCTGCGCGACCTGCTCGGCATCCGCATCGAGGAGTTCGGGCCCCTGCCGGCCGGCGAGGCCGTCGACCTCGACCTCGGCGTGTCCGGCACCCTGTGGACCGACCGGATCGACCTCACCGACCCGGCGACCGAGGTCGTGGCGACGTACAAGTCCGGCGACCACGCGGGACGCCCCGCCGTCACGACGCGCCGCACGGGAGCGGGGTCGGCGTCGTACGTCTCCACCCGGCTCGGTTCGGAAGGCCTCGGAGTCGTCCTCCCCCGCCTGCTGGATGTCGCCGGGGTCTCCTCGGAGCTGCCGCCCGAGGCCCGCGGCCTGGTCGACGTCGCCGTCCGCACCGACGGAACCGGCGACTACTGGTTCCTGATCAACCGTACGGACCGGCACGTCGACCTGTCCGCGATCCCCGGCGAACCCCTCCACGGACCCGCCCTGGCCTCTGACACGACCCTGGCCCCCCGGCAGGTCCGCGTCCTGCGACGGCCCCGCCCATAGCGGGGCCGTCACCGGCTGGCGCCGTCCCCTTCGCCGGGAGAAGATGACGGGGCGACGAGGGCCGGGCGCCGCACGCGCGGTCCGTCGTCCTCGCACCGACGATCACGTCAGCGGGTCGTTCCTGGGAGAGGCGCATGGGAGAAGTCGTCATCGTCGGAGGCGGCCCCACCGGGTTGTGGCTCGCGGCGGAGTTACGTCTCGCGGGCGTCGAGGTCACGGTCCTGGAGAGACGGGCGGAACGCGACCCGCATTCCAAGGGCTTCACGATCCACCCCCGCACGATGGAGCTGTGGGCCTCGCGCGGCGTCGGCGAGTCGTTCGCCGCGTGGGGCACCCGGGTGCCCGACTCGCATTTCGGTCTCCTCGACCACCGGATGAGCTACGGGACGCTCGACACCCCCTTCCCGTACGTCCTTCTGCTCGCGCAGCCGAAGGTCGAGGAGCTGATGGAGGGCTACGCCCGCGACCTGGGGGTGGACGTCCGGCGCGGGCACGCCTTCACCGCGTTGACGCAGGACGCGGACCGGGTCGTGGTGCGGGCCGAGGGCCCGGCGGGGCCCTACACCCTGAAGACGGGCTTCGTGGCCGGCTGCGACGGGGCGGGCAGCGCGGTCCGCTCGGCCGCGGGAATCGGCTTTCCGGGAACCGCCTCCACCGCGTACGCCTGGGTCGCCGACGTGACGCTCGACGATCCCCCGGCGGTGCCGTACTTCCAGACGACCGGCGAGACCGGTCAGGTGCTGGTCGTGCCCATCGGCCCCGGCCTCCACCGGGTGGCGGGCGTCGACGGCGCCGGTGTCCTCGGGCGCGGGGGCCGGCCCGCGGACAAGGACCTGCGCGCCTGGCTCGTGGCCGTCGCCGGCACCGATTTCGGCCTGCGCGATCCCGTGTGGGTGTCCGGCACGGGATCCGCCTCGTGCCTCGCCGACCGATACCGCAGCGGTCGCGTCCTGCTGGCCGGAGACGCCGCGCACCGCCTGTTCCCCGCCGGGGGCATGGGCCTGAACCTCGGCGTGCAGGACGCGTCGAACCTCGGCTGGAAACTGGCCGCCACGGTGCGGGGCTGGGCTCCCGAAGGGCTGCTGGACACCTACCACGCGGAAAGGCACCCGGTGGGTGCGGCCACGCTGCGGCTGACCCGGGGGCAGACCGCGCTCATGACGACGTTCACGCCCGAGAATCTCGCCCTGCGGTCGGTCCTGGACGACGCCATCGCGCGGGTGCCGGAGTTCTCCCGCTTCCTCGCGGAACAGATCTCCGGCGTCGGCGTGTCGTACGGGCGGGACGCCGGTGATCATCCGCTCGTGGGGACCCGGGCCCCCGACCTGCGGCTGTCCGGCGGGCGGGGGCTGTTCGCGCTGCTCGTCCCCGGGCGCTACGTGCTGCTCGACCTCACGGGAGCGGGCCGCGTCCTCGCCGGCCGGGTGACCGCGTCCCCGGAACCGCCCATGCCGCCGGGCTTGGCCGTGTGCGTGGACGGGCCGGTCGGGTCCCGGCCCGAATGGCGGCTGGTCCGCGCCGCGCTCATCCGCCCGGACGGGCACGTCGCCTGGGCCTCGGAGGAGGAGGACGACGCGGCGCTGCGGTCCGCGGCGGCCACGGCCCTCGCCGCCACGGCACGCGCCGGGACACCGGACTGACCGCCTTCCCGGCGGGCGCCCTCGGCGGCGTGTCCGGAAGCGTCCAGGAGAGCCCCCGGAAGCCCCAGGAAGCCCCAGAAGACCTCGGAGAGCGGAGACGAGGTGACCCACCCGTCAGAGCGGAGGCCCGCCCGCAGCGGCCGGACGACTAGGGGAAGGCGCGGTCAGCGAGACGCCCCGGTGACGACGGCGAACACGCCGCGGACCTCGGTGCCGTCCGGCAGCCGCCAACCGGCCGTGAGGTGCCCCAAGGCGTCGGCGGCGTCGGCTTCGCCGGGCCGCAGAACGCGGGTCACGCGCATGGTCAGCCGTCCGCCCCGGCCGCCGTCCACTGCACCGGCCACTGCACCGGCCACTGGGCCGCCCGCTGCGCCGTCCGCTGCGCCGTCCGCTGTGAGGGTGCGCAGGACGATGTCGGTGGCGTGCGGCGCCTCGGCCACGGCCGTCAGCCGGATCGGGCCCGGCGCCGCCGCTCCCGTGAAGCTCACGGTGACCGAGGGGTCGGGGGTGTCGCTCACGTTCTGGTCCTGCGCCTCGATGTCGCCCTGGAACAAAGCGTGAAGCTGCGCGACGAGGACCGGATCGTGCGTGCCGTCGTAGGCCCACCGCCGTCCCAGGACGCCGTGCTCCATCGTCCCGACGAGGGCGTGATCGGCTCCCTCCAGCGGCGCTCCCCGGTAGGTGAGCGGCACCTGGTAGGACACCGGCCGTTCGCCGGACACGTCGGTGACCACCATGAACTCCATGCCGACTTCACCCTGCGGGTCGTCGAGGCGGAAGCCGCCCGCCTTCGTCAGCTCCGGCCGCCCGTTGCCCTCGTACCAGGGCTGAGCGGGAAGCCATGACGTGAGCAGCTCCAGTTTGCCTGGCGCCAAGGTGGTGTGATGGATGACAGCCATTACCGTGAAGCCCCTCTGTCGGCGTCCCGTCACCTGTTTTCCCCGGCGCGGCCGCCCCGGGGCCGATCATCGTCTCATACGGTTCGCGGCGGTGACCGGCGGGGGCGGCGATCGTCATCAGGACGGATCGGACGTCAGGTTGGCGGTCATGCGCTCCAGGACGCTGACGGCGGTGCGGTACTCCTCCGGCGTGATGCCGGTATGGACAGGTCGCGGAACGCCGCGACATGAAAGGGCCGGTGTGGGAGCCCGAGTAGGGCAGGCCGCCGAACGGTACGGATGTGGATGCGGGTGCCTTCCGGAAGCGTGGAAGGCTCAGTGCGCGAGCACTCCCCGGCGCGGAAGCAGCGGGATGCTCATCGCGCACGCCGCGGTGATGGCCAGGGTGAGCAGCAGGCAGGGCAGAACGCCGCTGGACGGCGCCCCCGGCGTGACGGTGGCCAGGTAGACCGTCGACACGATGGCGGAACCGGCCGCGTTGACGATCTGCTGCACCGCGTTGAGCACGCCGCCGGCGCTGCCCGCCTGGGCGGCGTTCACGTCGCCGAGGGCGACCGCGAACACGTCGCCGAAGCAGCAGCCCATGCCCAGACCGGCCACGAAGCCGCGGTTGCCGAACAGCGACCGTTCCAGCAGCGGCCTGCTGGTGCGTGCCTGCTGCCATGCGAACGCGGCCAGCGCGACGGCTCCGGCGACCGTGCCGACGAGTGCCCGGGCGGTCCACTCGCTCGTGCCGCCGTCGACCAGTCCGGCGAGGAGCAGTCCGAGACCCGCCATCAAGGTGAAGGCGGCGCCCGGACGGATGCGGATCGACGCGTCGCCGCCGAAGGGCGGGATGACTTTCAGCCCCGCCACGAGCATCAGCACTCCGAACAGGACGTTGAGGAGGAACACCGAGCGCCAGGACAGGCCGAACGGGTCGAGCTCGATCAGCAGCCCTGCGACCACCGGGCCGCTGATCGACGACACCGCGAGCAGGGGCCCGAACAGGCCGAACAGCCTGCCCATCGACTCACGGGGGATCACCCGCACCAGCAGGACGAACCCCTGCGGGATGAGCAGGCCGCCGAACACCCCCTGTCCGATGCGGAAGGCCACGAGTTCGAGCGGCGTGGCGGCCAGGGGCCGTGGGGGCGGCGAACGTCATGCGCGCGAGGTTGTCCGCCGGCCCCACCACCAGCGAGAGGTTTCGCCATGACCACGGATTCGGCGGAAGGCCGGGACCTCGACGCCGTAGGACCCGCGCCGCTCGACGGGCCGGGCGTGCTCCTCGGGTCAGCGCGCGAGCGCCGCTTTCCGCGGCAGCAGAGGATGGTCGAGCGCCTGGATCTCCTGCTCCAGCCCGGCCGGCAGGCTGCCTCTCCCCTCGTTGTGGTGGTAGGCCAGGCCGGTGACCAGGGCGTTGCGGTAGTACTCGTCCAGATCCACGTAACGCCCCAGGGCGCCCGGACGCGGCAGCGGCCCGCCGGGCAGGCCGCCCGGCCCGCGCCCGCGCGGCGGTGCGAGCCCGCGCAGGCGACGCCGGTCGCGTGCGATCCGGTCGTAGACCGCCGCGCAGGACAGCCCGCGCAGCGCCGGATCGTGGAGCTGTCCCTCGGGCATCTCGCCGACGCCCATCTCGGTCAGCCAGCCGTTGACCGCGTAGTCGCAGGCGACCTTCCACAAGTACGGCTCCCGCCGGCCGATCCGCTCGTCGTGCCGCAGCACGGCGTGCAGCATCTCGCGGGCCAGCACGAACCGCCATTCCTCGGCGGTCATCGAGACCAGCGGGTTGACGTACATCTCGCCGGCCTCGGCATCGGCCGCGGCCACCGCGATGTCCCGGGCGCGCGCGAGGCCGGCGTCCGCCACGATGGTCATGCCCGCCGCCAGCGCCCCCAGCAGCGGGTACGACGACACGAACCAGGTGAGCGCGTGGTCCCACGGCTTCTTCGCCGCGCCGTGAACGCAGTCGTGCACGCCCCCGGCCACCTCGATGGCCGTCGTCGCCGCGGTGCAGACCCCGACCGCGAACTCCTTCTCGTAGTTGCGTGCCTTCGCGGTCTTGACCGTTCCGGCGAAGAAGTCGGGGAAGGCCGGCACGTCGAACTCGTCGGGCACCCCTGACGTGCGCCACAGGCCGGCCAGCGTCCGCTCGTCCTCGGGCGGGAAGGCGGGCGGCAGCGGCTCCGGCGCCCGGCCGATTCCGAGGGTGGTCAAAAACCTGTCCACGCTCAGGCAGCAGGCGGCCAGGTACGCGTGCCGGGGGGCGCGCAGCGGCTGCTCCCGGCGAGGGGTCTCCTCCCCGTACAGGTCGCCGGGCAGGGCCTTGCGCGGGTCCAGGTGCCCGAAGCCCGCGTGCAGCAGGCAGTGCGCGAACACCCATGCCCACTCGCCAGGCTCGGCGCGCCTTCCGGGGTGGTGGTAGACGCTGCCCGCGGGGGTGATGTAGGCCCACCGGTCGTGCGGCAGCTCGCGCTCGTCGGCCGCGTACAGGTAGCCCCCGAGGTGGCGGAACAGCGGGTGGGAGCGCACCTCCTCCCAGCCTCTGAGCGCGGCGTCGCGCCGGCAGGGGTCGTCCTTCTGCGTCCCGCGGGTCACGTCAGCTCCCTACCGCCCGGCGCGGGCACGGCAGGTCCCGGCCGGGCTCGACCGGCGACGAGCATCCGCCGCAGCCCATCACTACTCCCCGGCGCGGCTCCCGCAGCGGCGGCAGACCGAGGACGACGCCCGGCGCACGATGCCGCCGGAGCCGCTCACGCGGTCGCTCTCTTCTCCACGACCGCGATCACCTGCGGGGCGACTCGCTCCGTCCAGTCGGCGAGGACCCGGTCGAGGTCGGGGATCTCGGCCTCCAGCAGCGCCAGGCCGGGGGTGGGCACGAGCGCGCCCAGCTCGACCAGCACGGGACGCAGGTGCAGCTCGACCGCCAGGGCGTGCCGGGGAGCGCCCATGACCAGCAGCGGCAGCGCCACCGTCGCGGTCAGCGCGCCGCCGGGGAGGCGGTCGAGGAACGCCTTGAGCAGGCCGGTGTAGGTGGCCTTGTACGTGGGGCTGGCGACGACGAGCACCCGCGCTCCGGCGACCAGCTCCAGCGCCACCTCCAGGGTGGGCGAGGGGCCGGGGGTGAACAGGTGCGGGCCGATCGCGGACAGGTCCACGACCTCGGGCGGCCCCTCGTGCCCGATGCGGCGCCCCAGTGCCTCGGCCGCCGACACCGCCGCGAGATGGGTCCGGGAACCGCCGCGCGGGTTGCCGACCAGCACCACGAGAGAGCTCACGGGGCCACCGCCTCGTGGCCGGGCCCCCGGCGGTGCCGGACGTCCGTGCACGGAGCGGTTCCGCCAGGAGGAGCCGCGGGATGTCCCGGGTCCGGGGCGAGGCCGATCGGCCGGGGTTCGCGAATGGTCAACAGACGGTCCTCCAGATCGGAACGACGTTCGGGCGAAGCGGAGTCGCGGGTCACGGAGAGCTCGGCGCACCGGCCGATGCCCTCGCGCGCGTCGCGAGCGGCCGGATCGACCTGGTCAGACGGACGCCCCGGCTCATACCGCCGAACGTACGATCACGGGCCCGAGAAGTCAATATTTCCTACTCGCTTTGAGGAGATATCTCAGCCCTGCGCACCCCCGCCCACGGCCCACCATGCCGCCACCACCCTCCATTTTCCTGCATTCCCTATTGACTTGATGTGTATTGCCGTCCCACAGTCGTGCCGAGCACTCGCACTACCGAGAGAGGCGTCCGGCGTGAGCAACCAACACCCCCCGACCGTCGGCGAGCACACCCGTGCCGCGATCAACGAGGACTGGGCCGCCACCATCGTGGGTCTCGTCCTCCTCGCGCTGGTCATCACCGGCGTGATCCCGACCGGACTGGTGCCGTGACGAGCGACGAAGCGGCCGTCCCCGCCACCACGAGAGCCACTCCGGGCGCCGCAGCGAGAGCCGCGGCGTGGCAGTGGCCCACGCTGGGCGTCCTCGTCGTCCTCGTCCTCGCCGCCGGCACGAGAGCCCTGGAGAAGGGCGTGCCCGAGTGGTTCGCCGGGTCCGATCTGGCCAAGGCCATCGAGTATCCCGTCTACGCGATCGCCCTCGGCCTGCTGGGCAACGCGGTGCTCACCGCGACCGGGCTGCGCGACCGCCTGGCCGGCGGCTTCCGCACCGAGTTCTTCATCAAGACCGGGCTCGTGCTCCTCGGGGCGTCGATCAATCTGAAGGTGATCGCCACGGCGGCCGGTCCCGCGATCGTCCAGGGCATCGTGCTGATCAGCGCGGTGTTCCTGTTCACCTGGTGGCTCGGCGGCCGCCTCGGGCTGGACGACAGGCTGCGGGCGCTGCTGTCGGCCGCGGTGTCCATCTGCGGCGTCAGCGCCGCGATCGCGGCGGCGGGAGCCGTACAGGCCAGGCGCGAGCAGCTCGCCTACAGCGCGAGCCTGGTGATCGCGTTCGCCCTTCCGTCCATCTTCGTCCTCCCGGCGCTGGCCTCCGCCCTGGGGCTGAGCCCGGAGGTGGCGGGCGCCTGGATCGGCGGCAACATCGACACGACGGCGGCGGTCACCGCGGCGGGCACCCTCTCGGGCGAGCACGCGCTGGCCGTCGCGACCATCGTCAAGGTCACTCAGAACGCCCTCATCGGCGTCGTGGTGGTCGCGCTGACCGCCTGGTTCGCCTTCCGCGTCGAGCGCCGTCCCGATGCCGAGCGGCCGGGCGCGGGCGAGCTGTGGCGGCGGTTCCCGAAGTTCGTCCTCGGCTTCGTCGCGGCCTCGGTCGTGACCACCTGGTATCTCACCACGGTCGGCGCGGCCGAGGGCAAGGCCGTCGTCGGCGTCGCCAACGACCTGCGCACCTGGTTCCTCATCCTGGCCTTCGTCAGCATCGGCCTGGAGTTCCGGGTGGCCTCGCTCCGGGAGGCGGGCTGGCGCCCGGTCGTGGTCTTCGCCGCCGCCACCGTGGCCAACGTGGTGCTGGCCCTGGGGCTCGCCACGGTCCTGTTCAGCGGCTTCACCGTCACCTGAACAGCCGGCGCCACCAGGGCCCGCGCCCGTCCTCGTCCTCCTCCGGCGCGGCGTCGTCGTCCGGCAGGTCGTACCAGTGCGTGTCCCCGGGGTAGGGGTCGCGCCGCACACCGGGCGCCTCCGCCGCACCCCTGGGGGCGGGGACGGCGGCCACGGCCAGGTCCACGGATTGCGCACCACGGTCGGAATCGGTCACGGGCTTCATCCTGGCACAGGTTCTCCACACATTCGACATGTAATAAAGGGATTTCTGCTCCGTCCCGGGCGACCCCACGAACGACGCGGCGCGGGCGCGACTCGGCGGCCGACCGGGCCTCAGCCGGGGATCTCGGCTGTCACGGTCAGGACCGCGCGGCCGGCGGGGCGGCGCACGCCGGCTGACGTGTGCCGGTCAGCTCGCGACTCCCACCGGCGGCGTGGCCGTCGTCCGGGTCCGCAGTCGTGCCGAACCGGCCCTCGCTGAGCGTGAAGGCGACGCAGCGAATCTTCAGCATCGCCGCGGGGGCGGACACAGGCCGGCCCGCGACCACGCACTGGAACGAGGCCGACCGCTTCCGGCGGCTGTTTCCGCGAGTGCGGCTGGATGCCGACGTACTGTTCACCGACGACGGCGACGTGCTGACCTCGGCGGGCGTGGCCTCCGGAATCGACTTGTGCCTGCACGTCGTGCGCCGCGACCACGGCGCCGCGGTCGCCCGGCAGGTCGCCCGGCGCTGCGTCGTCCCCCCGTGGCGGGAGGGCGGCCAGGCGCAGTACGTCGAACGGCCCGTCCCGACGACGACCGACCTGTCCACGTCGGCCACCCGGGCATGGGCCCTCGAGAACCTGCACCGGCCGCTCTCTCTTCAGGAGCTGGCCGGACATGCCCGGATGAGCGTGCGCACCTTCACCCGCCGCTTCCGCGAGGAGGTCGGCGTGGCCCCGGGCCAGTGGCTCATCCGGCAGCGCGTCGAACTCGCCCGCCATCTGCTGGAGAGCACCGACCTGCCCGTGGACCGGATCGCCGCCGAGGCCGGGTTCGGCACCGGCGCCTCCCTCCGTCAGCACCTCACCGCCGCGCTGGGCGTCTCCCCCACGGCATATCGCCAGACCTTCCGGTCGTCGAGTCCGTGGCCTGAAGGGTCCGGCCGACGCGGCGGCGACGCGGGTGGACGTGCCGGCGTGATCGGCCGGCCGGGCCCCGGCCGCGGGGTTCCAAGCCGGTGCCCCCGCACATTCAGACCCCTGCCGGCACCCCGGTGGCCTCGGCCGTGGCGGTGTCCAGCGCCCTGCGGGCGTAGGCCCGGACGTCGGCGTCGGAGTCGCCGAGAGCATCCCGCAGGGCCGCGGTCACCTCGGGCCGCACCGCCCACGCGGACAGCGTGAGGACCGCGGCCTTGCGCACGTCGAGGTGCGGATCGGCCAGCGCCGCCACCAGCGGTCCAGCCGCGAGGGCCGGGCCTGCGGCCGCCAGTCCCCGTGCCGCGCCCACTCTCACCTGCCAGGCGGGATCGGCCAGGGCCCGTACGACCGTCTCCGCGAGGACCGGTTCCGCCTGGAGAGCCGGCCCGAGCCCGGCGAACGCCTCCAGCGCCGCGGCCCGGACGAGGAGGTCTGGGTCGGCGACCAGCCGCGCGGCGGCGGGGGCGCCGGCCGGCAGGCCGACGACGCCGAGCCCCCTGGCCGCCCACACGCGTACCTCGCGGTCCTCGTCGCCGGCGGCGAGCGCCACCCGCTCCGCGTCGTCGAGCGCGACCAGGCCCCTGACCGCCTCGATCCGCACCCGCGTATCGGCGTCGGCGAGCGCCGCCTCGAACAACGCGGCGTCACCGAGGCGCAGCGCCCGCAGGACGTCCAGAACGGCCGCACGGACGAGCGGATCCCCCGCCGCCCCGGCCCCCACCCCATCCGCCGCCACTCCACCGGCCGCTTCCTCTCCGTAACCGGCGGCCGCGCGGAGCGACGCGCCGAACTCGGCGGTCGCGGGCAACACCTCCACGAGCTCCCGCAGGCCGGTGGCGGCGGCGCGGCGCACCGTGCCGTGGGGGTCGGCGAGGGCCCGGACCAGCGCGGTCTCCACGCCCCGGGGCGCGGTCTCGGTCAGCGTCGCCACGGCGGCCCTGCGCACCTTGGGGTCGGCGTCCGCCAGGTAGGGAGTGATCTGGTCCAGCGCCGGCTCGCCGTCGGCGAGCCGCAGGAGTTCGAGGATGCGGGGCGAGCGCCCGATCGCCTCCACCGCGAGCCGCCCGCCCGCCCTGCGCCGCGCCGTGCCGGCCTGGCCGCCCGCCGTGCCGTACGCGCCGAGCAGGACGGGCTCGGCCGGGCGGGGAGCGAATCCCTCGACCGGCACGAGATAGGGCTCGACCGGGCGCTTGACGAACTCCATCGCCCCGGCGGCGTTCTTGCGCAGGTTGAGGTGGTAGAGCCACTCGTCGTCGTCCCGGCGGGGCAGGTCGGCGCGGTCGTGGTAGAGACCCCACCTGCTCTCGGTGCGGACCAGCGAGGACCTGGCGGCCATCTCGGCGCAGTCTCTGATGAACGTCACCTCTGCGCAGCGCATCAGCTCGTGCGGGGTTCTCGCGCCCATGGCCGCGATCTCCTCGCGCATCCGCTCGAACGTCTCCAGCGCGATGTCCAGCTTCCTGGCGGTCTTCGGCGGGGCGACGTAGTCGTTGACGAACCGGCGCAGTTTGTACTCCACCTGCGGCTGCGGCGGGCCGTCGGGATTGCGCAGCGGGCGGTAGACCAGCTCGTGCGCGTCGGCGATCTGGTCCTCCGGCAGACCGCCCGGCGTCCGGTGATGCTCGGCGGCGTGGGCGCCGGCGAGGTCGCCGAACACGAACGCACCGATCATGTAGTTGTGCGGCACGCAGGCCAGGTCGCCCGCGGCGTACAGGCCGGGGACCGTGGTGGCGCCGTTCTCGTCCACCCAGACGCCCGAGGCCGAGTGGCCGCCGCACAGGCCGATCTCGGAGATGTGCATCTCGACGTCGTGGGTGCGGTAGTCGTGCCCGCGCCCCGCGTGGAAGGTGCCCCGGGTGGGGCGCTCGGTGGTGTGCAGGATGTTCTCGAGCGCGGTGAGCGTCTCGCCGGGCAGGTGACTGGTCTTGAGGTAGATCGGGCCGCGGGCCGAGGCGATCTCCCTGGCGACCTCGGCCATCATCTGGCCGGACCAGTAGTCGCAGTCGACGAACCGCTCCCCCTCGGCGTTGACCTGGTAGCCCCCGAAGGGGTTGGCGACGTACGCGCAGGCCGGGCCGTTGTAGTCCTTGATCAGCGGGTTGATCTGGAAACACTCGATGCCGCTGAGCTCGGCCCCCGCGTGGTAGGCCATCGCGTACCCGTCGCCAGCGTTGGTCGGGTTCTCGTACGTGCCGTACAGGTAGCCGCTGGCGGGCAGGCCGAGCCGTCCGCACGCGCCGGTGGCGAGGATAACGGCGCCGGCGGCGACCGTGACGAAGCGGCCCGAGCGGGTGTCGAACCCGGCGACGCCGACGGCACGGCCCTCGCTGGTCAGCACGCGGACCGGCATCACCCGGTTCTCGATGCGCACCTTCTCACGGATGTCGCGGCGGCGAAGCACGCGGTAGAGGACCTTCTTGACGTCCTTGCCCTCCGGCATGGGCAGGACGTAGCTGCCCGAGCGGTGGACCCGGCGCACCGCGTACTCGCCGTGCTCGTTCTTCTCGAACTTCACGCCGTAGCGTTCCAGCCGCCGGACCATGTCGTAGCCGCGCGTGGCCGTCTGGTGGACCGTGCGCTGGTTGACCACGCCGTCGTTGGCCCTGGTGATCTCGGCGACGTAGTCCTCGGGCGTGGCCTTGCCGGGGATGACCGCGTTGTTCACGCCGTCCATGCCCATCGCCAGCGCGCCGCTGTGCCGTACGTGCGCCTTCTCCAGCAGGATCACGTCGGCGCCGCGCTCGGCGGCGGTGATCGCGGCCATGGTCCCGGCGGTGCCGCCGCCGACCACCAGGACCTGGCATTCCAGATGCGTACGGTCCGCCGGGGCAGGGATGTCCATGTTCACAGCTCCTCGATGATGCGGGCGCGCAGCCCGGCACGGTCGATGTCGGGGGTGCGCGGGTCCGGTACGCGCAGGACACATCCGATGCCGCCGTATCCGCCGCCCTGCCCGCCGCCCTGGCCGAGCACGACGACCCGGTCGGCGAGCAGCAGCGCCTCGTCCACGTCGTGGGTGACGAAGACGACCGTGGCGAGGGTGTCGCGGAGCACGTCGAGCAGCAGGCGCTGCATCCCGGCCCTCGTCTGCGCGTCCAGTGCGCCGAAGGGCTCGTCCATGAGCACGGCGCGCGGCGCGCCCGCCAGTGACCTGGCGAGCTGCACGCGCTG
The DNA here is from genome assembly GCF_040685655.1 of Microbispora sp. NPDC088329. Classification (NCBI taxonomy): domain Bacteria; kingdom Bacillati; phylum Actinomycetota; class Actinomycetes; order Streptosporangiales; family Streptosporangiaceae; genus Microbispora; species Microbispora sp. NPDC088329. Next base: position 75,245 of record NZ_JBFBIP010000011.1, read on the forward strand.
CCGCATGCCTCCGGACAGCTCCCGGGGCAGCCGGTCCTCGCAGCCGGCGAGGCCGACGCGGGCGATCCAGCTCGCCGCGGCCGTCCCGCGCTCCCGCCTCGGCACGCCGCGGATGCGCAGCGGCAGCTCGACGTTGCGCCGGACGGTGCGCCAGGGCAGCAGCGCGTCGTCCTGGAAGACCATCGCACGGTCGGGCGACGGCCCGGTGACGGGGACGCCCTCGGCCAGGACCCGGCCGGCGCGTGGCGCCAGCAGTCCCGCGATCGCCCGCAGCACGGTGGATTTGCCCGACCCGGACGGTCCCACGATCACCAGGACCTCACCGGGGGCGATGTCGAGGTGCAGATCCTCCAGCACGGCCTGCCGCCCGTAGCCGAGCGAGACGCCCTCCAGCCGGATGGCGAGCCCGGCGTCCGCGCGTGCGGTCTCCACGGCCGATCCGGCGGCACGCGCGCTCACCGGGCGGTCCCTTCCCCGCGAGGCAGCCATCGGGTGAGGCGCCGGCCGAGCAGTTCGATGGAGGCCGAGGTGACCCAGCCGAGCACGCCGATCGACGCCATGCCGACCAGCACCGCCGGGTAGTCGACCACGGTGTAGGCGTGCCAGGTCCGGTAGCCGACGCCGAACTCCCCGGAGATCATCTCGGCGGAGATCACGCAGATCCAGGCGACGCCCATGCCGACCGACAGCCCGCCGAAGACGCCCGGCAGCGTGCCCGGGAGGACGACGTTCCACAGCACGTGCGCGCGCCCGCCGCCCATGGTGCGGACCGCGTCCTCCCACAGCGTCGGCAGCGCGCGTACGGCGTGCCGCGTGCTCACCATGATCGGGAAGAACGCGGCGGCGAACGTGATGAACACGATGCCCTGCTCGTCGGTGGGGAACACCAGGATCGCGATCGGCACGAGGGCGATCGCCGGGATCGGCCGGACGACCTCGACGGGCGGCAGCAGCAGGTCGCCGATCCACCGGGACCGCGCGACCAGGACGCCCAGGGCGATGCCGGCGACGGCCGCCAGCGCGAACCCGGTGAGGATGCGGATCATGCTCTGGGCCAGGTCGAGATAGTAGATCCGGGTGCCGAGCTGCCGGCCGAACTCCGTCGCGACCTCGGCGGGCGAGGGCAGCCGGTCGAACCGCAGTCCGAGGCGGGCGTCCGCGGTCGTCAGCCACTGCCACAGCGCGACGACGACCGCCAGGGAGCCGAGCCTGACCGCCCATCTGCGCAGGCCGGCCGCCGTCCTCGTCCGGCCCGTCGCAGCGGCGGCGTCCGCGCTCGCGGCGGCGGGGGCGTTGGGAGCGAGGGCCGCGTCCAGCGCCGGGGTGCTCATCGCGACGCACCTCCCCCCGCCGCCTTCGGCTCTTGCGCCGCCGCCTTCGGCTCTCCCGCCGCGGCCTTCAGCGCCTCGTCGTAGCCGACGATCTCCGCCCGGGGGTGCTCCTTCACGTACGCCTGCGCGCCGTCGCGAGTGGTGAAAGGCTCGAACCGCTCGTTTTCACCGGCCGAAGGGTCGCGCACCCAGACCGATCTGTCCGCGAACCAGTGCGTCCCCGTGGCCGCGTCGGGCACGTAGGCGGCCCGTACGGTCCGGCCGCCCGAGATGGCGGCGGCGATCTGGCGCAGCAGGCAGGCGGGAGTGGCCGCGGGCCGGAGCCGGTCCTCCCCGGCCAGCCAGAGCTCGCCGGCCTTCGCCGGGTCGCTCACGGCGGTCCCGCAGGCGTCGTCGGTCCCGGTGATCCTCGCCGCGTTCGCGGTGTTCGCGGTGCCGGCGTCATAGGAGGCGCCGTACGCCTCCCTGAGGTAGGAGTCGTTCGCGAACCTCGCCACGTCGACGCCGTTGAAATCGGCGCCGATCGACTTCAGATACTTCTGGTCGTGGTCGAGGGCGGCCAGCAGGCGCGGCTTCATCGTGACGTCGAACGAGGCGATGCCGTCACGGCCGTTGTAGAGGTAGACGACCTCCGGCGGCAGGCCGGTGGCCGTGGCGACCGCCTCGGCCGCCTCCACGGGATGTCCGTGGAGGTAGTTCGTCGCGTCGATCTGCGCCTGGAGGAACGCCCGGACCACGTCGGGGTGCTCCTTCGCGTACGCCTGCCGTACGACGACGCCGTGGAACGTCGGCACGCCGAGCGCCGAGCCGTCGTAGACGAGCCTGGCCTGGTTCTTGAAGACGAGCAGTCCCGGCCAGGCCACGAACTGGGCGTATCCCTGCACGTTGCCCGACTGCAGCGCGGAGGCGCCCACCGGCGGCTGCTGGTTCACGACCTCCACGTCGGTGGCGGGGTCGAGTCCGGCCCGCTCCAGGGCCTGGACCAGCGTGCCGTGCCCGGCCGACCCCGAGCTGGCCGAGACCTTCTTCCCCTTCAGATCGGCCAGCGTCCGCACGTCCGACGACGGGGGTACGACGACCGAGTTCAGCCCGCCGCGCAGGTTGTAGCCGGTCACCGAGACGAGCTCGGTCCGCGCGGCGGGCAGGCCCTGGGTGCGGGAGGCGTTGATGAGGAGCGGGTAGTCGCCCATCGACCCGATGTCGATCTTCCCGGCCACCATCTTGGCGGTGATCGGGGCGCCGGTGTCGTAGTCCTGCCACTCGACCCGGTATCCGTCGCCGAGGCGCTTTTCGAGGTAGCCGAGACCGCGCAGCAGCGTCCCGGCCGTCACCGTGTTGATGGTCTTCGACTGGTATCCGACGACGACCGTCCGCCTGCCGTCGTCGGCGCCCGCGGACACCGAGCAGCCGGCCGCGGCCAGCAGCGCCACGGCGGCGATGAGCTTACGCATGGGGGTGTCCTTCTATCGCAGCAGGTAGGGGATGTTCACCGTGACCGCGTCGGCGGGGCACCGGTCGGCGCAGGGGCCGCAATACCAGCACTCGTCCACGTGCATGTACGCCTTGCCGCTCACCTCGTGGATGGCCAGCGAGTCGAGCGGGCACACGTCCACGCACAGCGTGCAGCCTTCGATGCACAGCGATTCGTCGATCGTGACCGGCACGTCGGCGCGGCTATTGACCAGGGTCATCGGTGTTCCTCCAGAGATGGCCACGCATGGTGAGGCGGTCGCCGCGGAACCTGACGAACTCCAGGTCGACCGGGCGGCCGTCGGACAGGTGGGTGAGGCGTTCGACCATCAGCAGCGCCGTGCCGCGCGGCGCGTCGAGCACGGCCGCGGTGTGGGCGTCGGCGTTCACGGCCTCGATCGTGAGCTCGGCCACGCCGAGCGGCTGGCCCGCGATCCGTTCCAGCAGCACGAACACGTCGTTGTGCACGAGGTCGGCGTCGAAGAGCGGCTCCCCCACCTCGCGGACGAGGTAGGTCAGGTCGAGCGAGAGCGGCAGCCCGTTGAGCCTGCGCAGCCGCTCCACGTAGACGACGGACTCGCCCGGCGGCAGCCCGAGCCGCCCCCGGACGGCGGCCGGAGGCGGGATCAGGCCCATCGCCCGGACCTCGTTGGTGACCTCGCCGTGCTCTCTGAGTGTCTCGGCGAGGCCGAGCAGCCGGTGCAGGCCGTGCGGGTACTTCTCCGCGGCCACCGTCGTGCCGACTCCCGGGCACCGCTCGATGAGGCCCTCGTCGCGCAGCAGGTCCAGGGCGTCCCTGATCGTGTTGCGGGAGGTCCCGAACTCCCGCGCGAGGGCGGACTCGAGCGGCAGGTGACCGCCGCCGAAACCGCCGAGCACGACCTCCCGCCGCAGCAGGTCGGCGACCTGGCGGGCCCTGTCCGCCCGGCGCCGTCTCGCGTCCGCCAACTCCATGAGGCGTAAGCCTACTGTTCAGGTAGGAATATGCGGATAACGGCGGGATTACGCCACCCCGGCGGGTCGCCGCACCGCCGTGAGCTGCCGTTTCACCGGGAGACAGCCGACAACCGCCACCCCGGGAAGCGGTGACGGAGTCCGCGGATCAGTCGTCCGGGGTGATCAGGCCGCTCGAGTATGCGTACGCGATGGCGCGGGCCCGGTCGCGCAGGCCGAGCTTGTCCAGCACCCGGCCGAGGTGGGTCTTGACCGTCGTCTCGCCGAGGAACAGCCGGGCGGCGATCTCCGCGTTCGACAGGCCGCGGCCGACCAGCGCCAGCACCTCCGCCTCCCGGGCGGTGAGCCTGTCCAGGGCCGGGTCGCGCGGGCGCGGGCGCGGGGCGCCGGCGTACCGGCCGATGACCCGCGGCACCACGGCCGGATCGAGCAGGCCGCGCCCGGCGGCCACCTCGCGCAGCGCCTCCAGGAGCTGCTCCGGCGGGGAGACCTTGAGCAGGAACCCCGCCACCCCGGCCCGCAGCGCCCCGTCGACCAGAACGTCCTCGTCGAACGTGGTCAGGATCAGCACCCGCACGCCCGGGTGCTCCGCGGCGATCGCCGCGGCCGCGCCGATCCCGTCCAGGCCCGGCATCCGGGCGTCCATCAGCACGACGTCCGGTCGCGTCGCGGCGGCCACCCGGACCGCCTCGGCGCCGTCGGCGGCCTCCCCGACGACCTCCATGTCCGGCTCGTCGGAGATCAGCATGCGCAGCCCGGCCCGCATGATCGCCTCGTCGTCGGCGAGCACCACCCTGATCATGCGATCCCTCCGGACGGGACGGGGAACGTCGCGTAGACCTCGTAACCACCGGCCTCGCGGGGGCCCGTGCGCAGCGTCCCGCCGAACATGCCGACCCGCTCGCGCATCCCCACCAGCCCGTGCCCGCCGGCGCGCGTCGCCGGGGCCCCCGGTGACGCGGCGGACGCGGCCGGGGCGCCGCGGCCGTCGTCGGTCACCCGGAGCGCGACCTCGCCCGGGCGGTAGGCCACCTCGATCGCCGCCCGGTCGGCGCCCGCGTGCCGCAGCACGTTCGTGAGGGCCTCCTGGGCGACCCGGTACGCCGACATGTCGAGACCCGCGGGCAGCGACACGGGCTCCCCCGTGACGGCCAGGGAGATGTCGAGCCCCGCGGAGCGCACCTGAGCCACCAGGTCCTCGATCCGGCGCAGCGACGGCGGGGGCCCGAGACCGTCGGCGGCGTCGGGCCGCAGCAGCCCGACCACCCGCCTGATCTCCTCCACCGAGCGGCGGCCGAGCTCCTCCACCTGGGCGAGCGCGTCGCGTTCGACGGGACGGTCGGCGAGCCTGCGGCGCAGCACTCCGGCCTGCATCGTCATCACGCTCAGCGTGTGCGCCACGGCGTCGTGGAGCTCTCGGGAGATCCGGGCCCGCTCCTCGTCGACGGCCGCGCGCGCCCGGGCCTCGCGTTCGGCGGCCAGCGCGTCGGCGAGCGCCGCGAGCTGCGCGGAGCGCTTCTGTTCCCGGCGCAGCAGCGCGCCGAGGCCCCAGGCGCAGCTGACCAGGGCGCCGAAGAACAGGAACTCCCACGGGCTCTCGCCGGACACGGTCAGCGCCGCCGCCGGCACCAGCGCGGCCGCCGCGGCGGCGGTCAGCCCACGGCGGACCGTGCTGCGGTATCCGGCGTGCGCCACGAGGACCAGCTCCGCGATCAGCTGCGCGCCGCCGAGACCCTCGGCCCCGGCCGCGAGCGCGAGGGGGAAACTCAGCATCGCGATGGTCATGCCGGTGACCGGGTACAGCGCGGCGACCGGGAAGCACACCGCGACCGCCGCCGCGAGCGCGATGTCGCGGACGTTCGTGCCGCCGCGCCCGGGGTCCGCGGCCATCTCGACCGCCGCCACGACCGCGAACAGCAGCGCGGCGCCCACGCCGAGCACCAGCCACTGTCCGCGCCCCTGCGGTGCGCGCACATCGCCCTCCAAATATGGACAATCGCGACCTCAGTGGCCGCAACATGGAGGGTAACGGCGCGCGGACCACCCCGGGATCGGCTCCCGGGAGGACGCCGCGCGGCCGTCCGTCCTCCCCGGAGACGACCCGGCGCCACCGTGGCCGCCTCACGGTCGCAGTGACGACGGGCCCGCACGACGATCCGCCGGACCGGGCCCCGGCCGTAGCGTTCCGGCCATGACAACGACGAACACCGGTGTCGACGCCTCCGGCGCGCCGCTGCGCCGCCTCGCCGGCGCCGCCCTGATCGCCGCTCCGGTCCTCATGACCGGCGGCATGCTCACCTCGCCGCCGCAGGCCGGCGACTCCTCCTCCGCCTACCTCTCCTCACTCGCCGAGGACTTCGGCCTGACCGTGCTGTCGGCGAACCTGTTCCACTACGCCTGGGTGCTCATCGCGCTGGGCGTTCCGGGCGCGTTGCTGCTGCTGCGCGGCCGGCGCGGCCGGGGGCTCACCACCGCCGCAGTGGTGCTCACGATGTTCGGGGCGGTGCAGATGTCCGGTCTGCTGCTGTCGGACTGGTTCACCGGGGCGATGCCGGACGTCGTCCCCCTCCGCGACGCGGTGCGGGTCTTCGACCAGGTGACCGCCGACCCCTCGCTGAACGCCTGGCGGCTCAGCGGCATGGCCGGGGGCGTCCTGCTGCTGCCGCTCGTCCTGGCCGGGCTGGCCCGGGCCGGCGTGGTCGGCTGGTGGACGGTTCCGGTCGTCGCGCTCCCCTACGTCGCCGGCCCGGCCGTCCCGGTCGCCGGGCCGGTGCTGGCGCTGGCCGCGTACGCCCCGCTCATGCTGATCGGCGCACGGCTGCTGCGCCGGTCCCGATCCGACGTGCGCACCGCCGAGGCGGCCGGCCCGTACGACTCCGCCGATCGGCCGGCCGAGATCGGCCGGTAGGCCGGACCTGCCGGCCGAGTGGCCGTCACCGTGAGCCCGGAGGCGGAGGCGGCGCCTCCGGACCGTCGGACAGAGTCGGAGTTCCACCCCGAGAGTCCGTGGAAGGTGATGACGTGGAAGCCCTGCCCATCCTCCGTTCCGCCGGCCGCCGCGCCGCCCTCGCGACACCGCCCGGCGCGCGTGCGCGTCACGTCGCCACCGTGTCGCCCGCCCCCGGCTCCGCCTCCGCCGATCGGGGGTGGTCCCGGTGAGCGGTCGCCGCGTGCTACGGATCGCGGTCCGCCTCCTCGTGGCGCTGGGCCTGCTCGCCGCCCTCGCGGTGGCGGGCGCCTTCGCCGCCGTCGGCCGCGGCGGCGCCCCCCAGACGGAGGCGCGCCTCGGGGCCGATCCCCGGCTCGAACGGCCGGACACGTTCCCGATTCCCAAGGTCAACGCGCCCGACGTGGTCGGATGGCCCTCCGGGAGGACGCCGAAGGCCCCGGCGGGTTTCTCCGTCACGCGGTTCGCGGGCGGGCTGGACCACCCGCGCTGGCTCTACCCGCTTCCCAACGGCGACGTGCTCGTGGCCGAGTCCGCCACGCTGCCGAAGGCTCCCGACTCGGTCGTGATGCGGCTCCTCTCCTGGCTGCGCCGGGCCGACGGCTCGACCAGAGAGCGGAGCGCCAACCGGATCACCCTGCTGCGCGACTCCGACGGCGACGGCGTCGCGGACTTCCGCGGCACGTTCCTGACCGGCCTCGACCAGCCGTTCGGCATGGCCCTGCTGAGGGCGGCCCCGCCGTACGCGGTCGGGCCGGACGCCGGGCCGGGCACCGAGGTCATGTTCTACGTCGCCGGCACCGGCGGCGTGTGGCGCTTCCCGCACAGGCTCGGCGACACGCGGATCACCGCCCCGGGGGAGAAGATCCTCGACCTGCCGGCGGGCGGATACAACAACCACTGGACGCGCAACCTGCTCGCCGCCGCCGACGGCTCCAGGCTCTTCGTCACCGTCGGCTCCGCGAGCAACGCGGGCGAATACGGCCTGGACGTCGAGCGCGGGCGCGCCGCCGTGCTCGAACTCGATCCCGGCGGAGGCGGAGCGCGCGTCTACGCCTCCGGCCTCAGGAACCCCAACGGTCTCGGCATCGAGCCGGTCACCGGCACACTCTGGGCCGTCGTCAACGAACGCGACGTCCTCGGCGACGATGTGTCCCCCGACTACCTGACCAGGGTCCGCGACGGCGACTTCTACGGCTGGCCGTGGACCTACTGGGGCAGCAACGTCGACGACCGCGTCACTCCGCCCAGGCCGGATCTGGTGGCCCGGGCCTTGCGCCCGGACTACTCGCTGGGCGCCCACACCGCCCCGCTGGGGCTGGCCTTCTCCACGGGGCCGGCGTTCCCCGCCGAGTATCGCGGCGGCGCGTTCGTCGGCGAGCACGGATCGTGGAACCGCGGCGACCCGGTGGGATACAAGGTCGTCTACGTGCCGTTCGCCCACGGCATGCCCAGCGGCCCGCCCCGCGACTTCCTCACCGGCTTCAAACCCGACCCCGGTGACCGTACGACCTACGGGCGCCCCGTGGGAGTCGTCCTCGACCGGGCCGGGGGGTTGCTGGTCGCCGACGACGCGGGCGACACCGTGTGGCGCGTCGCTCCGAAGAGCTGACACCGCGGCGGCACGGCTCGAGGGCGGTAACGCGCACGTATGAATTACACGGCCCGCCGACGGCGCCACACGTGGTGATCAGTCCTTGCCGTGCCCCGGGTTCCGGCGCGCGACGTACAGGCGATCGCCCTCCGGTCCGGTCCACTCCAGCCGTACGACCCCGGGCACGGCGGCGTCGCCGATGCGCGACGGGTCGGCCCAGTAGCCGGCGTTGGGGTTGCGGAAGAACGTCGCCCACAACTGGCCGCTGCGGTCCACGAAGATGTTGTTGTGGCCGGCGCCGACGCCCAGGGTCCACCGCTTGGAGTAGGGCCCCTCGAACTTGTCCGCGACGGCGATGATCGCGTCGTACTGGTACTGCACGCGGCCTGCGGCCGCCGTGTCGTAGGCGTACCGCGTGCTGCCGTCGGCGTTGACCGACGAACGGTCCCACGCGGCATGGATGAGGTAGTACTTGCCGCCGTACTTGAACACGTACGCACCTTCGAGGTACGGCTCGGGCGCGTAGGGCGTCTGCTGGAACGTCGGCAGGTTCGTCGTCGGGACGATGTCCTCCATGTCATCACGGAACTTCGCGTACAGGTTGTTGTGCAGCACGAGCCACGCCTCGTCGCCCTCGCTGTAGAGGCCACCGTCGATGTGGTGGTAGGCGCCGGGCTTGATGAAGGCGGGCCCGCCGATGAAGGAGTCGCCGAAGGGCTTGTCGTGGTTGCCCTGGACCAGCCGGTACGGGCCCTCCACGCCGCCCTCGCTCACGAGCATGAACGAGCCGACCTTCTGGGAGTGGTCGCCCATGCACGCGACGATGTACCACTTGCCGCGGAAGTAGTGCACCTCGGGCGCCCAGGCGTTGCCGCGCTTGCCGAACTGGTCGTCGTACCAGTACTCCTGCCACGGAGCGACGACCGTGCGCCCGGGCCGGTTCTCGCCGGCGAACTCGGGCGACCACACCTTGCCCTTCTCGGCGTCCGGCCGGATGCCGGTGGTGTCGGCCAGCCGCCACGGCCCGTGCAGGGACGGCGCCGTCCACACGAAGATGCCGTCGTTCCACGGGCCGGCCGCTGCGAGGCCGGGCACCCGGGTGGTGCCCGTGGCGACGTAGACCGGGCGCCCGCCGACGTCGAAGCAGTTGACATAGGTGTCGCGCATCCAGACCCGGCCGAGCTCCTCGTCGCGGGGACGCGGCTCCAGCGGGAGGATGAAGGAGTTGTCGTCACGCGGCCACAGGTCCACCCGCGTGTCCGCCAGGCCGTAGGGCTCGAGCTCGGGCCAGTTCGACGGGTACCGCCCCTTCGGCGCGCCCCCGTTCGGCAGCTCCTTCGGGTCCGCGTGCGCGGCGGCCGCGGGCAGCGCCGCCGCTCCCAGCAGGCCCGCGACACCGGCCAGTACGGACCGCCGGCCGACGTACAACCCGTTATCGGAATCAGTCATCAGTCACGTCCTCCCACGTGTCCAGGACGCAGGTCGCCCTGCCGGGAGGAAACGGTAGTGGGACCTATTCCGACAGTGAACAGACGACAGAAAGGTTCTTTCCGGTCGCGCCAATGGCGGCGGCACCAGGCGCCACAGGAGGTGTCCTCGCACCTCGCCCGGCCCGCATCCGTCCGGTACGGCGCCGGGAGCGCGTAATCACGACGGTCCGGAAACGGCCTTCCGCCGGTCGATCACTCCGTCGACATTTCCCGCACGGAATATGCTGCGCCCGGATATCCCTGCCCGGATTTCCGGCACCGGAAAAGCGCCCGCCGGGACACGAGAACAGCCGGGTGTTTCGGCCGCCGAATTGCTTGCCACGCCGATCCGTCTTTTCGTCGGCGATGACGGCGCGCGTCTTCTTCGGGGGTTCGAGGCCGTCCGCGGTCATGCGCCCGGGTGCGCACCGCCGGCCGGCCGCGGGAGCGGCAGTTCGAGTTCGAGTTCGTGACGCAGCGGGATGCCGTCCAGCCCGATCTCAGGAATCGAGGGCTTCAGCGCGCGCGACCGGGCGACCGCGTCGCGGTGTACGGCGACGAGGTCGAAGCCGTACCTCTGGTAGAAACGCAGCGCCCGCAGATTGTCGTTGGTCGTGATGAGCCACAGCCGGACGGCGCCGGCCTCGCGCGCCGCCCGGGCGACGGCGTCGACGAGGGCCGTGCCCACGCCGACGCCCTCGTTCAGGGAGTCGAGCGTGACGAGTTCGCACTCCCGGCCGTCGAGCCGGTAGGTGGCGACCCCCGCGGGGCGCCCGTCGAGGTCGGCGACGAACGTGGGCAGTGCGGTGGTGTCGTGGGCGACGCCCCGGCTGACGGACACGACCCCGCCCCACCGCTCGACGAACAGGTCCCGGACCCACGCGTGCTCGTCGGCGGCGAGCGGCCGTACGGTCAGGGAGCGCGCCGCGCCGCGATCGATCGATGTCATGCGTTCACCCTCGCAGACCGTGAACAGGCCAGGGAAGCGCCGAAAAACACGTTGCGGCGGACGACCGCCGCGCGGAACGCTCTCCGGCGTGACGATGCACGCCGGTCAGCTGACGGTGTCGCGGGAGACGGTGCGCACCTTGGTGGATGAGCAGTTCCCGCAGTGGCGGAGCCTGCCCGTCACGGCCGTCGCCACCCGGGGGACGGTCAACGCCGTCTTCCGCGTCGGCGACCGCTTCGCGGCCCGGCTCCCGCTGCGGCCCGGCCCGGCCGGCGAGGTGCGGCGCCGGCTGGAGTCGGAAGCGGAGGCGGCCCGCGAGCTGGCGGGCAGCACCCGCTTTCCCACGCCCGAGCCGGTCGCGCTCGGCGAGCCCGGCGCGGGATACCCGCTTCCGTGGGCGGTGCAGACGTGGCTGCCCGGCACCGTGGCGGACGACGAGGATCCGGGCGAATCGATCGCGTTCGCCCATGACCTCGCCGACCTCATCACCGATCTGCGGGCGGCCGGCACGCGCGGCCGCACCTTCGCCGGCACGGGCCGGGGAGGCGACCTGCGCTCCCACGACGCCTGGATGGAGACCTGCTTCGAGCGCAGCGAACGGCTCCTGGACGTTCCCCGGCTGCGCCGGATGTGGGACGAGCTCCGCGTCCTGCCGCGCGAGGCGGCCGACGTGATGTGCCACGGCGATCTCATTCCCGGCAACGTGCTCGTGTCCGCCGGCCGGCTGGCGGGGATCCTCGACGCCGGCGGCTTCGGGCCGGCCGATCCCGCTCTCGACCTCGTGAGCGCCTGGCACCTGCTGGAGGCGGGGCCGCGCCGGGCGCTCCGCCTCGACCTGAAGTGCGACGACCTGGAGTGGGAGCGGGGCAAGGCGTGGGCCTTCGAACAGGCGATGGGACTCGTCTGGTACTACCTCGACACCAACCCCGCCATGGCCCGCATGGGCCGGCGCACGCTGGAACGCATCCTGGCGGACGGCGGGCCCGCCTGAGCTCACTGAAGTGGTGACCCTCCTCGGCGGCGTCGAGACGGTGGACATGAGCGGCCCGTTGCCGACGCCATTCCTCATCTGCGTCCCGTCCGACCGGGCCGGCGCGGGCGATGACGACCGCGGCTGGGCGAAGAGCGCGACCGGGCGGCGGATGGCGGCCGCGAGGAACAGCGGGTGTGACTCGTAGCTCATGGCGTCTGTCCTGAGCTTTCCAGATACTTCGCGCCCCGGCGCAGGATGCCACGCTCCAGTTCCCGGATCCGGTCCTTGAGCTGCTTGTTCGGTGCAGATCCGTGTTGTAGGACGTGCGGGGTTCGCTGGCTTTGCGAGACATCCCTCTCGCGCCGTCGTGGCGCTGGTGGTCTGGGTAGGTCACCATGTGGTGATGACGCCCTCGCCTCGCCCACCGCACGCCAGTGGCCGACCGGATCCGATAGGCGGGACTACCGCGCTCGGTGGAGAGCCCGCTCCCGCTCGCGGGTACCTGCTGGACAACGCGCGTGCCGAGGCGGGCGAGCGATTCGTTTGGCTGGCCGAGCTGTTCGACGGTGTGACGCGGGGGCACTTCGATCGACTGGGGGTCAAGGTTGGCTCACGCTGCTGGGAGGTGGGCGCCGGTGGCCGTAGTATCCCGGAGGCGCTCGCGGCGGCCGTCGGTCCGACCGGGCACGTGCTGGCCACCGACATCGACCCGTCGTGGCTGAAGGCGGGCGACGGGTACGAGATACGCCGGCACGACGTCGCCGCTGATCCGCCCCCAGAGCCGGGGACGTTCGACCTGGTGCACGCCCGGCTCGTGCTGGTCCATGTACCCGACCGGGCTCGGGCGCTGGCCACGATGGCTGCGGCGCTACGGCCCGGCGGCTGGCTGCTGGTCGAAGACGCCGATACCGCCCTGCAGCCATTGGCATGCCTGGACGACAGCGGCCCGGCGCAGCGGCGGGCCAACCGGCTACGCGACGCGGTCCGGGAACTGCTGACGCGCCGCGGCGCGGACCTGCGCTACGGCCGGACACTGCCGCGGGCATTGCGTGAGGCCGGTTTGGTGGACGTCGCCGCGGCGGGCTCTTTCCCGGTCGGCGGGCCGGCCTGCGACCGGCTGGAGGCGGCGACCATCCGGCATGTGCGCGGCGAGCTGCTCGCGGCCGGCCTGGCCGACGACGCCGAGATCGACGCGCACTTGGCCGCCATCCACGCGGGCGAACTCGACCTGACACTCGCGCCGCTGATCTCGGCCTGGGGACGCCGTCCGGCCGAGTACCCGCCGGCACTCGATTAGGTGCGGATCCAGGCGTTGTCCGACCTGCCCGCAACGCTGTTCGTCGAGGAGACTTTCGGGCCGCAGGAGTAAGCCCCTTACGGGGGTGGACGTCTTGCCGAGCATCGTGCGGCTGCAGGCCACGGGAGGCAATCTCGGTCTCGAGAAGCGCTGTTCCCAGGAGGCCAGCGCTCCGGAACGAGAGCCGCTTCTTGGCACACGTGATCTGCGGCACATCACCGTGAGAGGCGACGTGGCTGGACCGGGTCTCCTCCAGCCGACGGGACCAGTCCTGGGCGGCTGAGCCGTCGCAGGTCTTGATGACGCCCTTGCCGCCGGCGAGAACGGCGTGTCGACATCGACGCCGGGATGGGTCAGTTCTTCGGCCATCCGTCGTCGATATGGCCAGTCTCGGTGAGGGTGCGCCAGTCGGCGATCAGGGTTTCGGCCGAATCGATCCGGTGGACGGTGTAGTGATCTCCGCGGTACCAGACGCACAGGGCGACACGCTTCCCGTCGTTTTTGAAGTCCCGGCTGACAGTCACCTTCTTCCACTGCTCCTTGACTTCTTCGGAGGTGGTGGTGACCTTCAGCTCGTGTTCGTAGGAGGAGCTGACCGCGGAGGAGAATCCCTCGTAGGAGAACGCGAGGTCGAGGCTGACGCGGATGTTGGTGGTCTCCTCGACCACCTGCGCGTTGCGAGTGGTCAGCCCGATGTAGGCCTCTTCGGTCTTGGTGTAGTTGCTGTTGCCGGCGTGCTCGTAGTACAGCACCTGCTGCCAGTAGCCGTAGCGCCGCACGATGTAGTACGGGCTGTGCTTGGCCTGCCAGGTGGTGTCCTTACCGGGCTCGTTGATTGCCAGGAAGGGGATGGCGACCTGGCCGATGAGGACCTCGTCGGTGCGCATCCTGGGCTGCTGGAAGCCCTTGAGCCGGTTCACGTCACCGATCTGGGACGGGTCGGTGTCGATGTGCGCCAAGTTCTCGACCTTGGGCAGGTGATTGACCCGGTGGAGGGTGAACCGGGCCAGGGTTTCATCGTCGTCCCCGACGACCAGCGGCGGGTCGCCCGCCTTCTTGCGGCGGGCGTACAGGCTGGTGCTGGCGTTGGTGATCTCGTAGGCGGCGCCATCGCCGACGATGGCCCAGTGGGTGAGGGTGTTGGCCGCCCAGGCCCGCTGCTGGCCGGAGGTTTCGATCACAAGGTTCGTGTCCGCGGCGCTGCTGAGGTTTTCCGGCATCACCAGCTCGCCCCGGTTGGCGTTGACGATCCAGAAAGTGGTGCGTGCGCTGTTGATCGGCATCAGGTGGAAGTAGTTGGCGGCATCGGGCTTGGCGGCCAGGTCGAGCAGGCACGTGGGCAGCTCGGGCCGGTACACCCGCACGTTGTTCCCGTCGGCCTGCTTGATCAGGTAGATGCCGCCCGGCTTGAGCATGGCGCCGGAGGGCTGGGAGGCGTCGTAGGTCTGGTCGGCTGTCGTCACAGCGCGCTCCTTGGGAATGGAGGATCACAGGGAATCTGGCCTTGTCGCGACCCGGACCGGCTCCGGGAGGGCGCGGTCCGTCCCCGGCGGCCTGTTCCGGCCGGTAGGAGGCTCCAGAACAGGCCGCGGGGGTCGCCGCCGCGGGACCGGGTCGGTGATCTGTCTAGGTGAGAGCCGGCAGGCCGGCGGATCAGTCGGGTGCCGAGACCGTCGCGGTCACGGAGGCGTTGTTGCCGTTGCCACCGGTGTAGTCGGTGTCGAAGACCTGGTCGGTCTGGTCCCAGTCGTAGCTGTTGCGTCCCGTGTAGGGGTTGTCCCAGTGGAAGCGGACCCGCTTGCCTGACTGGGTGCAGTTGCTGGCCAGGTAGCTCACCGCGGCCTCGGTGCCGGTCATGAGTCCATCGGACTCGGTCTCGAAGTTGTCGGTGGCGCCGGGCTGAATCGTCCGCGCGGGGTCTGTGACCCAAATTCCGTGGTCCAGCTCCTTGTCGCGCAGCGCCAGCACACACTTGGTCGTGTTGATGAACGTGACGGCGACGCTGCGTGCCGCGCGCTGCTGTTGTGCCACCGAAGCAGGGGCCGGCGCGGCTTGTGCGGCACCAGGAACCGCCGCAAGCCCGGCTCCCAGCGCCGCTACGGCGGCCAGGCGAACCCAACGGGTCATCGGATGCTCCTCTCCCGAGACGAGATGTCTTTGACCGGACGTCGCGCAAAGGCAGACCGAGATCGTCCTTTCCTCCTGGGCGGGCCGACTTGCGATCTCTCAGCAGTCCGCACTCTGTGTAATCGGTCTGTTACTCAACGTATTCACTCGTCCTCCTCCCGGCAACGACCGATCCGCCACTATGCCCTTACCAAAAGACGAGACCGCGACGGCGCTGGCGTCTCGACGCCCTGAGGCCCGAACGTGGTCGGCAGCGGTGCATTGGGGAAATAAGTGGCCGGTAGCCGATGCTGTTGACCTGGCCAAGGTCGAGTTCGCCATGGTCGCGCAGCCAGTTGGCGAGGGGCAGCCGGTACGGTAGGGCCACCGCTGAACTGGGCGAACTGAATCGCGTGTACCTGGCTGCAGGGCACTCCCCCCGATGTGCGGCCGGGGCGCCGGCCAAGGCGCGCCTGGTGCCCAGGCACTCGCAGGCCCCGCTACCGCCGGGCGACGTGGAAGAGGAGAACAAGCAGCTCAAGGCCGGATCCGGGAACTGGAGCTGGAGCGTGACATCCTGCGCCGGGCGGCGAAGTATTTCGCCGGGGAGACCACCTGGTGAGTCGCTTCCAGTTCGTCGCCGACCACGCGAGCGCCTTCGGCGTCAAGCGACTGCGCCGCGTCCTTGCCGTTTCCCGCTCGGGGTACTACCGCCGGCGCTCGGCCGCACCCGCGCGATCAGCCCGCGCTGCGGCGGACGCCGCGCTCGCCCAGCGGATCAGGCAGATGCACACCGAGTTCGACGGGACCTACGGCAGCCCCCGCATCACCGCCGAGCTGCGCCAGGATGGGGCGGGCGTCAATCACAAGCGGGTGGAGCTGGTGCTGCGCGCTCATGGCATCGTCGGGCTTCACCTGCGCAGAAAGATCCGCACCACCGTGCCGCAGTCGGCGGCGCAGACGGTGTCCGATTCGCTCAGGCGGGACTACTCCCGCCAGTTCCCCCGTGGGCCTCGGCCTCGCGCCGCTTGGCGGCGGCGCCTTCGGTTACGCCAGGCGGGTGATCCCGCGCAACGACCTGCTCACCTCGGTGGCCGGGCTGGAGTCGTGGCCGTCCCAGCAACTTGATGCGCCGCTCAGTTGTCGAAGGCCCATACCGCGGCGGCGATCGGCTCGAGCCCCGCGGCCAGTTCGTCGAGCTCGTCCGCGCTGAGCACGTCGTATGCCGGGGCTGCCAGCTCGTCGGTGAGCGCCTCGATCCGCTGCTTGGTCTCTCGGCCGGCGTCGGTGAACCCGCCGGCGGCGTCCACGAGGCCGCGGCCGCGCAGCCCGTCGACAACAGCGGTCAGCCGTGCCTTGGGCAGGTGGTGGATCCGGCCGAACTCCTCCGCCCTCATTCCGAGGGAAACAGCCATGAGGACGTGGGCCTCGGTGCCGCCGATGCCGTGGGCGAGAAGGGCGGCATTGTGGCCGTCCCCGCGGTGCTCCCGCAGCAGCGTCGCCGCGTGCCAGAGCCTGGCCACCGGCTCCTCGGGTACGTCGAGCGCACGCAGCCCGGCGTACAGTGGCCGGCCCTCGACCGGCGCGCTGACCGCTGCTCGGGTGGCGAGGTCGGCGGCCCGCACCAGACCGGGCGAGTCGGCGAGCTCTCCGATCCTTTGCCGCAGGGCGGCGGTGCTGCCCCGTTCGCGCACGGCGACCGCCTCCTGCGGGGTGATCTTTCCCCACACCCAGGGGATGTGGCGTGCCACCTCGCCGTCGGCGAAGTTGTAGAAGACCGCGTGTACCACCGCGGCCGGTGCCGGCCCCAGCGGCGCGGCCCGGCCCGCGAAGTATCCGTCCCAGTAGTTGCGCATACCGAGGGCCAGGAACGCCTCGTTCGCCATCTCGGAGAAGGTGACGGTGGCGATCGGCTCGACAAGCTCGAACATGCGGTGGATCTTGGCCTGTGGGTGCTGCTGCATCGGTCGGCATCTCCCTTGGTCGTGGCAGCTGGTCGTGACAGCGCCCTCGTGGGCGACCGTTCACCCTCGCTACGAACGACGCGGCTCGGATACGACAACTTCGATCGGATAATTTCCCGGTCGATTCTGCCGGGCAGTGTCGGGGTGTCAGCCGGACTCGGTCACCGCTCGGTTGTCCGGTCGCTGGCGGGGCCAAGGCTGCGGCCCGTGCTCATCACAGGTCATGTCGGCCATCCGTCTGCGGTCGCAACTCTGGCGCTCCTGGCCGAGCGTCAACATCGGCTGCGTCGCCATCGACCCCGGCAGCGCCGACGATGCCGTCGAACTTGACCTCGTCACCGCCGATGGGCTCTCCCGGATCCTCGGGCACCATCCGCTGGGGAAGACGCCGGGAGCGCCTCCCGATCACGGCGTCTTCAGCCGCGGGTGACCCGCACGCCGCCGAAGACGCCGTAGTTGCGCACGCGGATGACCGGTCCGGAGGAGCCGGGCGTTCCCGGGTCCACCCGGCGGCCGCCGAACAGGCTGAAGCCTTCGACCTCCACGGTGCTGTCGGCGGGCACCCGCAGCCGCACGCCACCCGCGATCGAGATCTTCGTGACCGAGGTGACCGGCGCGATCTCGGCGTCGCTGAGGTCGAGGTCGGCGCCGCCGACAGGGGTGAGGACCACGGTGTCAGCGGGCACCCGCCCCGGCCCCCGGCGCTTCAGACCGCCGAGGAGGGTGATGTGCCAGTCCGTACGCTGCGATGCTGTCGTGTTCGTCATGACCTTTACGGTACGGACCGGCCGATGCGGCGATAAGTGTCGCGCGTCGTGTCATCACCCGTGACACCTGTCATATCGGCAGCTCAGGCGTGAGGAGAGGCGGACCGGCGCTCGCGTCCGCTCATGTGCCGAGGCGGTAGACGCGTTCCGCCGTCCCCCGGAAGACCACGTCACGCTCGGCGGCCGACAGCCCCGCGTCCGTGAGCAGCGCGCGCACGGTCTCGGCCCACAGGGGCAGGGCCCCCGCGAGCAGGCAGACGGGCCAGTCGGAGCCGAACATCAGACGCCCGGGTCCGAACGCGTCGAGCGCGACATCGGCGTACGGCCGCAGCCGCGCCGCGTCCCAGTCGTCCCAGTCCGCCTCGGTGATCAGGCCGGAGAGCTTGGCCGACACGTTCGGCTCGGCGGCCAGCTCACGGACGAGACCGGCCCACGGTTCGAGCTCGCCGGACGCGACCGGAGGTTTGGCCAGGTGGTCGAGGACGAAGGTCAGCTCGGGAAGGGCCCGGACGGTCTCGATCGCGGCGGGCAGCTGGTGGGGCAGGACGAGCAGGTCGTAGACGAGCCCGGCCGCCGCCACCTGCCGCAGTCCTTCGCGGACGTCGTCGCGGGCGAGCCAGCGGGGGTCGCTTTCGCCCTGCACCAGGTGGCGGATGCCGCGCAGCAGTTCACCGCCCGGTGCGGCGGCGAGCGCGGCGAGTTCGGCGGAGAGGTCGGGCCGGGTGAGGTCCGCCCACCCCACCACGGCGGCGACGGTGTCCGACCGCGCCGCCAGCGCGAGGAACTCCCGGGTCTCCTCGGCGTCGGGCAGGACCTGTACGAGCACCGACCGCCCGATCCGCGCTTCCGCCGCGACGTCCGCGTAGTCGGAGGGGGTGAAATCGCGGCGGATCGGCGCCATCCGCGGAGGATCGAGCCATGTCTGCGGCCGCCGGGACAGTTCCCAGAGATGGTGATGAGCGTCGACGATCGCCTGAGTGGGCGTCGCATCGGGTGTCGCGGTGGATGTCACAGCGCGTCGAATGCCTCTCGTGCCAGTTCCCGTAATGGTTTTCCGGTGACCTGGGCCAGCCTGGCCAGGTCGTCGTGCTCGGGCTTCACCCCCCACGGCCCGTGCTTCATCCGCACGTCCTGGCCGTACAGCCGCACGGTCGCGAAGTGCCGGGGCAGCGCCACCTTCTCGACCACGCTGCGCCGCAACCCCAGGCTGCCCGTCTCGCGCAGGACCAGGTCCTGCAGGGCGCCGGCCAGTTCTGCGGGCGCGAGCACGTGCAGGACGTGCGCGGGCCGGCCCTTCTTCATGACCGCCGGAGTGGTCCACGCGTCCGCCGCGCCCGCGGCCAGGGCGCGCTCGATGACGTGCCCGAGGACCTCGCCGGTCACGTCGTCGAGGTTCGTCGACAGGACGACCTGGTGGTCCGGGCCGGCGGCGGTGGGCCGCCCGAGCATCGCCACCGTCACGTTCGGCCGGTCGGGCAGCTCACGGGTGCCCGCGCCGTACCCGGTGGCGCGCAGTTCCATCTCCGGGACCGGGCCGTACACCGGGCCGTACACCGTGCCGGCGGCGTGGAGCAGGGCCGCCCCGGTCGGCGTGACCGCCTCCCCCGCCGCCCCGCCGCGCACCAGCGCTCCCTTCAGCAGGGCGAGCGTGGCGGGAGCGGGCACGGGCAGCACGCCGTGACGGGTCCGCACGGTGCCGCTCCCCAGTGGCAGCGGTGCGCAGTGGACGCGTGTCACGCCGAGGTCGCGCAGGGCCGCCGCGCAGCCGACGATGTCGATCAGTGTGTCGTGCCCGCCGAGCTCGTGCAGATGCACATCGGCGGCCGGAACACCGTGCAGCGCGCCCTCGGCCTCGGCGATCGCGGTCAGCGCCGCGTCGGCGACGGGCAGGCCGGCCCGGGCCGCCATCGCGATCAGCTCCGCGGCGGGGCGCTCACCGGCGTCGTCCTCGACGTCGATCAGGACGCGGGTGGCGGTCAGCGCTCCGCTCCGCACGCGCTCGGCGTCCAGCCGCCATCCGGTCAGGCCGGTCAGGGCGACGGCCCGGCGTACGGCGTCGAGGGAGGCGCCCGCGTCGAGGAGTGCCCCGAGCAGCATGTCGCCGGCCAGGCCGGTGAACGGATTCAGGAAACAGATCACCTCGGCCTCCTCGTGAGGCGGAAGGCCGCGAGCGCGGCGCCGAATCCGGAGTCGATGTTGACCACGGTGATCCCCGCCGCGCACGAGGTGAGCATGGCCAGCAGGGCGGTGACGCCCTCCAGCGCGGCGCCGTAACCTGTGCTGGTGGGCACGGCGATCACCGGCGTCTCGACCAGGCCGCCGATCACGCTCGCCAGCGCCCCTTCCATACCGGCGATGACGACGACGCTGTCGGCCGCGCGCAGGTCCTCGACGGCGGCGAGCACGCGATGCAGCCCGGCCACTCCCACGTCCCTGATCAGGGTGGTGCGCAGGCCGAGGGCGGACGCGACGGCCGCGACCTCGGCGGCCACCGGGCCGTCCGCCGTCCCGGCCGTCACCACGGCGACCGTGTGCTCGACCGCCCGTGCCTCGCGCCAGACCAGCAGCCGGGCGTCCCGGTCGTACCGGCCGCCGGGAACCCGCCCGAGCACGGCCGCGGCGGCGTCGGGGTCGACCCTGGTCACCAGGACGGGCCCGGTGTTGCGGCCGAGCAGCGTGGTGACGATTCCGGCGATCTCGGTCACCTGTTTGCCCGGCCCGTAGACGATCTCGGGCAGTCCCTGGCGCACCTCGCGGCCGAGGTCGACGCGGGCGTAACCGAGGTCGAGGGCGTCGCTCACGGCCTCCTCCTGCCCGACGGCGCGCGGTCGCGGTCGCTCCGCCTGTTCGTGACGGGACGCATGTTCATGACGGGGACGCTGTTCATTTCGGGAAGATGTTCATTTCGGGACGATGTATCCGACGGTCAGCAGGAGGTTCGCGTAGAGCCGGTCGTCGCCGGTCGCCACCGCGAAGGCGACGTCGGGGCCCTTCGCGGCCTCGTAGAACTCGAGCCGGTCCATCGCCTCGATGGGCAGGTCCGGGCCGAGCAGCTCCCGGTAGCGGGCGAGCACCTCGGGCTCGCCGCCTTCGTCGGGGCGCATCGAGTGGACCGACTCCAGCGGCACGGCGTCCACGAGAACCTCCAGTACGTCGTCCATGCGGACCAGCCCGGGACGCAGGTTGAGGTGGATCACCTGGGCGCCGGCCCGCACGTTGGTGGCGTGGGCGTAGTTGGCGTCGGCGAGCAGGATGCGCGATCCGTGGCCGGTGGCCGCGAGCGCGGACAGCAGCGGCGGGTGGATCAGGGGGTAGCGGAGCACGGTCATCCTCCCCCGAGGTACGGAATGGTCATGGGCCCCTCGGGCAGGACGCAGACCCGGCCGGGCAGGGCGCGCACGGTGGCGGCGATGTCGCCGGTCTGCTCCAGGTGGGCGGCGGCGAGGTCGGCGTCGCTCAGGTGCGAGGTGTGCATGACCACGCGGGCGTGCCGCTGGATGCGGGCCTGGATCTGGACCTGCCACTGGTCGGGCACGGTCTCGGTGCGGCGGGAGATCTCCTCGAACAGCGCGTCGGGGGATGCGGCGGAGGTCAGTATGTCGCGGTAGGAGCCGTGGTCGGGGAACCCGTCCCGGCACTCGGCGGCGCAGACGATCGTGCCGCCGGGCCGTACGACCTGCGCGGCTGCGCTCATGCCCTTCACCGCTTGGTACAGGTTCTGGTCCAGCGGGAATCCGGCGTTGGTGGTCACCACCACGTCGAAGGGCTCGGCGACCGGCCGCATCGCGACGGCGCGGGCGACGGCCGTGGCGGCGGCGTGCATCGGCGGCAGATCGCCGCCGAACGCCCGCACGATCTTCTGCTCCCGGTTGAGCACGACGTCGAGGGCGAAGGTGACCCCGGTCGCCTCCGCGATGGCGCGGACGTCGTCGTGCACCGGGTTGCCCTCGATGACGCCCCAGGTGGCCCGGGGGTCGCCGATCCGGGCCGCGTCGTGCAGGGTGAGCACGGTCTCCAGGGCGGCGAGCCCGGGTGCGACCAGCTTCGGCCCGCCGGAGAACCCGGCGAAGAAGTGCGGCTCGACGAAGCCGGTCGTGATCCGCACGTCGGCGTCCGTCCACTCCCGGTTCAGCCAGACCGGGACGTCCTTGCCGTACCTGCCCATCCACCTCAGGGACGACGCGTCACGCGCGTCGTGATTGACGATCCGCACGGCGTCGACGACCTGGTCGCCGAACATCGCGCGCAGTTCCTCGTCGGTGTTGCCGCGGTGGGTGCCGGTGGCCACCAGGATCACCACGTCGTCGAGGTGCACGATTCCGTCCAGCTCGGCCAGGATCGCCGGGATCATCAGGTGGCGCGGCTGGGGTCTCGTGCCGTCGCAGGCCGAGATCGCCACCGTCTGGCCGGGGCGCACCCGCTCCCGCAGCGGCGGGCCCGCGACCGGCTCGCGCAGCGCCCGCAGCACCTCGGCGGCCTCGTCCGCCACGGCGGCCCGGGCGACCGGCGCGATCACCGTGGTCCTGTCGTCCGGCAGGTCCAGCACGAGACCGTCCGTGCCGTAGGCGAGCTCAACCCGCATGGTCCAGTTCCTCCCACAGTTCCCCGGGCACGGGGGTGGCGGCCAGATCGAGGTCCTCCCGCACCTCCTCCGCGCTGCGCGCGCCGAACAGGACCGTGGTGACGGCCGGATGCCGGTGCGGGAACAGCAGGGCCGCGGCGGGCAGCGGCACGCCGTGCGACGCGCAGATCCGCTCCAGCTCGCGCGCCCGCCGCAGCACGGCCGGCGGGGCGGCGTCGTAGTCGAAGGTGGTGCCGCCGGCGAGAACACCACTGTTGAACACCCCGCCGGCGACGACGGCGACACCACGCCGTTCGCACTCGGGCAGCAGTTCGCCGGCGGCGGAGCGGTCGAGCAGCGTGTAGCGTCCCGCGACCAGCACGGCGTCCAGGTCGGTCTCGCGGACGAACCGGGTCAGCATCTCGGCCTGGTTCATCCCGGCGCCGATCGCGCCGATCACTCCCTGGTCGCGCAGCTCGGCCAGCGCGGGGTACGCCTCGCCCGCGGCCTGCTCCCAATGGTCGTCCGGGTCGTGGATGAACACCAGGTCGAACCGGTCCAGCCCGGTGCGTCTCAGGCTGTCGTCCAGCGAGCGCAGCACCCCGTCGCGGCTGTAGTCCCGCACCCGCACATACTGCGTGCGGCCGGGGAACCCGTCCTCCTCGCCCTGTCCGGGCACGAGGACGCGGCCGATCTTCGTGGAGACGACCGCCTCCCCGGCGGCCTGACCGGGCAGGCCGCGCAGGAAGCGTCCGAGACGTTCCTCCGCCAGCCCGGTCCCGTAGTGCGGCGCGGTGTCGAAGTAGCGGATCCCCGCCTCCCACGCGGCGGCGAGCGCCTGCTCTGCCTGCTGTTCGCTCACCGGCGCGAACAGCCCGCCCAGCGGCGCGGTGCCCAGCCCGTACGGCCCGAGGGAGAGCTTCACGAGGTCACCGGCCTCAGCCGCAGGCCGGACATCCCGCCGTCCACGGCCAGCTCGACCCCGGCCGTCGACCCCGCACGCGGGCTGGCCAGGTACGCGACGGCGTGGGCGACCTCCTCCGCCGTGACCAGGCGGCCGTGCGGCTGGCGGGCGCACAAGGCCGCGCGCTCGGCCTGCGGATCGGGGGCGGCGTCCAGCAGCCGGCCGACCCAGGGGGTGTCGACGGTGCCGGGGTTGACGCAGTTGACCCGGATCCCCTCGCGCAGATGGTCGGCCGCCATCGCGCGGGTGAGCGCGAGCACCGCCCCCTTGGACGCCGAATACAGCGCCCGCTGCGGCAGCCCGGCGGTGGCGGCGATCGAGCAGGTGTTGACGATCGCCGCGTGCGGCGACCTGCGCAGGTGCGGCAGCGCCGCCCTGGTCACCCGGGCGATCCCCACCACGTTCAGGTCGAACACGCGCAGCCATTCGGCGTCGTCGTTGTCGGCCACCGTGCCCTGCGCGCCGATGCCCGCGTTGTTCACCAGCACGTCGATCCTGCCGTACCGCTCCGCCACCGCCGCCACCGCCGCGCGTACGGAGGCGTCGTCGGTGACGTCGCAGACGAACTCGGTGTCCTTGAGGTCCAGAACGGCGACCCGGGCGCCCCGCGCGGCCAGTTCCTCGGCGACGGCCCTGCCGATGCCCGAGGCCCCGCCGGTGACGATCGCCACCAGGCCCTCGAACTCCTCACTCATGCCTGGCCCACCCGCTGGCGCTGGCGGCCGAGGCCGTCGATCTCCAGCTCCACCACTTGGCCCGCCCGCAGGTACGCCTGCGGGCCGCGGCCGAGCGCCACACCCGCCGGCGTGCCGGTGTTCACCACGTCGCCCGGCTCCAGCACCATGAACTGGCTGAGATACCAGATCACGTGATGCACGCCGAAGATCTGGTTCTTCGTGTTCCCGTTCTGGCGCGGCTCGCCGTCGACCCACAGCCGCAACCCCAGCGCCTGCGGGTCGCCGACCTCGTCGGCCGTCACCAGCCACGGGCCGAGCGGGTTGAACGTCTCACACGACTTGCCCTTGTCCCACTGGCCGCCGCGCTCGTTCTGGAACTCCCGCTCCGACACGTCGTTGGCGATCGCATATCCGGCGATCACCTCGGCCGCGTCGTCCGGGGAGTCCAGGTAGCGGGCGGTACGGCCGAGGATCACCGCCAGCTCGACCTCGTAGTCGGTCTTCACGCTGCGCCGCGGCACCAGCACCTCGTCGTCGGGACCGACGAGCGTGTTGGAGGCCTTCATGAACACCACCGGCTCGGCGGGGAGCGCCGCCCCGGTCTCCTCCGCGTGGTCGGAGTAGTTGAGGCCGATGCACACGATCTTCCCGGGCCTGGCGATCGGAGCGCCCACCCGCTCGTACGGCCCGGCATCGGGCAGGGCGCCCTCCGCCAGGGCGGTCCGCACGCGCTCGACGCCTCCTCCCGCGAGGAACGCGCCGTCGATGTCGGCCGTCAGCGACGACAGGTCGAGCACCCGCCCGTCCGGTCCCATCACGCAAGGCCGCTCTTCACCCGCCGGACCCACTCGCAACAGCTTCACGATCTGCCTTCTCCCGCTGGTGTCACAGGTGCGTATGTGGTGCCGAGCCTGTCAGATTCATCGGGTTGAAGTAAAGCCTCCTATGGGGCATTTGCGGATTCTCTTGACCATCGCTCCCGGTGACCCTACTGTTCGATCCATATTCATCCGACCAATTGGAGTCCGCCCATGCCGGTGATCACTTCTGTGGACGTGATCGACATCAGGTTTCCCACCTCCGCGACACTCGACGGCTCGGACGCGATGAACCCGGACGGCGACTACTCGGCGGCGTACGTGGTGCTGGAGACCGACGGCGACCTGGCCGGGTACGGCCTGACGTTCACCATCGGGCGCGGCAACGACCTGTGCGTGGCCGCGGCCCGGCAGATCGGGGCCCGGCTGGCCGGGCGTGACGTGGACGAGCTGGCAGGCGACCTTGGCGGCCTTTACCGGGAGATCATGTCCGACAGCCAGATGCGCTGGCTGGGCCCGGAGAAGGGCGTGGTGCACCTCGCCGCCGCGGCCGTGCTGAACGCCGCGTGGGACCTTGCCGCACGCCGGGCCGGCGTGCCGCTGTGGCGCCTCCTCGCCGACATGTCGCCCGAGGAGCTGGTGGCCGCCTGCGACTTCCGCTATCTGTCCGACGTGCTGACCCCCGCCGAGGCCGTCGAGATGCTGGCCAGGCTCGCGCCGACGCGCGGGGAACGGATCGCCGAGCTCGCCGGGCGCGGCTACCCCGCCTACAACACCACCCCGGGCTGGCTCGGCTACGACGACGGCAAGCTGCGCCACCTTATCCGTGAGGCCGTCGCCGACGGCTGGACGCACGTCAAGCTCAAGGTCGGCGCGAACATCGAGGACGACATCCGCCGCCTGTCGATCGCCAGGGAGGAGCTCGGCGAGCGCACGCTGATGATCGACGCCAACCAGGTGTGGGACGTGCCCCAGGCCATCGAGTGGGTCAACCGGCTCGCGCCGTACGAGCCGCTGTGGATCGAGGAGCCGACCAGCCCCGACGACGTCCTCGGGCACGCGGCCATCCGCAAGGCCGTCGCCCCCGTCGGCGTCGCCACCGGTGAGCACTGCCACAACCGCGTCATGTTCAAGCAACTCCTGCAGGCCGGCGCGATCGACTACTGCCAGATCGACTCCTGCCGGCTGGCGTCGGTCAACGAGATCGTCCCCGTGCTGCTGATGGCGGCCAAGTTCGGCGTGCCGGTCTGCCCGCACGCGGGGGGCGTGGGCCTGTGCGAGCTGGTCCAGCACATGTCCGTCGTCGACTACGTCTGCGTGAGCGGCAGCCTGGAGGGCCGGGTCCTCGAGTACGTCGACCACCTGCACGAGCACTTCACCGACCCCGTCCGCATCGAGCGCGGCCACTACCGGCTGCCCGAGGCCCCCGGCTACAGCGCCCGTATGCACCCCGAGTCGATCGCCGGCTACCGCTACCCTGATGGCCACCATTGGGGAGGCTGAGTGGGCGCCATCGAAACGGCGATCGACACGATCAAACAGATGATCATCGACGGGAAGCTGCGCCCCGGACAGAAGCTTCCCGCCGAGAAGGACCTCGCCGAACAGCTCGGCGTCGCCCGCAACACCCTGCGTGAGGCCGTACGCGCGCTGATCGCCATGCGGGTCCTGCAGACGCGCCAGGGGGACGGCACCTACGTCACCAGCCTGTCCCCCGGCCTTCTGCTCGACGGGATGAGCTTCGTCGCCGACATCCACCTGGACGCCGGAGCCGGGCAGTTCCTGCACGTACGCAGAATCCTGGAGGCGGAGGCGACGGCCCTCGCCGCCACGCGCATCACCGACGCCGATCTCGCCCGCCTGGGCGAGCTGCTCGACGACGCCGAGAAGGTGGCCGCGGCAGACGTGATCGACCACGAGAAACTCGTCGCCCTCGACCAGGACTTCCACGCCCTCATCACCTCCCACTGCGGCAACGCCGTGCTCGCCGCGGTCATCCACAACATGTCCGGCCGCACCGTACGGGCCAGGATCTGGCGCGGCATGAGCGACCCCGAGGCGGTCCAGCGCACCCTGCGGGAGCACCGGGCCGTGCATCGGGCCCTGCTGGCGCGGGACGCCGAGCGGGCCCGGCTCCACGCCGCCCTGCACGTCCTCGGGGTCGAGGAGAGCCTCGCCGGCACACGTACGTATGGAGGCCCAGGTGAGTGACCGCCCTGCTCCCGCGGACCGGACGACGGCGACCCCCCCGGACGGCGCCCAGAACGACGCCCCGGCGCGGCTGATGGAGCGGCTGACGGCGCGGCTGCGCGAGGAGAGTGCGATCGTCGTCGCCTACTCCGGCGGCGCGGACTCCGCGTTGCTCGCCTTCGCCGCCGCCCGGGTGCTCGGCACCCGGGCGCTCGCCGTGACCGCGGTCTCCCCCAGCCTCGCCGCCTCCGAGCGGGCCGCGGCCCGCGACTTCGCGCGCCGCCACGGGCTGACCCACCTGGAGGTCTGCACCGACGAGGCCGACCGGCCCGAGTACGCCGCCAACGGCCGCGACCGCTGCTACCACTGCAAGTCCGCGCTGTTCGACGCGCTCGCGCCGCTGGCGGCCGCCATGGGCGCCAGGATCGCGCTCGGCACCAACCTCGACGACCTCGGCGACCACCGGCCGGGGCAGCGGGCCGCGGCCGAGCGCGGGGCCGTCGCGCCGCTGGTGGACGCCGGCCTGACCAAGGCCGGCGTCCGCGCGGTCAGCCGGGAGCTCGGCCTGGTCACCGCGGACAAACCCGCCGCCCCCTGCCTGGCCTCGCGGGTCAGCTACGGCGACCCGGTCACCCCGGAGGTCCTGCGCAGGATCGAGACCGCCGAGGCCGCGCTGCGCGACCTCGGCTTCCCGGTGTGCCGGGTGCGCGCCCACGCCGGCGGCACGCTCGCCCGGGTCGAGGTGCCGAAGGGTGAGATCCCCCGCGCGTGCGAGCTGCGCGAGCGCGTCGACGCCGCGGTCCGCGGCGCCGGCTTCACCTTCTGCTCGCTCGACCTGTCGGGTTTCGCGTCCGGGCGCCTCAACGCGCTGCTGCCGCTGCTCCCCTCATAACCTGCCGCTACTCTCTCAACCGTCTCGTACGCGTCCGGGCGCCGGGCCCCGCGCGGACGCCGCCGGCCCGGGCGCGTACGAGAGCGCCCGGGCCGCCGGAACCCGTCAGTCCTGCGATTTGCCGCCGGTGAGGCGGGAGATCGCGAGCGCGGTGAGGATGATCGCCCCGTTGAGCGCCTGGATCCACTGCGCGGGGACGCCCGCGAGAGTGAGGACGTTCTGGATCATGTAGAGCAGCAGGATGCCGGTGAACGCGCCGAACACGGTGCCCTTGCCTCCGTTGAGGCTGACGCCGCCGATGACGGCGGCGGCGAACACCGTGAAGATCGCGCCGTCGCCCTGGGCGGCGGCGACGGAGGCGAGCCGGCCCGTCAGCAGGAGGCCGCCGATCGCGGCCAGCAGGCTGGCGGAGATCAGCGTGATCCACAGCACCCGGTCGGTGCGGATGCCGGCCGCCTTGGCCGCGTCGACGTTGCCGCCGATCGCGTAGAGCGCCCGGCCGAACCGGGTGAAGCCCATCACCACGATGCCCGCCGCGAACAGCAGCAGGCAGATCCAGATCGACGCCGGCACGCCGAGCCACATCGTGGAGCCGAAGTAGGTCATCGAGTCGGGGAGGTTGAAGAAGGTCTGCCCGCCGGAGATGCCGGTGAGCAGGCCGCGCAGCACGATCAGCATGCCCAGCGTGACGATGAAGCCGTTGAGCCCGAAGCGGACGATGAACAACGAGTTCACCACTCCGACCAGCACCCCCACCGCGAGGGTGATGGGAATCCCCCAGGCGCCGGGCAGCAGGCCGAGCCCGGCCCCCGTTCCGCTCGCGACCGTCAGCCAGGCGGCGACGCCGGGCGCCAGCCCGAAGGTCGACTCAAGCGAGAGGTCCATCCTGCCCGCGATCAGCACGAGCGTCTGCGCCAGGACGAGGAGCGAGATCTCCGACATCGTCTGCAGGATGTTGATCAGGTTGTCGCTCTGCAGGAAGATCGGGTTGACGATCTGCCCGACGATCGCGATCACGATGACCGCGGGGACCAGCGCGAAGTCCCGCAGCCGCGCCAGGGGGATCCTCGGGCGGCGCCGTTCCGCCTCCTCCGGGCCCGGGGGGCTCGGCGGGTGTCCCGCCGTGGCGTGTGCGGCGGTGGTCTCAGGCATCGAGGTCGACTCCTTCCATGGCGGCCACCATCTCGTGGTCGTGCCAGCCGGCGGCCAGTTCCGCGACGACGCGGCCGTGGAACATCACCAGCACCCGGTTGCACAGGCGCAGGTCGTCTAGTTCGTCGGAGGCGATCACGACGCCGGTCCCGGTGTCGGCGATCTCCTCGACCTTGCCGAGCAGGAACTCCTTCGACCGGACGTCGACCCCGGCGGTCGGCGTGATCAGCACGAGCAGACGGGGGTCGTTCGCCAGGGCCCGGGCCATGACGACCTTCTGCTGGTTGCCGCCGGACAGCCCGGAGACGGGGAGTTCCGGGCCGGGTGTCTTGATCGCGAGGTTTTTGATCATTTCGCGGGCCAGTGCGTCCTTGCGGCGGCCGCTGACGAACCCCGCCTGTCCGAGCCGCTCGGGCACGGTCATCGTGGCGTTGTCCGCGATCGACATCAGGGGGACGAGCCCCTGGTGGTGGCGGTCCCGGGGCACGAAGCCCACACCGGCGGCCAGCGACTCCGGCACGCTTCCGGGGCGGAGGCGGCTCCCGGCGACCTCCAGGGTCCCCTCCTGGGAGGCCCGCAGCCCGACGAGGGTCTCGGCCAGCTCGGTCTTCCCGCTGCCGCCCAGGCCCGCCAGCCCCACGATCTCCCCGGCCCGCACCTGGATGTCGACGTCCCGGTAGACCTCGCCGTCGGACAGGCCCCGGACGTCGAGGACCACCGGGGTCTGCGCCGCGACCGGCGGGCGGACGGCGTGCTCCCGCAGGCCCGCGGCCTCACCGGTCATCGCGGCCACCAGCTCGCCCTGCGGCAGGTCCGCCACCGGTGCGGTGAGGATGTGCCGGGCGTCCCGGTAGACGGTGACCGTGTCGCAGATCTCGTAGATCTCCTGCAGGTGGTGGCTGATGAACAGAAAGGTGATCCCCTGCTCGCGCATCGCCCGCATCCGGTCGAACAGACGGGCGATCGCCGCGCCGTCGAGCTGGGCGGTGGGCTCGTCGAGGATGATGAACCTCGCGCCGAACGACAGCGCCCGGGCGATCTCCACGAACTGCCGCTGCTCCACTCCGAGCTCCCCGGCCGGTCGGCGGACGTCGACGTCCACCGACCATGCCTCCAGCAGCTCGGCCGCCTTCCGCCACAGGCCCTTCCAGCCGACCAGCCCGAACCGGTTCCGATCGTGCCGGTTCAGGTACAGGTTCTCCGCCACGGTCAGCTCGGGGATGATCGTGGACTTCTGGTAGACACAGGCGACCCGCTCCCGCCAGGCGTCGCGGTCGGCGAGCCGCGGAGCGGGGGCCCCTGCGAAGCGGACCTCGCCGTCGTCGGGCGCCTGCAGTCCCGTCAGGATGGAGACCAGGGTCGACTTGCCCGCGCCGTTGCGGCCGACGAGGGCGTGCGTCTCCCCCGCGTTGATCGTGATGTGCGCCCGGTCGAGCGCCACCGTCTCGCCGTATCTCTTGGTGATGCGCTCCGCCTCGGCGACGGGCGAGCCCGTGCGGGTCCGCCCGCCGTCGCGAGCGGGTGGAGGGCTCGCGGGCCCTCCCGCGAACTCATCCATGGGTCACGCCCTCTCAGCTCAGGTTGTTGCCCCACAGCGACTTGTCGTCGTACTTCACGCTGGGGATGTCTCCGTACGTGCCGCCGTCGGCGGTGACGAGCGGCGCGGACAGCTGGTCCTCCAGCAGACCGGACCGCACCTGGATGATGGTGCTGTCGTGGTCGGTCTTGCCCGGCTGGAACGTCTTGCCCTCGATCGCGGCCTTCGCGTACGACAGCGCCCACTTGGCGTACAGGTCCGCGGGCTGGGAGACGGTCGCGTCGATGTTGCCGGCGGCGATGTCCTTGAGCTCCTGCGGGATGCCGTCGTTGGAGACCACGAAGACGTGCTTGGGGTCGTCCGGCGGCACCAGCAGGTCACGCTGCTTGAGCACCTGCAGCGTGCCCGCGAGGGCGAAGCTCGACTGCATGTAGACGCCCTTGACGTCCGGATTCGCGGTCATGACCGTGGAGAGCTTCTGCGAGGCCACCGCGCCGTCCCAGTTCGTCGCCTCGCCGAACACCTTGATGCCGGGATAGTTCTGCTTCATGCAGTCGTTGAACGCCTCGGTGCGGTCGCGGCCGTTGATGGAGGCCAGGTCGCCCTCCAGCATGACCACCTTGCCCTT
This sequence comes from Microbispora sp. NPDC088329, assembly GCF_040685655.1. Lineage (NCBI taxonomy): Bacteria > Bacillati > Actinomycetota > Actinomycetes > Streptosporangiales > Streptosporangiaceae > Microbispora > Microbispora sp. NPDC088329. The sequence goes on from NZ_JBFBIP010000011.1 coordinate 106,485, forward strand.
GCCCTGAAGCTTCTCGCCCAGGAAGCGGCAGGCCTTCTCCCCGTACGCGCGGTTGTCGGCGCGGACGACCATGAAGGCGTTCCCCGTGTCGGGCCGCGTGTCCACGAGCACGGCGGGGATCTTCTTGTTCTCGAGTTGCTGCAGCGTGGGAGCCACGGCGGCGGTGTCCTGCGGCGCCATGACCACGGCCTTCACGCCCTGCCCGACCAGGGTCTGCACGTTGGAGGTGAGCTTCGCGATGTCGTTCTGGGAGTTGGTGGTCTTGGTGTCCGCTCCCAACTCGCCGGCGGACTTCGGCACGTAGCTGATGTAGGAGTTCCAGAAGTCGGTGTCCGAACGCGGGTAGTCCACGCCGATGACCGGCTTCGCCGCGGCGTCGCCACCGCCGCCGGAGCCGCCGCTCTCGCCACTCCCGCTGTTCCCGCCGCAGGCCACGGCGAGGCACCCCGATAAAGTCAAGGCCGCGGCGAGCGCGAACCGTCTGCGTACCATCGTTTCTCCTTCTCAAGCACCACGGGTGCCATGCCGCCGCGGACGGCGCCGCAGACTCCGGCGAGGTTCGCCTGGAGCCGGCTCATCACTGACAGGACATGGGATGTCTTTTTATGACCAAACCCCGGTCAGTGTCCAGACCCTAGGGAATAATCACGAAAATCCCTCGCGCTCGCCTGCGAAGGGTCCGACGTATCGCCTGCTCTCGCGTTCAGAGGCAGACAGATACGGCGCATGTCCGGCTCTCCGGACAGTGGGGTGTGTGGAGGTCACTGGCCCGGAGGTATCAGAATCCTCCTATGTCGTTGACCGAGCAGGCGATCGAACGCATCAGGCAGCTCATCAAGGACGGGACCCTCCCCCCGGGCGCCCGGCTCCCCCCCGAACAGGAACTCGCCGCCGAACTGGGCCTGTCCCGCAACCTCCTCAGAGAAGCCGTCCGCTCCCTGGCCACCACCCGCGTACTCGAAGTACGCAGAGGCGACGGCACCTACGTCACCAGCCTGTCCCCCGCACTCCTCCTCGAAGGAGTCGGCCTCGCCGTCGAAATGATGCGCGGCGACGACCTCCTCGAAATCACCGAAGTACGCCGCCTCTTCGAACCCGTCGCCACCGGACTGGCCGCCACCCGCATCACCCCCGCCCAGCTCACCGAAGTCGAACGCCACCTCAACGCCATGATCGACGCCCAAAACGACGTCGAAGCACTCAACCACCACGACGACGCCTTCCACCGCGCCGTCTTCGACGCCACCGGCAACAAATCACTGGCCGCCCTCCTCGGCGGCATCGCCGGCCGCACCCTCCGCTCCCGCGTCTGGCGCGGCCTCGCCGAAGCGAACGCCGCCGGCCGCACCATCGCCGAACACGCCGCCATCTACCACGCCCTCGCCCACCACGACGCCCCACTCGCCCACGCCGCCGCCCTCATGCACGTCAGCACCACGGAAACCTGGCTACGCGACAACCTCGGCCACACCCTCACCGACACCACCACACAACCCCCACAAGTGACCACACCACCGGCCGCCGCCGGGGCGTGAAACGTACAGACGACCCGTTCCGCGACGGCAGAGGGCTCCACAACGGCACAGACATGGGTTGTCTGTGCGCCCGGACACACGAACGGGATCGCCACCAGGCCAACCGGCATGCGGAAACGCCGACGCCGCGCACGGAGTCCGCGGAGCTGCCGGCCCGGCCCGATCTCCCGCCGACCTCGGGGACTCGTCGTATCCGCGATCACGCCGGGCGTCGGCGCGGCCGCCGGCATCCTCAAGGCAGGCCCCGCGTGGGCCACGGCCGGGCCGCAGAGCTACAGCCCGAGCTGGTCGTCGGTCGACCGGCACCCGCCGGCCGCCGAGTGGTTCCGTCCAGGACGCCAAGTTCGGCATCTACTTCCATTGGGGCGTGTTCAGCGTCCCGGCGTTCGCGAACGAGTGGTACCCGCGCAACATGGACAACAACGGGTCGAACGAGAACAACCACCATAAGAGCGTCTACGGTGATCCGGCGGCGTGGCCGTACCACAACTTCGTCAACGGCGCCCGGGACAAGGCCGGCAACTGGGTGCAGTTCGCGCCGAAGCTAAGTCGGCCGGAGGCAACTTCGACCCCAGCGAGTGGGCGCAGCTGTTCGCCGACGCCGGCGCGCGATTCGCCGGCCCGGTGGCCGAGCACCACGACGGCTACTCGATGTGGAACAGCAGGGTCAACGAGTGGAACTCCGTCGCCACCGGGCCCAGGCTCGACCTGCTGCGAGTACACGCCGACGCCGTCCGGGCCAAGGGACTGAACCTGCTCGTCGCCATGCACCACGCCTACAACTTCACCGGCTTCTACCAGTGGGTGCCGTCCCAGTCCTCCGCCTCGCTCAAGAAGCTGTACGGCCAGCTCGGCTTCGCCGACGAACAGCAGCTGTGGTACGACAAGATCAAGGAGGTCATCGACGGCTACCAGCCCGACATCATCTGGCAGGACTTCAACCTCAGCCGTCTCGACGAGTCGCGGCGGCTGGCCTTCCTGGCGTACTACTACAACCAGGCGGTGGCCTGGAACAAGGACGTCGTCGCGACGTACAAGGACGGGTTCAACACCCGGGGCGAGGTCTTCGACTACGAGCGCGGCGGCCCGGCCGCCATCCAGAACCCCTACTGGCTGACCGACGACAGCATCTCCAGCTCCAGCTGGTGCTACACCAACGGCATCGGCTACTACTCGCTCAACACCATGCTGCACTCGCTGATCGACCGGGTCAGCGAGAACGGCACCATGCTGCTGAACATCGCCCCGATGGCCGACGGCACCATCCCCTCCGGGCAGCGGTCGATCCTGCTGGGCATCGGGGACTACCTCAAGCGCTTTGGCGAGTCCGTCTACTCGACCCGCGCCTGGGCCGTCCACGGGGAGGGGCCGACGCAGATGGGCGGCGGTTCCTTCACCACACCGCGGGCGGGGACCAACACCGACATCCGCTTCACCCGCAGCAAGGACAACACGGTCCTGTACGCCACCGTGCTGGGCTGGCCGGGCAGCACATTGCACATCACAACCCTGGGCTCGAACCGGATCAACCTGGGCAACCTCGCCTCGGTGCAGCTGCTCGGCTCCTCGGCGGGCCAGTACACCACGCTGCCGGGCCGCACCCAGGACGGCTCCGGGCTGCACGTCTCGATGCCCTCGTCCACCGCCCCGTTCAGCGCGCCCGCGTACGTGGTCAAGCTGACCTTCAACGGTCAGATCCCCGCGCTCGGCGGCGGTTCGACGCCGACGGGCTACGTGCGGATCACCAACGTCGCCACCGGCCTCGTCCTGGACAGCGGCGGCAACGTGGCGTCGGGGTCGAACCTCAAGCAGTGGAACTGGGACGGCAGCACCAACCTGCAGTGGACCGTCACCGCGATCTGACCCACCCCGCCCCACGCTCGCGCGCCCAGGGCGTGCCGCGTCTCACCGGTCCCCTGCCCGGCGCGGGTCGCCGTCGCCGGGCAGGCGGTTCAAGGACTCCTCGACCCCGATGAGATGGTTGGCCATCCGGATGCGCGCCCGTTCGGGATCGCGCGCCGCCAGCGCCGTCCAGATCGCCACGTGCTCGTCGTGGGTGCGCCGGTCGGCGTCCTCCTCGTGCCGGCTGCGCCACAGCCGCCCGCGTACGGTCCGCCTGGCGAACGCCTCGATCAGGCCGACCATGACCGGGTTGTCGGAGTGGGCGGCGATGATGCGGTGGAAGGCGATGTCGATCTCGATGAGTCGCTCGTGGTCGTGGTCGATCTGGCCGACCATGCGGGCCGCCTCGTCGAGCAGTTCCCTCGCCCGGCCGAGCGCTTCATCGGTGATCCTGGTGGCGGCGATCCGCGCCGCCTCGCATTCGAGCAGACGCCGGACGGCGTACACGTGCCGCGGGTCGCCCTGGCCGTGCAGGTCGACGACGAAGCCCATCGGAGCCAGCAGCTGCGTCGCGTCGAGACTCGTGACGTAGGTCCCGTCACCCTGCCGGGTGCTGACGATTCCGAGGATCGACAGGGCCGACACTCCCTCGCGCAACGCGCCGCGCGAGACTCCCAGCGACTCGGCGAGGTCCTTCTCCACGGGCAGGCGGTCGCCGGGCCGGAGCGCCCCGTCGAGGATCATCCGCTTGATGCTGTCTACTACGTCCTCTGTGCGTGACATGGCAGTGGGTTCCCTCGGTCCCGGCCGGAGCCTCATGCGGGGGGTGTCTTCCCGGGGCTCCGACCGTATTCCGCTCGGCCGGCGGCCCCGGGTGGCGGCGGACGCCGCGGCAGGCGGCGCCACCGGCTCAAAGATTAGATGTTTCCCGCCGCAAGCGGTTACAGATGCGCAATTTTGGACTGTTTGATAACGACCGTTGACGCATACATCAAATCTTTGTAGCTTTGCGGTCACTCCCCCCACACAGAGCCTCGTTGAGCCGCCGGCCCCTTCGCACCCCCCTCGTCTCGTCGTTCGCGAGCTCGTCGTCCATGCGCGGGTGCCGGTTGTCCGCAAGGCCGCGATGCGCTTGGAGAAGCGAGATGCCAGACCTGTCGCGCAGGCAATTGATGAAGATCGGTACGGTCGGAGCCGGAGCCCTGCTGTTGCCGATGCAGTGGACGGCGGTCGCCCGCGCCGGATCGGTGGCGCCCCCGGAGGTACGCGCAGCCAACGACATGGCGCTCTGGTACGACAAGGGCGCCGGCACGGACTGGCTCCGCGCCCTCCCGATCGGCAACGGGCGCCTCGGCGCCATGGTGTTCGGCAACGTCGACGCCGAGCGGCTGCAGCTCAACGAGGACACCGTCTGGGGCGGCGGGCCATACGACCAGAGCAACCCCAAGGGCGCGTCGGCACTGGCGGAGATCCGGCGCCTGGTCTTCGAGGACCAGTGGAGCCAGGCCCAGACCCTCATCGACCAGAACATGCTGGGCAAGCCCGCGGGCCAGCTCGCCTACCAGACCGTCGGCAACATCAGGCTGACGTTCCCCGGCACCAGCGGGTTCACGGAGTACAACCGCCAGCTCGACCTCACCACCGCCACCACCTCCGTCACCTACCTGCTGAACGGCGTGCGGTACAAGCGCGAGGTGTTCGCCAGCGCCCCCGACCAGGTCATCGCCATCCGTCTGACCGCCGACAAGCCCGGCTCGATCACGTTCAGCGCGACGTTCGACAGCCCCCAGCGCACGACGCTCACCAGCCCGGACAGCACCACGGTGGCGCTCGACGGCGTCTCGGGCAACTTCGAGGGCATCACCGGCCAGGTCAAGTTCCTGGCGCTGGCCAAGGCCGTCGCCGAGGGCGGCGCCGTCACCAGTTCGGGCGGAACGCTCCAAGTGTCCGCCGCCGACAGCGTGACGCTGCTGATCTCCATCGGCTCCAGCTACGTGAACTACAAGGACGTCAGCGGCGACTACCAGGGCATCGCGCGGCGGCACCTCGACGCCGCCCAGAGCAAGGCCTACGACGCGCTGCGCAGCCGGCACGTGGCCGACTACCAGGCCCTGTTCAAGCGGACGACGCTCGAACTGGACCGCACCGACGCGGCCGACCAGCCGACCGACGTCCGGATCACCCAGCACGGGGCCGTCGACGACCCGCAGTTCTCCGCGCTGCTCTTCCAGTTCGGCCGCTACCTGCTGATCAGCTGCTCGCGGCCCGGGACCCAGCCGGCCAACCTGCAGGGCATCTGGAACGACTCGATGAGCCCCCAGTGGGACTCGAAGTACACCATCAACGCCAACCTGCCGATGAACTACTGGCCCGCCGACACCACGAACCTGTCGGAGTGCTACGAGCCGGTGTTCAGCATGATCCAGGACCTCACGGTGACCGGCGCCCGCACGGCCCAGGTGCAGTACGGCGCCGGCGGCTGGGTCACCCACCACAACACCGACGCGTGGCGGGCGACCTCGGTCGTCGACGGTGCGCTCTGGGGGATGTGGCAGACCGGCGGCGCGTGGCTGGCCACGATGATCTGGGACCACTACCTGTTCACCGGCGACGTCGAGTTCCTGAGGAAGAACTACCCGGCGATGAAGGGCTCGGCGCAGTTCTTCCTCGACACGCTCGTGGAGGAGCCGAAGCTCGGATACCTGGTCACGAACCCGTCCAACTCCCCGGAGCTCCCTCACCACGCGAACGTCAGCGTGGCCGCCGGTCCGACCATGGACAACCAGATCCTGCGCGACCTGTTCACCGGCTGCGCCGAGGCCAGCGAGGTTCTCGGCGTGGACGCGAGCTTCCGGGCGCAGGTCCTGGCCGCCAGGGACCGGCTCCCCCCGATGAAGATCGGCTCGCGCGGCAACATCCAGGAGTGGCTGTACGACTGGGTGGAGACCGAGCGGAACCACCGGCACATCTCGCACCTCTACGGCCTGCACCCCAGCCACCAGATCACCAAGCGCGGCACCCCGGAGCTCTACGAGGCCGCCCGGCGCACGCTGGAGCTGCGCGGCGACGACGGCACCGGATGGTCCCTCGCCTGGAAGATCAACTACTGGGCTCGGATGGAGGAGGGCAAGCGGGCGCACGACCTGGTCCGTCTCCTCGTGACGCCGGCCAGGCTCGCCCCGAACATGTTCGACCTGCACCCGCCGTTCCAGATCGACGGCAACTTCGGCGCCACCTCCGGCATCGCCGAGATGCTGCTGCAGAGCCACACCGGCGAACTGCACGTGCTGCCGGCGCTCCCGCAGGCCTGGCGCAACGGCAAGGTGCGGGGCCTGCGGGGCCGCGGCGGCCACACCGTCGGCGCGGCCTGGAGCGACGGGCAGGCCGACGAGTACCTCATCACCCCCGACCGCGACGGTGCCGTCAAGGTGCGCGGCGGCATCTTCACCGGCCGCCACAAGCTCGTCGACGTCGCCGGCGGCACGGTCAAGGTGGACAAGACCGAGCCCGACGCCGTCACGATCACGGCGCAGGCCGGTCACACCTACCGGGCGTACGTGCTGCAGAAGGTCTCGGTGACCGCGCCCGTCGAGGTCACACCGGGGCAGGGGGCCAAGGTTCAGGTCACGGTCCGGGCGGTCGAGGCGTCGCTGGCGTCGGCGACGGTGGCCCTCCAGGCACCGGAGGGGTGGACCGTCGCCCCCGCGCAGGCCAACGTGGGCCCCCTGGCGCCGGACGCGAAGGCCACGGTGGAGTTCACCCTCACTCCCGCGACCGGCGCGGCGTCCGGCGCCGCGGTCCTCACCGCCGTCGTCAGCGGCACCGAGGCGGGCGAGGCCTGGACCACGTCCACCAAGGCCACGGTGCAGGTGTGGGGCGGCGGGGAGAAGACGCTGGAGGAGCTCTTCAGCAACGTCGGTGTCACCGACGACACCAACACCGCCCCCGGAAGCATCGACGGCAACGGCGCCAGCATCTCCGCCCAGGCGCTGGCGGCGGTCGGTGTCACCCCCGGGGCCACCGTCACCAAGAACGGGCTGAACTTCAAGTGGCCCAACGTCGCGGTGGGCACCCCCGACAACGCCATCGCCTCGGGGCAGTCCCTCAAGGTGACCGGCACCGGCAAGACGCTCGGCTTCCTACTGACCGGGACCTACGGCGCGGTGTCCGGCCCGGCCACCATCGTCTACAAGGACGGCACGAGGCAGACCTTCACCCTCAGCTCGCCCGACTGGTACGGCGCGCCGAGGCCGGAGGGCGACGCCGCCGTCGTGGCCGCCTACCAGAACCGGCCGAACAACCAGCGGCAGAACACGGCCGCCACCATCTACTACGCGGGCGTGGCTCTGCAGAACAAGGAGATCTCCCGCGTCGACCTGCCCAACATCAGCGCACGGGCGGCGAACGGAGTCGCGACGATGCACATCTTCGCGGTCGCGCTCGACGCCGTCACGCCGCCCCCCGCGGTCAAGCTGACCGTCACCGCCACCACCCGCTGCATCGGCACCTCGGCGTATCTCGCGGTCACGGCCGTCAACGACTCCGACGTGCCGGCCACGATCACTTTGACCACGCCGTACGGCACCAAGACGGTGGCCGACGTGGCTCCGGGCAAGCAGGCCTACCAGTCCTTCAACACCCGGGCCCCCCGGATCGACGCCGGCAAGGTCACCGTGACGGCGACCGCGACGATCGGCGGCAAGCAGGTCACCTCGACCTACGACGCCGCCTACACCGCGGCCAGCTGCTGACGACACCAGGGGCGTCCCCGGCCGATCGCTGACCGCGTCGGCGGTGACCATCGCTCACGCGCCGGGGACACCGCCATCGCACGCCAGGGCCGGCCGGCCGAACAGCCGGCCGGCCCCGCCCCCCATAAATGGAGCGAACATGAGAATCAACAGGACCACGCAGCTGCTCGCCGCGGCCGTGCTCGGCCTCGCGCTCGCCGGTGCCGGCGTGGCCGGTCCCGCGCTGGCCGACGACAACCCCGGCAGCGGCATCGACGTGTCGGTGAAGATCGAGCCCACGACCACGCCCGGTCAGCTGTCGATGACGGTGGCCGACAACAACGGGGTGTCCCTGACGGAGAACGGCTCCGACGCGGCCGCCCGTCAGTTCACCGGCACCCTGCCGACGGTCACGGTGTCCGACACCCGCAACCCCGAGGACATCCCCGCCGGTGAGTTCTGGGCGGTCGTGGGCCAGTCGAGCCAGTTCGTCGCCTCCGACGACCCGGCCAAGACCATCGGCCCGCAGTACCTGGGATGGAAGCCGCGTCTGCTGAGCGACTCCTCCACCGGGGCGGTGTCGGCCGGTGAGCCGGTCTCCAGTGTCATCTCCGACGGCACTGGAGCCCCCCAGGTGGGTCTGCAGGGTCAGGAGCTGCTGGTGTCGACCGCCAACTCCTCCGACGAGATCGGCACCTCGAAGGTCAACGCCGACCTCGCCCTGCGCACCCCGGTCGACGTCGCCGCCGGCGAGTACCACTCCACCCTGACCCTCTCGCTGTTCAACCAGACCTGACCCGAAGGCAGGACACCACCCGATGTTGTTCCGGGCAGGCCGGGCGCGCCGGCCTGCCCGGACGACCCCGTCAGCTCCCCGCGACGGGGGTGGCTCCTCGCCTTCGGGGGCGGTACCAGAAGACCAGGGCCACGACCAGGGCGATCACCAGCGCGCCGCACGCCCAGGCGAACACCGAGGAGATGGCCTCGGCGAGACTCCCCGTGCCGAGCGGAATCAGCATCGTGGCAAGGCCGAGCGAGCCCCCGATGGTGAGCGCGGTCTGCAGCACTCCCGCGGTGACTCCGGCGTACTCCGCCGGAACGGTGGTCAGCACGATCATGTTGAGTGGAATGATCGCCACGCCGACGCCCAGCCCCATCACCACGAGGGCCGCAAGCACGTCCACCGCGTAGACGCTGCCGCCGTCGAGCCGGGTCAGCCACGCCACCCCGGCCAGCACGACCACCAGGCCGAGCACCGCGCGGGTCTCGAGTCCGGCCTTCGCGATGTGTTTGGTGAGCAGCTGGGTGCTGACGAGCAGCGCCAGGCCGAACGGCAGGATGGCCAGGCCGCTCTGCAGCGCGTTGAAGCCGAGTACGCCCTGGAGATACTGGACCAGGTAGATCAGGAAGCCGGTGAGGACGGCGGCGAGCAGCAGCAGGCTCAGGAAGGCGCCGGCCCTCTCGCGGCCCGCGAAGACCGCCGGGGGCAGCAGCGGCTCCGCGGCCCGCCGGTCCACCAGCAGCAGCACGGCGGCCAGCACGACCGCGGCGCCGAGCGCCGTCAGCGTCCAGCGGTCGCCCCAGCCCCGCTCCGCGGCGTGGACCAGGCCGTACACAGCGGCGCCGAGAGCGGCGGTGCTCAGCAGCGCGCTGCGCATACCCAGAACACGAGGCATACCAGGAGCACTGGACTTACCGGGGACACGGGCGGCGAGCACCATGATGACCAGCCCGATAGGCACGTTGACCAGCAGGCTCCAGCGCCAGCCTCCCGCCCAGGTGAGCAGGCCGCCGAGCACCATTCCCGCGGAGGCGCCGAGCCCGGTCACCGTGGAGTAGAGCCCGAAGGCCCGCTGCCGCCGCTCGCCCTGGAAGACGATCGCCAGCAGTGCCAGGCCGGTGGGGCCGGCGATCGCGGCGCCCGCGCCCTGCAGGACCCGCCCGGCGAGCAGCACCTCCAGGTTCGGCGCGAGGCCGGCGACCAGGGAGGCCGCCACGATCAGGCCGACTCCGGCGAGGAAGACCTTGCGGTGTCCCAGCACGTCGCCGAGACGGCCGGCGAACAACAACAGTCCGCCGAAGGCGAGGAAGAACCCGTTCGGCACCCACGATCCCCCTGCCACCGTCAGGTGCAGGTCGGACTGCAGGGCCGGGAGCGCGACGTTCACGATCGTGCCGTCGAGCTGGAGCATGAACTCGGCGCCGACGATCGCGGCGAGCATGAGGGCCCGCGTACGGCCGGGGACGTCCCGGGGCACCCCGGCCGAAACGTCGCCGGAGGCGCTTTCGGTGGTCATGAAACCCCCTCTAGGGCGAGGCCGCCTCAGGTTAGAGCGCGCACTTATACTGAGGTCGTCTCAGGTTGATTGGCCGCAATTTAAGCTGAGGCACCCTCAGGATGTCAAGCGGAGGTACCGGTGGACGCCAAGCCCTACATCGCCCAGCGCCCGAAGCGCGCGGACGGCCGGCGCAACTACGACGCCATCCTCGCCGCCGCGCGCAAGGCGTTCGAGGCCTCCGGCGCCGACGCCTCGCTGGAGGACATCGCGAGCCAGGCGGGCGTCGCCATCGGCACGCTCTACCGGCACTTCCCCACCCGCGCCGCACTCGTGGAGGCCGCCACCCGCGACGGCCTGGAGAACCTCGTCGCCCACGCCGAACGACTGACCGCCGGACCCGACCCTCTCGACGCCCTGACCGCGTGGATGCGCGAGGCCGTCGTGCACTTCAGCACCTTCCGCGGCCTGGTCGGCATCCTCGCCCAGAGCATGTACGACGAGGGCACCCCCTCCCACGCCATGTGCAGCGCGATGCACCGCAGCGGCGCCGACCTGCTGCGCGCCGCCCAGGCGGCCGGCAGGGTGCGGCCCGACCTCACGCCGGAGGAGCTGTTCGACCTCCTCAGCGGCGCGGCCTGGGTGCGTGAGCAGGCCGCCTCCGGCAGAGACGGCAGCACGCGCTTCCTGCAACTGGTCCTGGAGGGCATCACCACCCGCGACGACTGACCCTCGCCGCGCCGCCCGCCGCCGCCCGTCCTCCAGCGGCACCGCACGACTACAGAGACGAGACGATCTTGGCGATCAGTTCGTAGGAACGGATCCTGGCCAGATGGTCGGGCACCTGCGTGAGCACGAACAGTTCGTCGGCGCGGGTGCGGCGCAGAAATGCGCCGAGGCGGGGGGCGATGCGCTCGGGATCGCCGACGAACTGCGGGCCGATCTTCTCGTGCAGGAACCGCTCCTCGGCCGCGGTGAACCGGTGGGCGGCCGTCTCCTCCTCCGTCGGCAGCACGGTGGCCGGGTCGGTCGTGCGCATGAGGATCTGGCCGTACACGAACGAGGCGGCGAGCCGGTGCGCGCGCTCGTCGCTGTCGTTCGCGACCGCGATCACCGCGACGCAGGCGTGCGGCCCGGCCAGGGCCGCCGACGGCCGGAACGCCCGCCGGTACGCCTCCAGCGCCTCCGGCGCCCCGCCGCCCACGATCGCGTGCGCGTACACGTACGGCAGGCCGAGGCGGCCGGCGGCGGCTGCGCTGGAGGCGCTGGACCCGACCAGCCAGATCTCGGGCGGGACGCCCGGCTCGGGAATCGCGCGCACGCCGCCGCTGCCGCCGGAGAAGTACTCGCCCAGCTCGCGCAGCGCGTCGCCGAAGTCGAGCCGGCGTGGGTCGCCGAGACGGGCCGCGGCCTCCCCCGACCCGCCGGAGGCACGGCCGAGCCCGAGGTCGACCCGGCCCGGGTGGAGCCCGGCCAGCACGCCGAACTGCTCGGCCACCGCGTACGGCGAGTGGTTGGGCAGCAGCACCGCACCGGAGCCGACGCGGATGGCGGAGGTCGCCGCGAGGATGGACCCGGCGAGCACGGCCGGGCTCGACGTCGCCAGCGCGGGCGTGTTGTGGTGCTCGGCCACCCAGTAGCGCCGGTATCCCAGAGCCTCGACGGCCTGGGCCAGGTGGACGGAACGGCGCAGCGCGTCGCCCGCGGTGTCGCCACGCCAGACGGGCGCGGTGTCGTGCACGGAGACGGCGATCGCCTCGGCCAACGTCCTCTCCTTCACAAAGGGGGATATCCGGAGGTTTCCTCAGGTTCACCGAAGTCAACCTGAGGATGCCTCAGGTTGTCAACCGCCGCCTTTCGTCCACTTCGGGAAGCCGGGGCACCGCCGCGAGCAACTCCCGGGTGTACGGGTGCCGGGGCTGGTGGAAGACCTCACCGGCGTCCCCCTCCTCCACCACGCGGCCGTCCTTCATGACCAGGACCCGGTGGCTCAGATGGCGGACCACTCCCAGGTCGTGGGAGATGAACAGCAACGCCGTCCCGTCCTCGGCCTGGATCCCGGCCAGCAGGTCGAGCACCTGGGCCTGGATCGACACGTCGAGGGCGGAGACCGGCTCGTCGCAGATCAGCACCTCGGGCCGTAACGCGAGCGCCCGGGCGATGGCCACGCGCTGCCGCTGGCCGCCGGACAGCTCCCGCGGACGCCGGCCGAGCAGTTCGGGCGGCAGGCCGACCCTGCCCAGCAGCTCGGCCGCCCGCTCTCCGCGCCGCCCCCTCGGCAGCGCGGAGAGCGGGTCGGCGACCAGGCGGCCGACCGTGTGACGCGGGTCGAAGGAGTCCAGCGGGTTCTGCGCGATCACCTGGACCGCCGGGCGGAGGGGGCGCCGCTCCCGCTCAGGCAGGCCGCTCCACGGGCCGCCCCGCAGGGTCACCTCACCCGCGTCCGGCGCGAGCAGTCCGAGGACCAGCCGGGCGAGGGTCGTCTTGCCCGACCCCGACTCGCCGACGACGCCGAGCGTCTCCCCCGCCTGGAGATGGAAGGAGACGTCGTCCACGGCCCTGCGCGGGCCGTACGCGACCGACAGCCCGGTGGCGGTGAGCACCGGGCCGCGCGGGCCGGCCCCGGTGGAGCGTCGCGGCCGGCGCGGCACTGCGGAGGCGGCCGGCGAGGAAGACGCGGAGGGTACGGGAGACCCGGAAGACCGGGGAGATATGGAAGGCACGGGAGACGCGGAGGGCCGGGGGGACGCGGAGGGCACGGCGGCCAGCAGGGTCCGGGTGTATTCGTGTCGCGGAGCCGTCAGCACCTCCCGCGCCGGACCCTCCTCGACCACCAGGCCGTCCTTCATGACCAGGACGCGGTCGGCGACCGCGGCCACCACGGCGAGGTCGTGGCTGATCATCAGCAGCGCGGTCCCCGCCGCCTTCCGGTCCGCGAGCAGCCGCAGGATCTGAGCCTGCACGGTCACGTCGAGGGCGGTGGTGGGCTCGTCCGCGATGATCAGCTCGGGCTCGGCGGCGATGGCGGAGGCGATCAGGGCCCGCTGCCGCAATCCGCCGGAAAGCTGGTGCGGGTGCTGCCGCATGCGAACCTCGGGGTCGGGCACGCCCACCGCCTCCAGCAGCACCCGGACGCGCTGCGGGCGCTGCGGGCGGGGCACCACGTCATGCTCGGCCAGCACCTCGGCGATCTCGGCCCCCACGGTCCGCAACGGGTCGAGCGAGACCAGGGCGTCCTGCAGGACCAGCCCGGCGAACCGCCCGCGCAGACGGCGCCACTCGCGTGGGCCGAAGGTCAGGGCGTCGCCGCCGCCGACGCGGAAGGCCGACGCCCGCACGTGCGCGCCCGGGCCCGCCAGGCCGATGAGGGCGCGGGCCGTGACGCTCTTGCCCGACCCCGATTCGCCGACCAGGGCGACGCACTCCCCCGGCGCGATCGACAGCGACAGCCCGCGTACGGCCTCGACACCGGCGGTGGGAAAAGAGACCCGCAGGTCCTCCACCGCGACGAGCGGCGCAGTGGCGGCAGGGCCGGGGGCGGGCGCGGAGTCGGTGCGGGTGATCGCGAGCTCTGTCATGGTGTCCTTCCCTCGAAACGCCGCTGGAGGTGCCGCCCGGCGACCGTGAGGCACACGACCGACAGGGTGAGGGCCACCCCGGGCGCGAAGGCCACCCACGACGCCACGCGCAGGTAGTCGCGCGACTCGGCCAGCATCGCGCCCCACTCGGGGGCGGGCGGCTGGGGGCCCATGCCGAGGAAGCTGAGGCCGGACGTGGCGATGACGGCCTGGCCGAGCCCCATCGTGGCCAGCACGGGGACCGGCCCGACGACGCCCGGCAGCACGTGCCGCGCGACGACGCGGGCCCGCGAGTGGCCGAAGGTCACCGCCTGCTCGACGTAGCCGGAGCGGCGCACGACGAACGTCTGCGCCCGGACCACCCGCGCGTACGTGGGGATCTGGGCGATCCCGATCGCGGCGACGACGTTCCACGTGCCGGGGCCGGTGATCGCGATCACCAGGAGCGCGAGCAGCAGCTCGGGGAAGGTCGACAGCACGTCGAACAGGCGGGCCAGCGCCTCGCCCGCCAGGCGGGCCGCCAGCCCGGCGGCCAGGCCGAGCAGCGAGCCCGCGCCCACCGCGAGCGCGGTGGCGAGGACCCCGATGCCGAGCGAGTGCCTGGCGCCGTACACGACGCGGGCGAACACGTCGCGGCCGAGGTGATCGGTGCCGAGTGGATGGCCCGCGCCGGGCGGGGCCAGCGCCCGCAGCGGGTCGGCCGCCAGCGGATCGGCCCCGGTGACCAGGCCGGGCGCCGCGACGGCGACGACCAGGACGGCCAGCACGAGCAGGGCGAGGACGAGGCCGGGACGCGGGCGGGCGCCCGGCCTGAGGGCGGGGGCGGCGACGGCCATCAGATGCTCCTGAGCCGGGGGTCGATGAGCCGGTAGGCCAGGTCGAGCAGGGCGCTGATCGTGACGTACACCGCCGCGGACAGGATGACGACGGCCATCACGACCGGCATGTCCTTGCCGCTGACGGCCTGCATGGTCACCCGGCCGAGCCCCGGACGGCCGAAGAGTGCCTCGGTGATGACGGCCCCGCCGAGCAGGACGCCGGTGAACCAGCCGGTGAGGGTGACGGCGGGAAGGAGCGCGTGCCGCAGTGCGTGCCGGGCCACCACGGCCCGCTCGCTGAGGCCGCGCGAGCGCGCCGTCACCGCGAACGGCTGCTCGAGCGCGCGTTCCAGGCCCTCCCTCAGCACCTGCCCGAGCACGCCGGCGACAGGCAGGCCGAGCGCCAGCGCGGGAAGGACCAGCGCCTGCGGGTCGGCCGCGCCGGAGACGGGGAACCAGCCGAGCGAGAACGAGAACACGAACAGCAGCACGATGCCGATCACGAACTGCGGCACCGACACCGCCACCAGCTCGGCGGCGGAGACGATCCGGCGCGGCCAGGCAGACCTGCCCGCCGTCGCCACCGCCAGGACCAGCGCCAGCACCACGCCGACGGCGGCGGCCGCCAGGGTCAGCCGTACCGTCGGCCCCACCTGCCCGGCCAGCACCTCGCCGACGTCACGCTGCAACTGGTAGGAACGGCCGAGGTCGCCGTGCAGCAGACGGCCGATGTAGCTCAGGTAGCGCACGGCCTCGGGGCGGTCCAGCCCCCACTCCGCGGTGATCTGCGCGCGGATCTGCGGCGTGTCCGCGCCGTCGCCCACGAGGATGTCGACGGTGTCGCCCGGCGCCAGCAGCAGGGCGCCGTACGCGGTCGTGGCGGCCGCCCACAGCACGGCCACGGCCGAGACGAGCCTCCGCACCGGCGCGTTCAGCCAGGCGGGCGCGCGCAGGGTCGCACGCCGCCGCGAGGGCGGCCGGGTCCCGGAGAGCGATGTCGCGGACGGCGGTGTCACGGGCGCCGGTGTCACGGATGCCTGTGTCACGGATGCCTGTGTCACGGACGCCCGGGCTCCGGGAGGCGATGTCGTGGGCGGCGGATCGGTGGGCTGCCGGGCCGGCACTGCCGCTGTCATGCCGCGATCCGCACGTCGTAGGCGTCGCGCGGCGTCCCGGACACCGGATCGAAGCCCAGGCCCTGCACGTTCCTGCTCGCGGCGATCTGGTCAGAGGGGACGTAGACGGGGAAGACGACAGCCTCGTCGGCCACCACCTTCCGCTGGACCTTGGCATACAGCGCCTTACGCTCGGCGGCGTCGGAGCTCGCCGACGCCCTGGCGAGCCATCCGTCGAGCCGGGCGTCGTCGTAGTGGGTGCGGTTGATCGCGCCGCCCTTCGGCAGGATGAGGTTGAGCGCGGCCCCGACGTCGGAGTCGCCGCGCGAGTTCTCGAAGATCTCGTACGCGTCGTCGTCGAGCGCCTTCTGCGCCGAGCCCTGGTCCACGATCTTCACCTGGAAGTCGATCCCCGCCGTCTGCTTGACCTGCGCCTGGATGGCCTGGGCCAGGATGTCCCTGCGGTCGCGGACGAACGGCGCCGACGCCACCGAGCGGACCGTCAGCCGTTTGCCGTCCTTCGTCCGGTAGCCCTCGGCGTCGCGCCCGGTCCAGCCCGCCGCGTCGAGCAGCGCGTTCGCCTTCGCGGCGTCCCCGCCGTACGTCCTTTCCAGGGTCGGGTCGTAGAAGGGGCTGGTCTTGCCGACGACGCTCCACGCCCGCGTGGCGGTGCCCTGATAGACGGAGGCCAGCACGGCGTCGAGGTCGACGGCCTCCCGGAACGCCTGCCGCACCCGCCTGTCGTCGAAGGGCGGGTGGGAGGTGTTGAAGTAGTAGGAGAACGCCGTGCCGGAGTTGAGCGCCGACCGGAAGGACAGGGCCGGGTCCTGCTTGATCGCCTGGATGTCCGTGGCCGCCACGCCCTCGACCACCTGGACCTGCCCGGAGGTGAGCGCGCCGGCCCGGACGGCCGCCTGCGGCAGGAAACGATAGGTGATCTCCGACAGGTACGCCGGCCCCTGGTGCGTTCTGCCCTGCGGCGCCCAGTTGTAGTGGGGGTTGCGCCGGTAGTGGACCTCCTGGCCCCTCACGTACCGGTCGAGGATGAACGGGCCGGTCCCGACCACGTCCGGGCCGCCGGCCTTGAGGTCCTTGGCCTCCCCGAGGGACTTCGGGGACACCTGCCCGGCGTACGGCGAGGCGAGGAAGTCGAGGAACAGCCCGTCCGGCTCCTTGAGCCGGATTTCGAGCGTGGTGGGCGAGAGTACCTCCGCCCTGTCGAAGGCGTGCAACTGGATGGCGGCGACCGTCGGGTTGTAGCCGGGCTCGCGTAGCTTGTCCAGGTTCGCCTTCACCGCCGCCGCGTCGAACTTCGTGCCGTCCTGGAAGGTGACGTCGTCGCGCAGCTCGAAGGTGTAGGTGCGCCCGTCGTCGGAGACCCGCCACGACCGGGCGAGCCACGGGACGAACGACCCGTCCTCGCCGCGCGCGAGGAGCGCGTCGAACTGGTCGAACACCAGCAGCCTGGCCTTGTTCTGCGCCCACTGATGGGGGTTGAACGTGATGGGCTCGGTCTCGACGGCCCAGGTGAGCGAGGTGCCGCCGGCCGGCGCGGCCGGCGTCTGGGAGCCGCACCCGGCCAGGGCCGCCACGAGAACGAGAGGCAGCACGCCCCTGATGACCTTCAAAGTGGTCCTCCTGTTGTGCCCGCGTGGAACGCTCCGGCCTCCGGCACCGGCTCACCACGAACCGCGGCGCCGGAGAGGTCCTTGACGAAGGGAAGGGGGCCGTTGACGGGACGATCGTCCACATCGAACAGCGGCGTGTATCCGGCGGCCAGGTAGAGCGCCGCCGCCTCCGGCTGGCGGGGGCCGGTCGTGAGGTAGACCCGGTGGTACCCGCGCGCGGCCGCCTCTCGCTCCAGGGCGCGCACCACGGCCCGGCCGAGTCCTCGCCGCCGATGGCGGGGGTGGGACCAGATGCGCTTCAGCTCCGCCGTGACCGCGTCGTACCTGCGGAACGCGCCGCCCGCGACGGTCTCGCCGCCGGCGACGAGGACCAGGAACGCCCCGTGCGGCGGGGCGAACTCGTGCGCAGGGAAGCGGGCGAGCTCGTCGTTGGCGCCGTACCGGGCCGTGTACTCCACACTGAGGCCGCGCAGCAGCGGTTCCGCCTCGGGATCGCCGACCCCGACATGGCGCACCGCGTAGTCCGTAACCGCACAGTCCGGCGCCCCGTAGTCCGTAACCGCGTAGTCCGGCGCCCCGTGAGCCGGCGCCTCGTCGCCGGGCACGCCCCCGCCGGTGCGGCCGTGCTCCCCCGCGCTCGCGCTCACGCGGCCTGCCTGGGCAGGCCCGGAGGGTTGATCTGCGACTTGGGGACGGCCTCGTTGGCGAGGCCCCACCGCTTCAGCACCTCCAGGTACCTGCCGTTGGCGATCACCGTGTTCAGTGCCTCGTTGATGGGCTTGACCAGGCCGTTCCCCTTCTTCGTCATCGCCGCGATCAGGCCCTGCAGGTCCGGCCCCGCACCCGAGTAGGTGCCCGCGACACGCGATCCGCCGCTGACCGCGATGTTGTACGCGATCGTGGGGTTGGGCCCGAAGTACGCCTGGATGCGCCCCGACTTGAGCGCCAGCAGCACGTCGCCGTACTTCTGGTAGTACTGGATCTCGGCCGGTTTCCGGCCGGCCGCCCTGTTCTGCCGGTCCCAGTCGAGCAGGATCTTCTCCTGGTTGGTCCCGGCACCGACCGACACCCGCAGACCCGCGATGTCGGCGGGTTTGGTGATCGATTTGATCGGGCTCGTCTCAGGCACCTGCCAGGCGAGCTGGTCGACGCGGTAGGTGGCGAAGTCGTAGACGTCCTTGCGCTCCTCGGTGACCGTGACGTTGTTGAGGACCGCCTCGTACTTGCCCGACTTCGCCGCGAGGAACAGGTTCTCCCAGGAGCTCGTTCGCGCGTCGAGGCGCAGCCCCAGCACGTCGGCCACGAGCTGGGCGATGTCGGTCTCGACCCCGATCAGCGTGGTGTCGTCGGTCGCGGGGAACGCGAGCGGCGGCGCCCCGTCGGCGCTGAAGCCGACCGTGAGCGCGCCGTCGGCCGCGACGGCCGCGGGCACCTCGGCGGCGATCGCGGGCACCTTCTCCGCGCGGATCCTGTTCTGGTCCGGGCCGAGGTTCGGACCGGCACCGGTGGCGGGCGCCGCGGCCGGCGGCCGATCACCGGCGGTGCCGTCGGACGGATCCGTCCCGCAGGCCGCGACCAGGCCGGCCAGTGCGGGCAGGAGGACGAGGGCGGGCAGGACGCGGGCCCGCCGGGCTGTGGCGTGCACGTGTGTCTCCTATTGGTCGGAAGGGAGGTCAGCGGACCTTGCCGATGAAGGCGCGGGTCCGTTCGTGGCGGGGATCGTCCAGCACCTGGGCGGGCGGGCCGTGCTCGACGATCCGGCCGCCGTCCATGAAGACGACGGTGTCGGCCACCTCTCGGGCGAAGCCCAGCTCGTGAGTGACGACGATCATGGTGGTGCCGCTGCGGGCGAGGTCCTTGACGACCTCCAGGACCTCACCCACGAGCTCGGGGTCGAGGGCGGAGGTCGGCTCGTCGAACAGCAGCAGCTTGGGTTCGAGCGCGAGCGCCCGCGCGATCGCGACCCGCTGCCGCTGCCCGCCCGAAAGCGTCGCGGGGTACGCCTCCGCCTTGTCGGCCAGGCCCACGCGGTCGAGCAGGTGCGCGGCCAGCGCCTCGACCTCGGCACGCGGCCTGCGCTGCGCCGACAGCGGCGCCTCGGTGACGTTCTGCCTCACGGTGAGGTGGGGGAAGAGGTTGAACGCCTGGAAGACGAACCCGATCGCGGTGCGCTGGCGCAGGATCTCGCGTTCCGGCAGCTCGTACAGGCGGTCGCCGACCCTGCGGTAGCCCAGCAACGCGCCGTCCACCCGCACCGAGCCGCGCTCCACCTTCTCGAGGTGGTTGATCGTGCGGAGCAGGGTGGACTTGCCCGAGCCGGAAGGACCCACGATCACCGCGACCTCGCCCCGGCCCACGCTCAGGTCCACGCCGCGCAGCACGTGGAGAGAGCCGAAGCTCTTGTGCACACCCCGCAGCTCCACCATGGCGGTGTCCGTCCCGGCCGCGCTCACCGGTGGCCCCTGCCGTAGTGCCGCTCCACGTAGTGCTGCGCCACCGACAGCACGGTGGTCAGGATCAGGTACCAGATCGCCGCGACCAGGAGCAGGGCCATGACCCTGCCGTTGCGGTTGTAGATCACCTGGACCTGGTAGAACAGCTCGGGCAGCGCCATGATGTAGACGACCGAGGTACCCTTCACCAGCCCGACGACCTGGTTCCCCGCGTTCGGCACGATGCTCCGCATGGCTTGCGGCAGGATGATCCGCAGCAGCCGCCGTACGGGCGGGATGCCCAGCGCGGCGGCCGCCTCGCGCTGGCCGTGGTCGACCGACAGCAACCCGCCCCGCACGATCTCCGCCGCGTACGCCGCCTCGTGCAGGGTGAGACCGAGCACGGCCGCCGTCAGCGGGCCGATCAGGTCCATCGTCCCGATGCCGAAGAACGACGGGCCGAACGGGACGCCGAACGTCAGCCGGGGGTAGAGCAGCGCGAGGTTGTACCAGAACAGCAGCTGAAGGATCAGCGGCACCGACCGGAACACCCACACGTAGCCTCTGGCGACGTTCGACAGCAGGCGGTTGGGCGACAGCCGCGCCAGCGCGAGCAGCGTGCCGAGGAGGAAGCCGAAGACGATCGCCAGCGCGGTCAGCTCCAGCGTCAGCGCGACCGAGCGCACCACCGACGGGGCGAACAGGTACTCCCCCACCACCTCCCACTCCCAGGCGGGATTGGTGACGAGCGCGTTGCCGGCCATCGCGAGCAGCACCAGCACCACGAGCACGGCGACCAGGCGCAGCCGCCGCCGCGCGGTCACCACCCGCAGCGGCGGGTCCTCCCGCTCCAGCTCCGGCGCGCGGAGGTCGGAGACGGTCACGACCCCGCCCCCGGCCCGCGTCCCGCCTGCCACGCCTCCGCGAGCAGCTCGTAGGAGCGGACCCGGTCGGCGTGCCGGTGCGTGATCGTGGTGACGAGCAGTTCGTCGGCGCCCGTGACCCGCTGGAGCACGCGCAGCCGCTCCGCGACCGTCTCCGGAGAGCCCGCGAACTGGGTGTCCACGCGGTCGGCCACCAGCTCCCGGTCGGCGTCGCTCCAGACGTGGGCGTCCGCCTCCTCCGGTGTCGGATAGGGGATCGCCCCCTGGCCCGTGCGGATGCCGCGCACCCACAGGCCGTACGGCTTGGCCAGCTCCCGGGCCGTCGCGTCGTCCTCGGCCACGACCACGTCCGCGGAGACGACGACGTACGGCTCGGACAGCGCCTTGGAGGGGATGAACGCCTCCCGGTACGCCTCCACGGCCTCCAGCACCGACGACGGGCTGACGTGGTAGTTGGCGGCGAACGGCAGTCCGCGCTCCCCCGCCACCCGTGCGCTCTGCCCGCCGCTGCTGCCCAGGATCCACAGCTCCACCTCGGCGCCCTCGCCCGGTACGGCGTGCGCCTCGATCCCGTCCCGCGACCGGTAGGTGCCCTCGATGAAGGCGATGACCTCGTCCACCTGATCGGCGAAGTCGGGGGTCCGCGCGCCCGGCTGCTGCAGCAGCGCGGCCTGGAGGGCGAGCCGCGGAGAGCGGGCGACCTCCGCGAAGGAGAACGCGGGCGGGATCAGCAGCCCGTCCACCACGCGGGACTCACGCGGCGCGGCGGCCGTGGCGGCCAGGGCGCCTTGTGGGGCCTGGGCGCCTTGGGGAGTCTGATGGGCCTCCGCCACGATCTCGGCCCTGCGCTGCCCGGAACGGCCGAGCCCGAGGTCGAGCCGGCCCGGATGAAGCGCGTCGATCAGCCCGAACTGCTCGACCACCGCGATCGGCGTCTGGTGGCCGAGCTGCACCGCGCCGGAGCCCACCCTGATGTGGCTCGTCGCGGCCGCGATGAAACCGATGAGCACCGCCGGGGCCGAACTCGCGACGCCGGCCGCGAAGTGGTGCTCGGCCACCCAGTAGCGGAGGTAGCCCAGGCGTTCGGCGTTGCGGGCGAGGTCGATGCTGTTGCGCAGCGCGTCCGCCGCGCCGCCGCCGGACGGGATCGGGGACAGGTCGAGGATCGACAGGGGAACCGGGCGGCCGGCCGGTTGGGGGTCCGGCCGTGGTGCCGGTTGTGCTGCCGATCGCGGGACGCTCATGCCGGTACTCCATTGCTCGTGGCGGTGCTCTGCGTGGCGGTGCTCTGCGCAGCGGTTGTCTGGGCGGGCGTGACGCCGCTCCGCGAGGCTCGGGCGGTGTCGTGCGGAGGCACGGCGGCGCCGCGCGGAGTGTCCGGCGGGGCGGGGAACGGCCGGCTCGGGATCTCCTCGCGCAGCACGGGCGCGATGTCGCTCTGGAACAGCTCCAGAGCCGTCCGGTGCTGCGCCCGGGTCAGGCCGTCGGCGTCCGCGCCGATGTGCATGACCTCGTGTCCGAGCCGCTGGTGATAACGGAGGACCTTGTCGACGATCTGCTGCGGGCTGCCGACGAGGATCGACCCGCGCTCGATGGCGTCCTCCAGCGAGTGGAAGACCGGCTCCACGCCCGCCCTGCGGAACAGCGCGACGCGGGCCTCGTAGATCGGCCGGTAGGTCGCGATCGCCTCCTGGGAGGTGCGCGCCGCGTAGAAGCCGGCGCTGCCCGCGCCCACCAGCGTGCCGGCCGGGTCGTGCCCGTAGTGCGCCCAGCGTTCGCGGTAGTGGTCGACCAGTTCGGCGTACGGCTCGATGGGGTTGGTGACGTTGGCCGAGAACAGCGGGTCGCCGTAGCGGGCGGCCAGATCGACCGAGTCCTTGCTGGTGGCGCTGCCGTGCCAGATGCGGATGGGCCGCTGCAACGGGCGTGGCCAGGTCTCCGCCTCCGTGAGGGACGGCCGGAAGCGGCCCTCCCAGGTGACCTTGTCCTCCCGCCACAGCCTGCGGAACAGTTCGTACGCCTCCCGGTTGCGGTCCCACTGGTCCTCGGGCGTGACGTGGAAGAGCCGCGCCTGGGCCGATCCGTTCCCCTTACCGATGATCAGTTCGAGGCGGCCGCCCGACAGGTGGTCGAGCGTCGCGTAGTCCTCGTACGCCCGCACGGGGTCGAGCAGGCTGAGTGTGGTGACCGCGGTGAACAGCCGGATGCGGGAGGTCCGAGCGGCGATGTGGCTGAGCACGACCGGCGGGGAGGAGGAGATGAAGGGCCGCTCGTGCCGCTCCCCCACTCCGAAGCCGTCGAAGCCCAGCTCCTCGGCGAGCACGGCGGTGTCCACGACCTCCCGGAACCGCTCGGTGGTGGACGCGGTCCGGCCGGTCAACGGGTCGGGCCCGTGCGCGATGAGGGTGATGGCGAGGAATTTCACGTGGTCGTCCACCTCTCGGAGGATCGGTCCGCGGGACGGGGGCAGGCCGAGGCGGCTCGCGGGCCACCCGCACGAACTCCTCGGTCCTCGTGCAGGGCTCCGACCTGTCGAGGTAGCCGCTGCGGCGGAGGTTCGGCGTCCGAGGTGGTCGCCACGTTCCAGGCCGCCCCGCCCTCGCTGAGGTGATCGAGGGTCGCCGGGCGCCGAGCCGGTTCGCAGGGCTCCCGCTGCCGCAGCCCTTTCGCGAGGAAGGGGAGGTCGAATCTGCGGCGCTCCGCCGTACGCGCGAGGTGACGGAAGGAGGTGAAGTCGAGCTGGCTGCCGGAGCGGGGGCCGGACCAGACGGTCGTGTTGTCGACGCCGGGGAAGTGCGCCGCGAGGTGCGCTCTCCTGCGCGGCCGCCCGTGTGGGATGTGTGCGGGAGCGGTCACGTGCTCCTCCTTACGTTTACCCACTAACTATGTAGGAAAAGCATAGTTTGTCAACGGGGCGGCGTGGACACGCTGGAAGGCCAGGATGATCGCGAGCGCGAGGTTGGCCGGCACGATGCAGAGCACACCGTGGCCGAAGACGGCCCGCATGATCCTCTCGGCCGAGACGGTGGACTCGCTGAAATGGCCGAAGGTGCCGGTGACGAGCGACGCCCGTGCCCCTGACGCCGAGGAGCGGACTCGCATGGCGGCAGGACGGTCACCACGCCTGGACGTAGGGCTCCTGCCGGCCGGGAACGACTCGGATCTCGCCCGATTCGAGGTCGAGACGCAGAATCTGGGCGGCGGCGCCGCCACACGGCGGCAGTCCGGCCAGGGGCGACCTGTCTATCTCGTCGGCCTCCCTGTCGACGCCGACCAGCAGGTGGCGGCCGGTCGGGGCGAGCGCGAGCGACTCGATGTGGCCGCAGTCGAGCGTGAGCACATTCTTGATCAGCCGGGTCCCCTCGTGCAGGACGAGCGCTCGGACCGGCCAGCCGAGGGCGCGCAGTTGCCGCCCACCGGGAAGGACCCGGAGCGGGCGGGTGAGCTCGTGCACGGCCGGGGCGGCGACGCCTCGGATCGCACCCGTGCCGACGTCGAGAGTGGCCAGGGTGTTTCCCGGTGTGTTGTGCGAGGGGAGCGCGAGCGTCCTGGTGTCCAGCCATTGGAGGCCGTAGCCGTTGGTGGGCCATTCGCGCTCCAGGGTGCCCACGTAGCTCGCCTCGTCCGTCATCCGCCCGTAGGCGATGCTGCCCTCGGGCGAGACGGCCAGGCCGTTGACGGTGCCCTCGCGCGTGGGGGTGAGCCGCTCGCCGACCGTGACCCGGCCGCCGGCCTCCATCGCCAGCCGGTAGAGGCGGAAATAACGCCCCGACGGGCTCGTCAACGCCGCCACGTAGTGACCGGGCTCCGTGTCGCGGACGACGAGGCCGTACTGCCCATAGGTGCGGGTCGCCCGAGGCAGTCTGCTCACCGGCTCCCCCGTCTCCAGATCGAGCACGTACGGCAGGGTCCGCCCGGCCAGAGCGTAGCGCGGCGTGCCGTCGGCGTTGCGCGGCGGGCCGATGAGCACGCCGGGCAGGAGCGCGGCCAGCACGACGACCACCGCCGCCGTCGCGGCGTTCCGCAGATCGGTCAGGCGGGGCCGGATCCCCGCGCCCGCGAGACCGGCCAGAAGGATCATTGTGGCGGGGGAGAACAGCCAGGCCAGGATCAGGCGCGGAGCCACGAGGGACGGCGGAGTCACCTGGTCCTCCAGGCACTCGCGCCACCACAAGGGCGGTTCGGGGGCAAGGCGGTCCTCGGCCTCGGCCAGCGCGGTGGGAAGCAGGGCGACCGCCAGCCCCAGCCAGGCGGCGCCGGCCCGCGCCCGCGAACGGGTCGGCGCGGTTTCCGGCCGCGAACGGAGCGCCCAGGCCGCGGCCAGGGCCAGCAACGCGGGCTGGAGCAGGGCCAGCCAGTCGCCGACGAACTCCGCCGCCTGCTCCGCCGGGCCGGGCGGCGGCATGTCCAGCGGCAGGCCACCGCCGCAGACCACCGTCACCACCTCGGCGAACATGGGCTCGGCCAGCAGTTCCCACAGCGACAACACCACTGCTGCCGACCAGAAGAACGCGACTGCGCGCATCGGAAGACTTTCCTGAGGACTCACGGGGGGTCGGGGCAGCCTAACGCCTATCCGCCGAACCAGCCCCGGCGCAGTCTCCACGCCGATGCCCCGTGCCGGCCGTGACCACAGCGGCACCGGCCGGCGGCCCCGGCTCAGGCCCGGGCGGCGCGTTCGATCGCCACTTCCACCCCGTCGAGCAGGTGGTCCAGGCCGGCGTGGAAATCGTCGTCCGGACCGGCGCCCGGTTGGGGAGCGAACACTCCAGCCTCGACGGCGCGGGCCAGCGCCGGGAACCGGTCGGGATCGGCGAGCTCGGTGAGCAGGGCGGCGTACGCCCCGTCGGACCCTTCCTCTGGTTCGGCGGTCTTGGAGCTCGAAAGCTGGGCCGCGCCGCGTACGTAGTGCAGCACCAGCATGACCACCGAGAACCGGGCCCGCCAGCCCAGCGGTGTGCCACCGAGGGCGCGCAGCGCGGCGTCCAGCCAGGCGAGCTGGCCGGGATCCATCGGCGGGGAGCTCACCAACTGGACGATCCACGGGTGCCGCAGGTAGACGCCGAACAGCTCGACGGCCCACCGGGTGAGTGAGCCGCGCCAGTCGGCCGGCGCCGCGCCGAACTCCGGCGGCGGGCCGGGCGCGGCGTCCAGCATGAACAGCTGCAGGTCGTCCTTGCCGTCCACGTGCCGATACAGCGACATGGGCGCGCAGCCGAGCCGTTCGGCGAGCCGGGCCATGGACAGCGCGGCCAGGCCCTCCTCGTCGGCGAGGGCGATGGCCGCCGCCACGATCCGCTCCAGGCTGAGCGCGGGCGTGCGTCCCCGCCCCTTCGGCTTGGTTCGCCCCCACAGCACGTTCAGCGCGTGCGGCAGCTCGTCTTCGTTGTCATCCGGCACTTCAGAGAGCTTACCAGTTTGCGTATGGGCTACGCATTGCGTATAGAGTACGCATTAAGCGTATGCCATACGCATCTACTCGCCATCTCTCCTGGAGTCGCCATGCGCACGACGATCGACAGTCCTCGGCCGGCGCAGGTCCGCCGGCGTCCGTGGTGGCGGCGCCGCTGGACGGTGCCGCTCGGCCTGGTCACGGCCGGGTTCCTCGCGTTCTCGCTGCCGCCGTACCTGACCGGGGACCCGTCTCTGTCCCGGGTGCCGCAGCCCGAGGGGTTCGGCCTGCACTACCCGCTGCTCGTGGCGCACGTGCTGTTCGCCTCGGTCGCCATGGTCACCGCGTTCTTCCAGGTGTGGCCGTGGTTCCGCCGGCGGCACCCGGTGTGGCACCGGCGCGCCGGGCGGGTCTATGTGTTCGCCGGGGTGCTGCCGGCCGGGCTGACCGCCCTGGTCATCGGGGCACGCACCCCGTTCGGGCCGTTCCTCGCGGTCAGCGACGTGCTCCTCGCCTTGCTGTGGCTCGCCTTCACCGCGGCGGGCTGGCGCGCCGCCCGCGCCCGCCGGTACGCCGGGCACCGGCGCTGGATGCTGCGCAGCGCCGTGCTGACCTACTCCATCATCACCAACCGGGTGTGGACCGGGATCCTGATCATCGCCCTGCCCCCGCTGCAGGACACCGTCTTCCACGGCGACCCCGACCTGATGGCGTGGACGATCTCCGGGTTGTCCGGCTGGCTCGGCTGGACGATCC
Source organism: Microbispora sp. NPDC088329 (assembly GCF_040685655.1). Lineage (NCBI taxonomy): Bacteria > Bacillati > Actinomycetota > Actinomycetes > Streptosporangiales > Streptosporangiaceae > Microbispora > Microbispora sp. NPDC088329. The sequence goes on from NZ_JBFBIP010000011.1 coordinate 133,471, forward strand.
CGCTGCTGGCCGTGGAGTGGTACCTGGAGCGCGAGGTGGCCCGCCGCGGCCGCCGCACCGAGCTCGCGACCTGACGCAGGAGACCGATCCCGGAACGACCCCGGCCCGGGTCGGCCTCCGCCTCGGCCAAATCCCCGGGCACCCAGCGACTCCACCGTCTCGGCCGGCACGGGTGAACGGCTCCCCCGCGCCGGCTTCGGCGGCGATGGCAGGATGCTTGCGATAGATGTCATCGCGGTCAGGGTGCGAAAGATGCCGGTTGATCGCGCGGAGCGGGAGGAGGCCGATGGGCCCGAGGAACCACCGTGTCGCCGTGCTCGTGCTGGAGGGCGCGAAACCGCTCGACGTCGGCATCCCCGCGCAGGTGTTCTCCAACCGGCCGAGCATGCCGTACGAGGTGCGGGTGTGCGGTGCCACGCCGGGGCTGGTGACCGGCGGCGACGGCCTTTCCTATCACGTGGCCGAGGGCCTGGAGGCCTTCGAGCAGGCCGACACCGTCTTCATCCCCGGCTACCGGGAGCCGGCGGCCACCGAACCTCCGGCGGCGGTGGTCGGCGCCCTGATCGCCGCCCACGAGCGCGGCTCCAGGCTCGCGGCCATCTCGACGGGAGCCTTCGCGCTGGCGGCGACGGGCCTGCTCGACGGCAGGCGCGCGACGACCCACTGGCACTACACGAAGGCTCTCGCCGACAAGCATCCGCTCGTGCGGGTGGACGAGAACGTGCTCTTCGTGGACGAGGGCAACGTGCTGACATCGGCGGGCGCGGCGTCCGGCATCGACCTGTGCCTGCACCTCGTGCGGCGCGACCACGGAGTCGGGCTCTCCAACCACGTGGCGCGACGGCTGGTGGCGGCGCCCTACCGCAGCGGGGGGCAGGCGCAGTACGTGCCCCGGAGTGTGCCCGAGCCGCTCGGCGACCTGTTCGCGAGCACCCGCGAGTGGGCCCTGGCCCACCTGCCCGAACGGCTGACCCTCGAGACGCTCGCCCGCCACGCGCGGGTGTCGGCGCGCACCTTCTCGCGGCGGTTCGTGGAGGACACCGGCTACACGCCGATGCAGTGGGTGCTCCGGGCGCGGGTGGACCTGGCGCGCGAACTGCTCGAACGCACCGATCTGAACGTGGAGCAGATCGCCGACCGGGTCGGCCTGGGCACCGGCGCGAACCTGCGCCTGCACTTCCAGCGCATTCTCGGCACCTCTCCCACCGAGTATCGCCACACCTTCTCCGCCTGAGCTCCCCGGGACGCCTCGCGCACGCACGCATCGCCAGGGTGGCGAGATCCTTGCGACCCATGGCGAAAGTTCTGGCGAGATCCTTGCGCCCAGTGTCGTTCAAGCCACTGTCGGCGCGGCCGCAGAGTGCCGATCATGGAGTGCGGAACGAAAGGAATCTCCATGACCCGCATCGCCGTCAACGGATTCGGCCGCATCGGACGTAACACCCTCCGCGCCCTGCTGGAGCGTGACAGCGACCTCGACGTGGTCGCCGTCAACGACCTCACCGCTCCCGAGGCCCTCGCCCACCTGCTCAAGTACGACAGCTCGCTCGGCCGTCTCGGCCACTCGGTCGAGGTCGACGGAACCGATCTCGTGATCGGCGGACGCCGCATCGCGGTGCTCGCCGAACGCGAGCCCGCCAAGCTGCCGTGGGCCGAGCTCGGCGTCGACGTCGTGCTCGAATCCACCGGCCGGTTCACCAAGGCGGACGCCGCCCGCGCGCACATCGACGCCGGCGCCGGGCGGGTGCTGGTGAGCGCCCCCTCCGACGGCGCCGACGTCACGATCGCCTACGGCGTGAACACCGAGGCCTACGACCCCGCCCGGCATGTGATCGTGTCGAACGCGTCGTGCACCACGAACGCGCTGGCTCCGCTGGCGTCCGTACTGGACGACCTGGCCGGCATCGAGCACGGCTTCATGACCACGGTGCACGCCTACACGCAGGAGCAGAACCTGCAGGACGGCCCGCACCGCGACCTGCGCCGCGCCCGCGCCGCCGGCGTGAACATCGTGCCCACCACCACCGGGGCCGCCAAGGCCATCGGCCTGGTGCTGCCGAACCTGGACGGCAAGCTGTCGGGCGACGCGATCCGCGTGCCGGTCCCGGTGGGTTCGCTCGTGGAGCTGAACACCACCGTCTCACGCGAGGTCACCCGCGACGAGGTGCTCGCGGCCTACCGCGCCGCCGCCGACGGCGGGCTCAAGGGCATCCTCGATTACGCCGACGAGCCGCTGGTCTCCAGCGACATCACCGGCCAGCCGGCGTCGTCGATCTTCGACGCCGCCCTCACCCGCGTCCACGGCAGGCACGTGAAGGTGGTGGCCTGGTACGACAACGAGTGGGGCTTCTCGAACCGCGTCGTCGACACGCTCGAGCTGCTCGCACGCGGCTGAGCGTCACCGGAACGCCTGCGACCGACCGCCCGGGGCCGGGCCGCGACCGGCCCCGGACATCGGCGGGAGCTCGGACCTTTCCCGCCGGGCGTCTGTCACGCGGAATGCCCCTTGACGCTCCCGCGCCGGGACCCCATCATCTTCTCGAGAAGTTTCGATCGGTTATCGAAACTTTCGGCCGGGCCCTCGGCGGACGGCGGGGCAGCAGACGCAACGCGTCGGCCGGGGACGGGCACCCGGCCGGATCGGACGCGGCGAACGAGCGTGACGCATGCCTCCCCTGCCCACGGGCCGGCAGATGGGTGCGGAGTGGACGAAGACAATCCAGCGCGCTTCGGCGTGCTGTCGAATACGCCGCCGGGGCCGCACGACGAGAACGTCGAGGGGGAAACGCGGGCACCTCGGGTGGCATTCGTCATCACCATTGCCGCGCTGTTCTGTTTCGATTTCATCGCGCTCCTAAATATTCTCGCGCTGCACCCGAGCGGGCTCGAATTATTCGCCTCCCTGGTGTTCCTGGCGATGGTTTTCACGCTGCAGACTCTGCACTCGGCAGTGGACGTGCAGCGGTGGCCGGCCCGCTACCGGGCGCTGACCGTCTCCCTCCAGGCGCTCGCCACCTATCTGCCGTTCCTGTGGCTCGGCAAGGTGTGGGGCGGGATGGCCGGTTTCCTGGCGGGATCGATCCTGCTCGCGGCGGGGGGCGGGTGGCGGTGGGCGCTCCTCGCCGGCGTGATCGTCAGTGTGATGCTGCCGCCCCTGCTGGCGGGCATGACGGTGGAGGACACCGCCTATCTGACCGTGTCCACGGTGCTGACCGGCCTGGTCGTCTACGGGCTGCGCCGTCTGGCGGCCCTGGTCGCCGAGGTGCACGCCACCCGGGGCGAGCTGGCCCGCCTGGCGGTGACGCGGGAACGACTGCGGGTCGCACGCGACCTGCACGACCTGCTCGGCTACAACCTTTCCGCGATCACGCTCAAGGCCGAGCTGGTGTACCGGCTACTGCCGGCCAACCCGGATCGCGCCCGGGAGGAGGTCGCCGACCTGCTCGGCACGGCCCGCCAGGCCCTGTCCGACGTGCGCCTGGTGGCCAGCGGCTACCGGGACATGTCGCTCGCCGAGGAGGCGAACTCGGCGGTGTCGGTGCTGGCCGCGGCCGACGTGGAGACCGAGCTGTCGATAACGTGCGGCCCGCTGCCGCAGACGCATGACACGACCCTGGCCACGGTGCTGCGCGAGGCGGTCACCAACATCCTGCGCCACAGCAAGGCGCAGCACTGCGTGATCCGGGCGGCCGAGAGGGCCGGCGCGATCCGCCTGGAGATCTCCAACGACGGCGCCGACGTCGAGCCGGCCACCGGCGCCACCGGCGGGAGCGGACTGCACAACCTCTCGACGCGGCTGACCGTCATCGGCGGGTTCCTTTCGGCGGCCGACGGCGAGGACGGCTGGTTCCGCCTGGTCGCGGAGGCGCCGCTGCCCGCCGCGGCGCCGGCGGCGCAGCCCGTCTGATCCCGGATCACGGAATCCAGCCGGCCTCCTCGGCGATCCGGATGGCGTCCACGCGGTTGCGCGCGTTCAGCTTGGTCACGATCGTCGTCAGGTAGTTGCGCACGGTTCCCACCGACAGGTGCAGGGAGGCGGCGATCTCCCGCGCCTCGCTGCCGGTCGCGGCCAGGCGGAGCACCTCGATCTCCCGCCGGGACAGCGGATTGGCGGCGCCGTCCCAGGCGGCCAGGGCCAGCTGCGGATCGATGACCCGCCGCCCGTCCGCCACCCCGCGTACCGCCTCGGCCAGGCGTTCGGGCCGCGCGTCCTTGAGCAGGAAGCCCGCGACGTGGGCGCTCAGCGCGCGCCGCAGCGTTCCCGGACGGCCGAGGTTGGTCAGGATCAGGGTGCGGCAGGACGGCAGTTCCCGGGAGAGGATCTCGGCGGCGGTCAGACCGTCGACGTACGGCAGGTCGATGTCGATGATCGCGACATCGGGGGTGAGCCGGAGCGCGGTGGGCACGATGTCGTCACCGCGGCTCACGCTGGCCACCACGGAGAAATCGGGTTCCAGCTCGAGCAGCGCCACCAGTGCTCCCCGAACCATGTGCACGTCTTCGGCAAGGAGAATTCTCAGCGTCCGCAATCCCGTTCCGTCCCACGGAGAAGGCATAAGCAGAGCCACTTTCTATCACCGTGAAGCAGATACGTCCATTTTTCTGGTATTTCCCCCTACCATTTTCACCAATTGTGTGGCTCAGCGGCCCGGCCCCTCGTCCAGAACCCCTTCGCGCCGCCAGGCGGCCGGGTCGGCGAGGTCGCGCGGGGGACGTTCGCACAGGACGTAGTGGCGGGGCGTCATCGCGGTCGGACGGCCCGGCAGCGCCGCCATGCACCGGTCGTGCGCCTGGACGACCGACGTCACGCCGGGCGGTCCCGATGGGTGCGCGGTCCCCTCCGCCGTGGCGGCCACGAACGCCACCAGCTCGCGGCCGTCGACGGCTGGGAAGACCCGGGCCGGGCAGGGCGCGAGCGCGTCGTCGACCAGGCGCTGCACCTCGGCCGGCTCGATGAGACAGTGGTCCAGCAGTAGCCGGCCTCCGCCGTCCCCGATCGGCGGCAGGCCTATCAGATGACGCATCCCGGCCCGGTCGAGGTCGCCGGCCGCCGCCGCCACGATCAGCCGCTCCACGGCCCGCAGCATGGACTCGAGCTCACCTTCCGGCACCCGGCCGCTGTCCCCGGTCCACAGGTCCAGCCGGAGCGCCCGGTCGGCCTCCCACAGGTCGAAGCGCACGGTCGCGGGCGTGGGCGGCATCGGCCGCGCGCGCAGCCGGGTGCGCGGCAGGGTGTCGATCAGCCGGTCGGCGGGAGGCGGCCCGGGGATGCCCGGGTCCCTGGCGTCGATGATCACGTTGTTGAAGAACGGCTCGAAGCAGAAGGCGACCCCCCTGTCCCGCTCGATGCGCCGTGCGAGCTCCATGCGCCGCGTAACGTCGTACATGCCGTGCCGGCCGGCGAGCAGTCCGCTGGTCCAGACCCGCCGCACCAGCTCGTCGAAGCCGTCCGCGTCGGCGTCCGCCAGCTGGAGCCCGGCCTGCACGAGCGTGCCCGCGTAGTTCGCCAGCCGGTCCCCGAACCGGTTGCCGACCAGGACGGTGAAGGGCCAGCGGGTGCGCCCCGTGCGCTGGGCGATCACGGCGCACGCCGCCGCCAGGACGACGTTCGACCGGCTCGCCCGGGTGCGCGCCGCCACATAGGGCAGAGCCAGGGCCGCGGCCGGCGACCACAGCTCGACCGCGACCGAGGCGCCGGGCCCGCCGGGGCGCGGAGCCGGGTACAGGCACTGCGGCAGGCGCCGCAACTGCTCCTCGAAATAACGCAGGGTGGCCTCGGCCCGCCGCCGTCCCCGAGGGGCGGCCTCGGCCCGTGCCTGATCCAGCGGCTGGTGGACGGGCGGCCCCGGACGGCGGCCCGCCGGGTCGCGGAGCATCCGGGTGAACTCGCGCTTGAGCACGGCTATCGCCTGCCGGTCCACCGCCAGGTGGGAGTATCCGGCGAGCACCGCGCGCACCAGACCCCCGCTCACGACGGCGGCGACCCGCAGCGGTAACTGCGTCTCCGGATCGTACGGATCGGCCCGCAGCGAGTCGCCGATCTCGTCGAGCAGCTCCTGCGGATCTCGGGCGTCGTCCGGGCCGGCCTCGTAGACGTCGAGCATGAGTTCGCCGGCGGCGGCCACCCGCTGGAGGGGCTTGTCCTGCCCGGAGAAGGTGGTCCGCAGCGTTTCGTGGCGGCCGATCAGGGCGGAGAGGATCTCGACGACGTCGGCCACGGTCACCCCGCCGGGGAAGTCTGCCGGGATGTCGAAGGCCCACTCGAGCGTGGCGTGCGCGAGCCCGGCCTCGTTTCCGGCCTCGCGCAGCCACGCCAGGATGTTCAACTGCCCGTGTGTGAGCGGCCCTGTCTCGGCCCGGTCGCCGCGAAAGCGCACCGGGACGCGGTGACGCGTGGCCGCCGTCGTGTCTGTGGTCATGTGTCGCTCCGTGTCAGAGAGGGATGTTTCCGTGTGCGCCCCGCCCGGGGAGCGCGTCGGCCAGGGCCCTGGCGAGGGCGCCGCGGGTCCGGTCCGGCTCGATGACCTCGTCCACCACCCCGATTCCGAGCGCCCGTTCCAGGCCGCCGGCGTCCCGTTCGTGCTCCTCGGCGAACCCGGCCGTCAGCGCGGCGCGCTCCGCCTCGGGCGCCGCCGCCAGCTCGCGGCGGCGCAGGACGCGCACGGCGGCCGTGGCGTTCATCACCGCGATCCGCGTGGCCGGCCAGGCGAAGACGCGGGTCGCGCCGAGCGATCGGGAGTTCATCGCGATGTAGGCCCCGCCATACGCCTTACGCGTCACCAGGGTGAGGCGGGGCACGGCCGCCGCGGCGAAGGCATGCAGCAGCTTCGCCCCGCGGCGCACCACCCCGTCGTGCTCCTGTTGCACGCCCGGCAGGTACCCCGGCACGTCGACCAGGACGATCAGCGGGATGCCGAAGGCATCGCACATGCGGACGAACCGCGCGGACTTGTCGGCGGCGGCCGCGTCGATGCACCCGCCCAGGCGCATCGGGTTGTTGGCGACGACCCCCACCGTGCGTCCGCCGAGGCGGCCCAGGGTGGTCACCATGTTGGGTGCCCAGCGGGGGTGGAGCTCGACGCCCGGCTCGTCCAGCAGCCCCCGCACGAGCGGGTGCACGTCGTAGGCACGGCGGTCGGACTCGGGCAGCAGCGGGGAGAAGTCCACCTCCCCGACCCGCTCGGGCGCCACCGTGCCCTGGCGGCCCAGCAGGTCGGCCAGCCGGCGGGCGTGCGCGAACGCCTCCTCGTCGGTCCGGGTCACCACGTGGACCACGCCGCTGCGTCTGCTGTGCGGCTCGGGACCGCCGAGCGCGGCCATGTCGACGCTCTCCCCCGTGACGCTGCGGACCACCTCGGGGCCGGTGACGAAGATGCGACCGGCCTCCGACATGATCACGATGTCGGTCAGGGCGGGTCCGTACGCGGCTCCGCCGGCGGCCGGGCCGAGCACCACGGACACCTGGGGCACCACCCCGGAGGCCCTGGTCATGGCCGCGAAGACCCGCCCGACCCCGTGCAGCGACGCGACGCCTTCGGTCAGCCGGGCCCCGCCGGAGTGCCACAGGCCGATGATCGGCGCGCGTTGCCGTAGGGCCAGCTCGTAGGCCGCCACGATACGGTCGCAGCCCGCGGCGCCCATGGCGCCGCCCTGCGTCCGGGCGTCGGTGCAGAACGCCACGACCGGCAGGCCGTGCACGAGCCCGGTGGCGGCCTGCACACCGCTCCGGCCGGGCGGGCCGAGCGGGCGGGCCGAGCCGGGGTCGAGCAGCGCGGCCAGGCGTGCCGACGGGTCTTCGGGATCGGCGTCCGCCACCGGAGGCGGGGGGATCGCCGCGGTCATCTCGATCGTCATGACGGCATTCCTCTCTGTCGCGAAGCCTCACGCGCGGCCGGCCAGCAGCGGGCCGGCGTCTGTCTCGACGACCACCGGATCGCGGGCGCCGGCGACCGCCAGCGCCGCCGCGTAGCCCTCTCCCGGGTCGAGGTCGCGGAGGGCGAACCGGGAGGTCAGCTCGGGCCGGCCCACCCAATCGAGCAGCCGGGGCGGCTCGTCCGGGGCGGAGACGGTGAGCGCGCGCATGGCCACGCGCAACCCGTCTCCGGTGGCCTTGAGCAGTGCCTCCTTGCGGGTCCAGTAGCGGGTGAAGCCGTGGCCGTCCTCCCCCAGCCGCCGCAGCTGGGCCAGCTCGGGCCGGGCGAGCACCCGGGCCGCCATCGCCTGGATCGGACGGTCGAGGGCGACCCGCTCGACGTCGACGCCGACCTGCGGGACGTCCGCCACGGCCAGGACGACCTTGCCCGCGGAGTGGGAGACCGACAGGCCGATGCCGGTGCCTCGAAGGCAGGGCTTGCCGTGCGGTCGCGGGCAGTCGGGACAGGTGCGGTCGATAGCCACACGGTCGGGCGCGGTCCCCAGCCGGGCGCCCGCGACCAGGCGGGTCAGCGCCACCCCCACCACGAACCTGGCCCGGTCCCGGCCGCGCCGCAACCCGTCGAGCCGGGCCCGTTCCGGCGGGGACAGCAGCCGCTCCAGGTGGGCGGGCGCCGCGTCGGGGACGCCGGCCCACCACACTTCGCAGACGGCCGGGCCGGTGCTGGTCAACGGAGTCTCCTTCCGGTCGCGCGCGGGGCTCAGGCCGGGGCCCCGGTGAGCTCGGGGACGTGCTCGGCCAGCGCCCGCTTGTCGGTCTTGCCGTTTCCGTTGAGCGGGAGAGCACCGAGGGTGAGGCACCTGGCCGGCACCTTGTACGGCTCCAGCTCCCCCCGCAGCAGGCGCAGGACCTCGTGCGGGGGCAGGTCGGTGGCGGCCACCAGCACCGCATCGGGGCGACCGGCGGCGGGCGGCAGCACGGCCGCGGCCCGCACTCCCGGCACCCGCTGCGCGGCCGTCTCCACTTCGGTGGCGCTGACCCGGAAGCCGCGCTCCTTGTAGACGTCGTCGCGGCGGCCGGCGAAGTAGAGGTAGCCGTCCGCGTCGAGCCGGCCGTAGTCGCCGGTGCGCAGCTCCGGGAAGAGGCCCTCGGCCCTGAGGAAACGCGCCTCGGTCAGTCCGGGCCGCCGCCAGTATCCGGCCATCACGTTGGGCCCGCGGACGACGATCTCCCCGGTCTCCCCCGCGGGCAGGCGGCGGCCGTCGTCGCCGACGACGAAGACCTCCGTGCCGGGCAGCGGCAGACCGCACGCGCCCGGCCGGCGCAGATCCTCGTCCGGCGGCATGATGGTGGCCCTCTTGCACTCGGTGAGCCCGAACATCAGCTGAACGCGCATCCCCGGGATGTGCCGCCGCAGGGTCGCCAGGACCTCCACGTTCATGGCGGCGCCGGTGTTGGTGAGGAGCCGGAGCGCCGGCGGCCGCCCGCCGAGCCGGTCCAGCAGCAGGGCCAGGTTCTGGGCCAGCGAGGGCACGGCCGGCAGCACCGTGGCCCCGCTCTCGCACAGATCCCGGGCGAGGCTGCCGCCGGCCTGCGCGGCCGAGCGGAGCTGCACGTGGGCCCCGCCCAGGGCGGCGAGCAGGAGCTGGTAGAGCCCGTAGTCGAAGGCGAGCGGCAGCGCGCAGAAGACGACGTCCCCCGGCCGGTACGCCAGCCTGGCCTGGATGGCCCGCGCGGCGTAGACCATCTGCGCGTGCGTGGAGACCACGGCCTTGGGCATGCCGGTGCTGCCGGAGGTGTAGATGAGGCAGACCGGGTCCACCGGGAGCGGGGGCTCCGCCGGGTCGGCCGGAGGGCCGGGGACGGCCGCCGCCTCGGCGATCTCGCCGGGGGTGGCCACGGCGACGCCGCGGGCCTTCGCCTGGGCGAGCACGGCCTCGTCGCCGGTCACCAGCAGGCGCGGCTCGGCGTCGGACAGCACGTGGGCCAGACCGGCGCCGCGCACCTGCTCGTGCAGGATCACGAAGGCCGCGCCGATCCGGGCGCACGCGTACAGGATGGGCGGCGTGACCGGGGACGGCGGCAGCAGGACGACGACCCGGTCGCCCCGCCGCACGCCCCGCTCCAGCAGCAGACGGCCGACGCCGTGGCTGGCGGCGTCCAGTTCCGAATAGCTCAGGGTGCGGCCGCCGCAGGAAATCGCCGGCGACGGGCCGAACCGGCTCGCGGCCTCGTCGAGCAGACCGTGCAGAAGGTCGATCATGGGGAACTCCCTAGTCTCCGAGGTCGCCTGCCTGCAGGACGACCGCACCGAATGTCGCGCCCAAGCCGACCGCGGCCAGCACGTAGCGGTCTCCGGGCTTCAACCGGCCGGCGGCTTTCAGCGCCGCGAGGTTCACCAGCGGGTCGCCGGCCTGGAGGTGGCCGATCCGTGGCAGGGCGTCCAGGTAGACGCGCTCCATCGGGAGCCCGAGGCCCTTGGCCACGCTTTTCCAGGACAGGCGGTTCACGTTGTGCGGCACCACCATGGCGACGTCGTCCAGGTCCAGTCCCGCGGAGCCGACCGCGGTGCGGATGACCTCGCAGAAGACCGGAGCGTAGGTCTGGTGGTACTCGCGCTCGTCGTCGGGCCCGAGTCCGACACCCCGGTAGAACCTGCCCCGGGTCACGAAGTGCGAGCCCAGCACCGTGTCGCCGATGGGGTGGTCGTCCCTGCGGCCCAGCAGAGCGGCGGCGGCCCCGTCGCCGATCAGGGCGATGCCGGGGATGTGCCGTAACAGCTCGGTGAAGCCGCACTCGCCGGTGACGACCAGCGCGCGGGCGGCCGGCGGCTCGCCGGCCAGCAGCGTCGCCGCGAGGTCGAGCGCGAAAAGTCCCGAGGCGCAGTTCTGCTGGCTGACCGAGAAGGCCGAGGCCCGGTGGAGGCCCAGCGTCCGGCGCAGCCGGTCGGCCAGGTTGACGCCGAGCGGCGCGACCTGCTGGGTGGTGTGCGCGTACAGCAGATAGCGGACGGTTTGCGGGTCGACGCCCGCGAGGGTGGCGCGGGTGGCTTCGAGCAGCATGTCCGGCAACCGCGCGCCGTCCGCCACGCGCACGCTGGAGAAGCCCAGGAAGCGGGTGTACATCTTCATCCGCTGCTCGGCGAGGCCGGTGTACGCGCGCAGCGCGGGCCCCGACAGCTCGGTGCCGGGCAGGCAGGCGCGCACCCGTTCCAGGACGGCGCCGCGACCGCAGAGTGCCGGACGAACGACGCCGTCTCGTCCCGGGCGTTCGCCCGATGGCGGGGTGCCGGCGGGCCTCGCGAAGGCGCTCACCGCGCCACCCGCTGCCGCGCCAGGCAGGCCAGCTCCTTGCGGTCGGTCTTGCCGTTGCTGTTCAGGGGGAACTCTGCGACGTGCTCCAGATAGCGGGGAACCAGCGAGTCGGGGAAGATCCCCCGCATCGCGCGGACCAGCGTGGCGCGGGGCGTGGCCTGCCCGGTGTAGAAGGTGTAGAGCTCGCAGGCGCCGTCGACCTCCACCACGACCGTGGCCGACTCCGCCACGCCGGGGCAGCGCCGCATCCCCCAGTCGATCTCGGCCAGCTCCACCCGCTGCCCGTGGATCTTCACCTGGCTGTCCTGGCGGCCGAGGAAGCCCAGTTCGCCATCGGGCAGCCGGCGGACCCGGTCACCGGTCCTGTACCAGCGCCGCCCGCCGTACTCCAGGAAGCGCCCGGTGTCGTCGGCGGGGTCGAGGTAGCCGGGGAACATCTGCGGGCCGGTCACGCACAGCTCGCCCTCGATCCCCGGCCGGTCGTGCTCGTCGCAGATCAGGTGGGCCATGCCCTCGTGCACCGCGCCGATGGACAGGAACCCGTTGACGGCCAGGCCGGGTGAGATGTCGGGCTCGTACCGGTGCACGCTGCAGGAGATGGTCAGCTCGGTGGGGCCGTAGAGGTTCTCCAGCGTCGACTTGGGGGCGGCGGCCAGCCAGGCGTCCGCGTCGGCCAGGGTGAGCGGCTCGCCGCAGAACAGGCTCCACCGCAGCGAGGGGAACGCCTCGGGGCGCAGGTGGCCGAGCCTGCGGACCGCGGCGATGGTGCTCGGAGTGGAGAACCAGACGGTCAGGCCGTGTCTGGCGACGAACTCGGGCAGGTCGAAGAAGGCCTGCTGCGGCGTGCTCACCACCGAGGCGCCCGCCCCCCACGCCGCGAACAGGTCGAACACCGCCAGATCGAAGGTCAGGTCGAAGGTCTGGGAGAAGACGTCGGCGGTGGTGAAGCCGTACCGCGCGTGCACGGCCCGCAGGTAGTGGTCGACGTTGCCATGGGTGACCGGCACCCCCTTCGGGCGCCCGGTGGAGCCGGAGGTGAACAGGATGTAGGCGACGTCGCCGGGCGTCGCGGGCCGGGGGACGGCCAGGGCGAGGGCCGGGTCGGGGCGAAGCGCGTGGCCGCGATCCGCCGACGGCTGGAGCACCGGCAGATCTGCCGGTAAGGCGCCCGCGAGCTCCGCGGCCACGCGCGCCCCCTGGGCGTCCGCGATGATCGCGTCCGGCCGGGCCGCGTCCAGCATGCGCTGCGTGCGCTCGGCCGGGAAACGGGGGTTGAGCGGCACGGCGGTCGCCCCGGCGTACAGCGCGGCCAGCATGCCGGCGTAGGCCTCGACACTCCGGGTGGCGAGGATGCCGACCCGGTCCAGCCGGCCGCCCGACTCGGCCAGCATCGTGCCTGCCCAGGTGAGGGCCAGTTCGTGGAGTTCGCCGAAGGTGAGACGGCGACGGTCCACGACGAGCGCGGGATTGCCGGCCCCCAGCTCCAGGCCCCAGGAGAAACGGTCGTGCAGGGTGTGAAATGGCTGTGCTGACATGGTCACTCGCTCCCGGAGAACCTGAGGACCGCCATCGCGGCGACCCCCGTCTCGTCGAAGGCCGCGACCAGGGCGGACCGCCCGGCCAGCCCGGGATCGCGGCGGCGCAGGGTGAGGACGTCGGCGAGTTGCACCGCGGCGAGCGCGCTGTAGCAGTCGCCCGCGATGCTCTCGGCGTCGCGCCAGCGCATGGCCGGATCGGGGAACAGGCCGGCCAGGCCCCGCCGCCGGTCGGCGTCGGCGTGCGGATCGCCGGTGCCCGACAGCGACACCACGGCGACCTCCTCGGCGGGCACCCCCGCCGCCGCCAGGGCGGCCCGGCCGAGCCGGTGGCTCGCGGCCCGGTCATCGGGGTCCCCGAATGTCTGGACCGTCACCGCGAGCAGCTCCGCCCAGGATCGCCGGCCGGGCCGGGCCGCGGCGGCCCGCTCGAGGACGAGCATCGCGGCCGCCTCGCCCAGGGGCGTGTCGTCCCCCCGGGGCCGCCCCCGGACGGCCGTCCACGCGTTCTCCGGAGTGAACTCCTCCACCGCCCCCACCAGGAGGGCATCCGCGTGACCGGCCCGCAGCGTCAGCTGGGCGTGCCGCATGGCCAGCAGCCCGCTCACCCTGCCGCCGGAGACGGTGGTGTTGATCGCCTTGGCGCCCATCCTGATGGCGGCATGGCTGGCGGCGCAGTTGATCACCGTGTTCGGGAACTTGATCGGATTGACCATGTGCGGCCGCTCGTTGACGAAGCTGTCCCGGATGAACTCCGCCGTGCCCGCCACGCTGCCGCAGCTGGTGCCGAGCGTGACTCCGACGCGTTCGGCCATCGGCTCGATCCGCAGGTCCGCGTCGGCCGCCGCCTCGTCGCAGGCCATCAGCGTGAGCGCGGTCGTCCGGTCGATGAACCTGGCCGTCCCGCGGCCGAGCCGCTTCACCGGGTCGAGCCCCGGGTCCACGAAGGCCCGGGTGACCGGGAGCGGGACCGCCGCCTCGGGGCGGCAACCGGCCGAGCCGGCGCCGGCGGGGCCGACCTGGCCCCAGCCGGTGATCAGCAAGGTGTCAGGCATCGCCCCTCCCGAGGATGACGACGGCGTTGTTGCCGCCGAACGCGAACCCGTTGTTCTGCACGATCGACAGGTCGGCGGGCCGGGCCTGGTTCGGCACCGGGTCGATGCCGGCGAGCTGCGGGTCCGGCGTGACGTGGTTGATCGTCGGCGGCAGGAACCCGTGGGTCATCGCCAGTGCGCAGGCCATCGCGCCGAAGCCGCTGGCCGCGCCCATGCTGTGCCCGAGGGCCGACTTGATCGAGCTGACCGGGGGCGGGTCGTCGCCGAAGACCTCCAGGATCGCCAGCGCCTCGGTCAGGTCGTTGGTGGGCGTGCCGGTGCCGTGCGCGCACACGTAATCGATCTGGTCGGCGCGCACGCCGGCGTTGCGGTGCGCCAGCCGGAAGCAGCGGGCGATGCTGTTCCGGTCGGGCGCGACCATGTGCGAGGCGTCGCAGGTGGCGCCGTACCCGAGGACCTCGCCGTAGATCCGGGCCCCGCGGGCTCGTGCGTGGTCCATGCGCTCCAGCACCAGCATGGCTCCGCCCTCCGCGGTGAGGATGCCCGCCCTGTCCCGGTCGAACGGGCTGCACCGCTCTTCGGCCAGCGCGCCCAGGCGCAGGAACCCGGCATGTGTGTGCCGCGCCACCGAGTCGGCGCCGCCGGCGAACGCGATGTCGGCCTCCCCCTGCCGGATCAGGTCGAAGGCGAAGCCGATGGCGTAGTTGGCGGCGGCGCAGGCGGTGGCGATGGTGGCCGCCTCGCCGGTCAGGCCCAGCTCGTGGTTGACCGCCGCCGAGAGGCGGCCGGCCGGCAGCAGCCGCGCGTCGTGGGGCTCGGTCGCCGGGTATCCGTCCAGCGCCCACGTCCTGGCGAGGTTCACGTCGATGACCGCCTCGCCCGAGGTGGTGCCGACCGCGGCCGCGGTCCGCGCCGCGGCCAGGGTGGCCGGATCCAGGCCGGCGTCCTGGACCGCCAGGCGGGCCGCCGCGGCGGCGAGCTGGCTGCTGCGTCCCCACTCCGCGGGGTCCAGCCGGTGCAGTATCGCATCGGGGTGGAAGTCCTCCACTTCACCCGCCATGACACGCGGGAACCCCGTCGTGTCGAAGCTCTTGATCCGTGAAGTGCCGGACTTGCCGTTGCGCAGCGCGTCCAGGAAATCGCCGACGCCGATTCCGATGTTGGACACCGGCCCGAGGCCGGTGATCGCGACACGAGTGGACACGTGTCACCAGCCGGCCTTCTCGGCGACCACCCGGTAGGTGGCGCTCAGGTCGTTCAGCCGGGTCAGGTCCTCCTGTCCCAGCTCGACGCCGAACCGCTGCTCCAGCCGGGCGGCGAGTTCGATGAGCAGGAACGAGTCGGCGGACAGATCGTCGGCGAACGACGTCGCCCGCTCGACCTCCTCGGGTGTGGCCTCAAGCAGGTCGGCGACCATCGTGGCGATCTGGGTCAGCCGCTCGTCGACAGGGGCCGTGGTCTTCATGGATGTCTCCTTCAGGGTGGGTTGCGCGGTGGGCTGATGCGGTGGACTGATGTGCGGTGGTGGGCTACAGGTGCAGGCCGCCGTCGACGGGGAAGATCGCCCCCGTGACGTACGCGGCGCGGTCGGACACCAGGAACGAAACGGCGTCCGCGACGTTCTGAGCGGTGCCGAACCGGCCGAGGAGGATGCCCTGCTCGGCCCGCTGCCGCTCCTTGCCGGTCAGGCCGGCGACCATGTCGGATTCGATGTATCCGGGGGCGACCACGTTGGCGCGCACGCCGAACGAGGCCACCTCCTTGGCCAGGGCGAGGGTGAATCCGTTGATCCCCGCCTTGGACGCGGCGTAGTTGGTCTGCCCGGCGTTGCCGACCAGGCCGGACACCGAGGAGATGTTGACCAGCACTCCCGCCCGGCGCTTCATCAGCCGGTACACGACGCTCCTGGTCAGGTGGTAGGCGCCGTCGAGGTTGGTACGCAACACGCTGGTCCAGTCGTCTTCCTTCATGACCGCCAGCGCCCGGTCCCTGGTGATGCCCGCACAGTTGACCACCGCGTACGCGGGCCCGATCCGCCGCTCCGCCTCGCCGACGAACGCCTCGACCTCCCCGGCGTCGGCCACGTCGACCCGGTCGGCGAACACCTCGGCGCCCAGGTCGGCGGCCTGCCGCGCCACCTCCCCGGCCGCATCGGCGGCGCTGTGGTAGCAGAAGGCGACGTCGTACCCGTCCGCCGCCAGTTGCAGGACGATGGCCCTGCCCAGGCCGCGGGAACCGCCGGTGACGATCGCGCAGCGCCTGTCAGCCATTTCCCTGCCCCTTTCCGCCGCGCATGAGCAGCATCGCGAGCGGCGCCCCGAGGACGAGTCCCGCCACGTTGGCGACCGCCATGGTCTGGTAGAGGGGCGCAGGACCGGCCGCGGCCGAGACGAGCGCCCAGCCGGCGACGAGCACGGCCACGGCCCACAGGAGGTTCCCGGCCAGGGCCGCGAGCCCGTGCCCCGTCTCCTCCAGGACCGCCGCGCCGGTGAGCGTGCACCCCATGCACGCCCAGGTGGGGGCGATCACGGCGAGGACGTTCCGCGCCTCGCCGGCCACCGCCGGATCCGCCGCCACGGTGGTCATCAGCACGTCGCCCCCGAGCACGACGGCCAGGACGATCAGGACATAACCCGCGGCGGCCACCCGCATCCCGAGCCACAGCACCCGCCGGGCCAGCTCCGGCCGGCCGGCCCCCCGCGCCTGGTTCATGGCGATCGCGACGGCGGAGCCGAAGCCGATCCCCGGCACCACGATCAACGTCTGCAGCGTGTACGCCAGGCTGAAGCCGGCGACCGTCTGCGGCCCGAACGGGGCCAGCATGCGCACGTAGCCGAGGTTGAGCGCGAACAGCACCAGGTAGGAGACGGCCACGGGAGCGCCGATCCGGACGAACATCCGGCCCACCGCAGGCTGCCACCAGCCGTGCCCGGCCGCCGGGCGGACGCCCCGCCTGCGGGTCAGCAGCACGCCGAGGACGCACTGGACGATCCCGGCCGCGGCCACGGCGACGGGCACCGCCATGATCCCCCAGCCGGCCACGGAGCTCAGCAGGTACACCCCGGCGACCTCGACCACGAGATAGGTGAGGCTGACGGCCGACCCCTGCCCGGTCGCCCCCGTCCCGCGCAGCGCCGCGGCCAGCACCTCCCCGATCAGGGGGAACAGCATGACCAGCGCCATCGCCCGGACGAAGGCGCGGAAGGCGGGCTCGTCGGCGGCGCCCATCCCGACCAGGCCGGCGACCTGCGCGCTCCCGGCCACCAGCAGGGCGCCGAGGGCGGCGTACGCGGCGAGGCCGCCGTAGAGGAATCCGGTGAGGAACCGTCCGGCGCCCGCCGGGTCACCCGCACCGGTCCTCACCGCGGCGGCGACCTGCGCGGACACCGACAGGCCCGCCATGACCGCGGTGTAGACGAGGCTGATCGGCACGTAGACCGACCGCAGGTAGAGGTCGTCGCCGCCCGCCCGCGCCAGGATCGCCAGCACGACGAAGCTCCCGGCCAGGGTGGCCGCCATGGCGCCCGCCATGGGCAGCCCCAGACGCAGCAGCCCCAGGGCCGAGGGCCTGCCGTCGACGATTCCGGCCGTCGCCGTCGCGCTCATGCGGCCGCCTCCCGGCGCCTGAGGTGGTCGCGGGCCACCTGGAGCCGCTGGACGTTGCCGGTGCCCTCCATGAACTCGAAGGCCGACGCGTCGCGCCACCACTTCTCCAGGAGCGGATGCTCCGGCAGCGCGCCCCGGCCGAGCAGCCGCGGCAGCCGGGTGGTCATCCGCTTCGCGAGCCGGACCCCCTCGATCTTGGCGGCGGCGGCCAGACCGGGGTGGTCCGGGCCGGCGTCGACCGCGGCGGCGGTCCGGTACACCATCGCCCGTACGGCGGCGATCTCGGCCTGGGCCGTGTCCAGCTCCGCCCGCTCACACCGGGTCCAGCCGGTGCGGGCCGCGCGGACGTAGTCGCACACCGCCATGGAGGTCCCGACCGCCATGGCCGCGATCTGGGTGCGCATGTCGCTGAACACCCGGATGGCGCCCCACATGCCGCGCCGGGTCGGCGGCAGGTGCGAGCCGAGCAGCTGCCGCTCGGCGACCGGCACGCCGGTGAGCTCGATCTCGCTCAGACGGGCGCCGCGTAACCCGATCATGGGCAGCGCCCTGGCCGACCACCCGGTGGCGGGGCTTTCGACGAGCATGGCGCGGATGGCGAGGGGCCCCTTGCCGGTGCGGGCGAAGACCACGCCGACGTCGCCGCGGGTGCCGTTGCCGATGTACCGTTTGACCCCCACCAGCCCGTGGTCCGGGACCAAAGTCGTGCTCATCCGTGTCGCGTCGCTGCCCACGTCCGGTTCGGTTATGGCGCAGAAGGTCCAGGTGCGGCCGTCGGCGATCCGCTGGAAGAACCGTTCCTGCTGTTCTGGGTCGCCGAGCAGGTGCATCACCACCCCGGCGAGCGCGGGCCCGGGCAGGGCGAGGACGCCGGCGGCGTCGCCGTACGCCAGCTCGATCAGCCCGATCACCACGAGCAGGCAGGAGCCGCCCTCCAGAGCCCGGCCGCCGAGGCGGATCGGGTCGGGATTGACGGCGGACGGCGTCGACAGCCGGCGGATCAGGCCGATCGCGGGCGAATCGAGGTGCACGTCCATGCCCCCGGGGTCCGCGTCGATGCGCAGGGCCCTGGCGCGCAGGTCGGGGGCGACTTCGGCGGCGGCGGACCGCAGCAGCGCCAGATGTCCGTCGAGTTCCATCACCCCTCCTCCCCCGGGCACCACTCCACCCACACGTCCGCGACCAGTTCCGACACGTACAGCTCGGCGGCCGGGTGGTCGGTGAGGTAACCGGCGGCGCCGAACAACGTGGCGATCCACCAGCCGATCTCGCCGATCCTGGCGTGCAGCCGTCCGGCCGCGGGTGCGGAGGCCTGCCGGGCCATGTGCCGGCACATGTCGATGGCGGCCAGGGCGTCGGCCACCGTGCCCTGAACCAGTTGCCGCCGGATGATCGGCTCCCCGTCCGCGTGCCGCCGGGTGAGGTGCTCGATCGCCAGGTCCAGCAGCCGCCGGGCCACGCCCAGGCGGGCCGCCGCCAGCCCCGCCACCAGTTCGGGCGCCAGTTCGGCCGGGGGCCGCACGCCCGGTGCATCCGCCGGCGCGCCGGCCGGGGTCACGCTCAGCAGGTCGAAGCCGGCGGACGCGGCGAGCGGGTGCTCGATCGGTGTGAGGAGCACCCGCTCCCAGGCCGTGCCGTCCACGCGCCATCGGCGGACCCCCGCCGCCAGGCCGGCCGGCAGCGCGACATGGCCGCGACCGGCGCACACCTCGTCCGGCGCCGGGCCGAGCAGCACGGTCACCGCCGCCGCCAGCCCTTCGGTGCGGCCGACGTGCTCCACATGGCCGATATCGGGCCGGGTCGGCGCGATCATGGGGTGTCCTCCTCAGGGCCCGGCAGGAAGCCGGCCGCGTGGAGCCGTCCGGTGGCGGGGTCGTAGTCGGCCAGGAGCAGGGCGGCGTCCTGCCACCGGTCGTGCCCGGCCAGCTCCAGCCAGGTCGCGGTGCACAGGTGCCGCTCCGGGGCCACCCGCACCTCGTCGCCGCCCGCGCCGAGCTCCCGCGCGCAGGACGCCAGGGTGGATCCGAGCAGCAGCACGGCCCGGTCCGCGGGCAGCTCCCGGCGTACGCGGGCCACCTCCGCCGCCAACCGCCCGGGCTCAACCGGGACCTCCCACACCGACGCGAGCGCGGGACCGTCGAGCCCGGTCCCGACCACGATCGCCGCCCCGGCGTCGCGTACGGCCGCCCCGTGCACCCTGTCGTCCCAGAACGGCAGGGTGTTCTGGTCGAACACGAAGACCGCGCCGGTCCGCGCCTGGCCAGCGGCCACCATGCGTTCGACGAGCCGCAGCGCGGTGAACGGGGCACCGACGCCCTGGTCGGACACCGAGAACGCGACGGTCCTCTCACCGCGACAGCGGTAGGCCAGGAAGCACGCGGCCGACGCGGAGAAGTCCAGGTCCGGGGTCTCGTGGGCCAGGACGACCACATCGAGGTCGGGCAGGCCGGGCACGTCCGCCAGCAGCCGCTCCCCCATGGCGATGAAGGAGTGCAGGCCGCCTGAGGCCAGCTGGGCCGACACCTTCTCGTGGTCGATCGGCGGCAGGCCGAAGGACGCCTGGTGGTCCGCGATGACCTGGAGCCGGGCCGGCTCGAACTCGTAGGTGCCCCGTTCCGGGAACACCCGGCCGGCCGCCCGGCCCATCCGCAGCACCGGCCGATCGCTCCGCTTCCGGACGGACGCCGGGGCGTCCGCGGGGGCGAGGATCATTCTCAGCCCACCTTCTCCGTCTTCATCAGGAAGTCCGCGAGCGATCCGACGGTCTCGAACACGTCGTGTTCCAGCTCGTCGGCCTGGATCTCCACGTCGGCCAGGTCCTCGAGGACGATCAGCAGCTCGATCACGCTGGTCGAGTCGAGCGCCAGCTCGTCGAAGAGCCTGGTCTCCTCGGCCACCTCCCCCACGCTGTGGCCGAGCACCTGCTCCAGGGCGTTCTTGATGTGGTAGACGATCTTGTGACGGTCCATTGCCTGTTCTCCTCACTGTCCGTACTGGTGATGGCGCTGCTGCCGCAGCAGGTCGTGCGGGGTGTCCCGGCGCCGGACCAGCCGGGCCCGGCCGTCGTGGACGAGGACCTCCGCCGGAAACCCGTGACTCAGGAACAGGCCGGGCGAGGCGGTGGGGCCGTACGCCCCCGAGCGCTCCACGCCGAGCAGGTCGCCGGGCCGGAGGTCGGGCAGCGTGACGTTCTTGCCGAGGGTGTCGTTGGGGGTGCACAGCGGACCGGCGATGTTCCATGGGCCGGTCGCGGGACGGGACGGATCGGTCAGCGGCACGATCGGGAAGTCGCGATGGGCGAACGAGCCCACGCCGACGGCCGCCATGTGGTGGTTGGTGCCTCCGTCGACCACGGCGAAGCGCACGCCCATCGAGGACTTCACGTATCTGACCCGCACGACGTACGTGCCGGCCCGCGCGGTGAGGTACCGGCCGGACTCGAACAGGAGGCGGACCCCCGGATGCCTGGCGCGGAAGGCCGACACCACCGGTTCCAGGCCCTCGCGCAACCCCTGGAGGTCCGGGTCCGACTCGCCGTGGAAGTAGGCCACGCCGAGCCCGCCTCCCACGTCCACCGCGGACAGGTCGACGCCCGTCGCGGCGGCCACCCGTTCGGCCAGGTCCAGCGCCCGCCGCGTGTTGTCCACGACGGTCTCCGCGTCCAGGATCCGGGTGCCCAGGTAGGCATGGGTGCCGGCGATGTCCAGGTCCCGATACCGCCGGGCCAGGTCGCCGGCGGCGAGCAGCACCTCCTCGTCGATGCCGAACGGCCGCGGCTTGCCCCCCATGGTCAGCCCGGCGCCCCGGGGAGGCCGGCTCGGATTGACCCGCAGCAGCACCCGCTGCCGGATTCCGGCCGAGGCGGCGAGGCGGGCCACGTCGGCCAGCTCGTCGAGGGATTCGACGACCACCGCGTAGATCCGGGCGGCGACGCACGCCTCGATCTCCTCCTCGCTCTTGCCCGGTCCGAGGAAGATGACGTTCCCCGGCGCCACCCCGGCGGCCAGTGCGGTGTGCAGCTCCGCCAGGGACGACACCTCGGCCCTGGCACCGTGGGCGGACAGCAGGGAGACCACGCTGATGTTCGGGTTGGACTTCAGCGAGAAGAAGACCTCCACGCCTTCCGGCAGCGCGCCGCGCAGCTCGGCCAGCGAGCCGGCCATGCGATCGCCGTCGTAGACGAACAACGGAGTGCCGTACTCGGCGGCCAGGAGTTCGTAGTCGATGGCCGCGCCGGCCATCGCGTCGATTCCGCCGTGGCTCTCCGGGTCGACCTCGTCGATCACGGTCATTTCAGTCACCGCCCGTTCCGATCCGTACGACCAGTGCGCCGAACGCCGCCCCGATCCCCACGCAGGCCAGGACCACCGCGTCGCCAGGGCGGAGCAGTCCCGCCCGCCGGGCGGCGTCGAGGTTGACGAACGGATCCGCACAGAACAGGTGGCCGAATTTCGGAACATTGTCGAGAAATATCTTTGACAGTGGAATGTCCAGCGCCCCCGAAACGCCGAGCCAGGACAGCCGGCTGACATTGTGCGGGAGCACCAGCGCGATATCGGAGGGCTTCAGCCCGGCGCGGTGCACCGCTTCGCCGATTACATCGGCGAACGTTCGCACGTAGAGACCGATGAGTTCCCGCATGTTCTCCTTCTCGATGTGTCTGCCGGCGTAGAACTTGCCGTGCAGGCGGAAGGCGCCGGACAGCACGCGGTCACCGGATCCGCCACTGCCGACCAGAACAGCGGCGGACGCCTCCCCCAGCAGCGCCACGTTGGGGATGAATCGCATCTCCGGGCAGAAGGCGCGCTCTCCCATCACCACCAGAGCGCGGCCGTCCTGTTCCGCGGACAGAAGATGGCCGGCCAGCTGCACCGCGTACAGGCCGGTCGCGCAGTTCTGGTGGCTGACCGAGAAGGCGACGGCGTTTTCCAGGCCGAGCGTGGCGCGGAGCCGGTCGACGGTGTTCACCCCGGGCGGCGGCGCCTGCGGGACGGTCTGCGCGTAGATCAGGTAGCGGACCCCGGCGGGGTCGGCGCCGTCCAGCGCCCGGCGCGCGGCCGACGCCAGCAGGTCCGGCAGGGGGATGCCGTCGGCGCTGGCCACCCGCTCGTATCCGAGGAAGCGGCGGTAGGTGCTCAGCTGGGTGTCGGGGAGGCCGAGGAGATCGCGCAGCTCCTCCATGCCGAGGCTGGCCTCGGGGATGAAAGAGCCGACCCGGTCAATCGTGACCGTCATGGACCCGGGCCTTTTCCATCGCGGTGATTCCTTTCCTGATGCCGAAATCCGGACCATGCCGAGAATGCAGCTGTCCCGACTTATCCGCCTAGTGATCGCTTAAGCAAAAACGATGTGATTTATTCACGGTCGATGAATGATCAGAACCCTGGCCCGCCACGCGGGCCGGCGCGCAGAATCGTGACGGATTCGCCGGTCAACCAGGAGGTGCGCATGAACGGCTTCGAGACTGTCTCGGCCCCCGAATCCGTCAGTGACGTCGAGCGCGACTGGCGCTTCGCCGACCTCGTCCTGCACGCCCTGATCGACCCCGGGCTGGCCGGACGCTACCGGCGGGATCCGCGTGCGGTCCTGGCCGGGTACGGCCTCCACCTCGCGGTGGACGCCACACCCCCGGCGCTGCCGGCCGCGGACGCCCGGGACCTGGTCGTGGAGGACCTCGATCACGGCGGGACCGATGTGGCCTTCTTCACGCTCTGCTGGGTGGACGAGGACGTTCAGCACGCCGTTCCGGCCGGGCGATGAGGCGTCCGTGGACTCCACGGGTGACCCGTCCGCGCTCGCCGAGCCCACCGCGCTGATCGGCTTCCGGCGCCATCTGCGCACCGCGGTTGTCCCGGGCGACGGGGTCTGCCTGGTCTCCCCGCGCCGGACCCTCGTGCTGGCCGGACGCTCGGCCGAGACGCTGGCGTCGCTGCTGGACGGCACCCGCACCCTCGCCGAGGTGGTGCGCGACGCCGCGCCTGAGCTGTCCCCCCGCCAGGTCGGGCAGGCGCTCGGCCGGCTGGCCGAGGCCGGCCTGATCGGCCGGAGCCGTCCCGGCGGCGCGCGCCGAGCCGACCCCGGCAGCGAGGCGTTCTGGGACCTGGCCGGGCTGGACCCGGTCCGGGCCGGGGAGGCGCTGAGCGGCAGCGCGGTCGAGGTGGTGACCGCGGGCGGCGTCGACGCGGACACGGTGCGGCGCGCCTGCTCCGCCTCCGGCCTGACCGTGGCCGACGCCGGCACGCCCGCGGCCTTCTCACTGGTGATCTGCGGGGACTACCTGGACCCGGAGCTGGCGGAGGTGAACGCGCGGCAGCTGGCGGGCGGCCGTCCCTGGCTGCTCGCCAGTCCCCACGGCCCCGACGTGTGGGTGGGACCGGTCTTCCGGCCCGGCTCCGGGCCGTGCTGGTCGTGCCTGGCCACGCGGCTGCGCGCCCACCGCCGCCCGTACGCGGTCACGGGCGTGCGCCCCCCGGACGCCTCGATCCCGGCCGGCCGCGCGCTGGCCGTCGAGGCGGCGGTGCTGGAGGCGGCGAAGTGGCTGGCCGGGAGCCGCCACGAAGGCCAGGACACGATCTGGGCGCTGGACACGCTGACTTTGGGCAGCCGCCGTCACCGGCTGTCCCGCCGCCCCCAGTGCCCCGACTGCGGCGACCCGGGAGTGGTCGCCGAGCGCGTACGCAGGCCCGTGGTGCCGGTGAGCCGGGGCAAGTCCTCCGGCGAGGGCATCGGCCGGCGCGCCCTGTCCAGCGCGGAGATGTGGGCGCGGTACAGCCACCTGGCCGATCCCGTCACCGGCGTCGTGGCCGAGATCCGGCCCGACAGGATCGGCGCGTCCCCCTCGCTGTACCGATACGTGTCCGGCGCGAACCTGGCTCTCGGCGGGGGCAGCCTGCCGTCGCTGCGGACCAGCCTGCGGATGCCGAGCGGAGGCAAGGGGACCACCGAGCTGGAGGCCAAAGTGAGCGCCCTGGCCGAGGCGGTCGAGCGTTACTGCGGCTCCCGGTCCGGAGACGAGCCCACCGTCCGCGCCGCCTACCGCGACCTCACGGGTCGGGCCGTGCATCCGGACGACTGCCAGCTTTTCCATGATCTCCAGTACCGGGACCGGGACCGCTGGAACCGGGCGAACCCGCCGGCGTTGCGCGTGCCCTCGCCGTTCGACGAGCACGCCCAGGTCGACTGGACTCCGGTGTGGTCGCTCACGCAGGCGCGGCAGCGGCTGATGCCCACCGCGCTGCTCTACTACGGCGCGCGGGCCGGCTTCGGCTCGGCGTGCTCCAACGGCAACGCCGCGGGCGCCAGTGTGGAGGACGCGATCGTGCAGGGCTTCCTGGAACTGGTGGAGCGGGACGCGGTGGCGATCTGGTGGTACAACCGGATTCCCCGGCCTGCGGTCGACCTGTCGTCCTTCGACGACCCGTGGTTGCGGGGACTGCGGACGGCCTACCAGGCGCTGGACCGGGAGATATGGGCGCTGGATCTCACCTCCGACCTGGGCGTCCCGGTCGTCGCGGCGGTCTCCCGTCCGATGGGAGGCGCGGGCCCGGGAGTCCTGCTCGGGTTCGGAGCCCACTTCGACATCCGGGTGGCGGTACGCCGGGCCATGACCGAGCTGGCGCAACTGCTGCCCGCCGCCGACGGCGGGGGCGAGCCGGGCGCCCTGCTGGGCTCCTGGTGGCGGCGGATGGCCCGCAGCCCGCAGCCTTACCTGCAGCCGGACCCCGGGCAGGCCCCCTGCGTGGCCGGCGCCCACCCGCACGCCCGGCGGGACGATCTGCGTGACGACGTCGCGGACATCTGCCGCCTGGCCGGACGCCACGGTCTGGACGTCCTGGTGCTCGATCAGACCCGCCCCGATGTCGGCATGCCCGTCGTCAAGGTCGTGGCGCCGGGCCTGCGGCACTTCTGGCCGCGGCTGGCGCCGGGCCGCCTGTTCGACGTGCCCGTCCGGATGGGCTGGCGTGCTTCGCCGACCCCCTACGAACGGCTCAACCCGATTCCCCTGTTCTTGTGATCCGCACCCGGCACGCCGATGCGGAAAAAGGATCCCGATGGTGTCCCCATTCGAAGCGGGCATGTTCTCCGGCCCGTGGCGCAGCCTGCTCTCGCTCCGCGAAGACGTGCACGTCGAGGAGACGGCCGAGGGTGATCTGGTGCTGCACGGCCGCTGGGGCGACGTGCTCCTGCGGCAGCCGGATCCGGTCGTCCGCGGCGTGCTGAACAGGATGAGCCTGGGGCCGATCTCCCTGTCGAACGCCGTCAGCGGCCATGGCGGAGGCGCCCACGGAGCGGCGGCCGTACTGCGGGTCCTGGATCGGATCGAACCGCTGGTGGTCCGGACCGTCGGCCGTTCCGACGGCCGGCTGCTGGTGTCCGTCGCGCCGATCGCCCCGGCCGCGCGGCTGCGGCCCGAGCCGCTCCCCGCGGACCGGCCGATCCGTCTGTCCAGGTTCGCCATGGTGCGGACGGACGGCAGCGGCTACATCCTGGAGTCACCGCTCTCGCTGCATCGGGCGACTCTGCACCATCCCGGGGCGGTCCGGATGATCGGCATGCTTGCCCGCGCCACCACGACGGCCGAGGCCCTGGGCGACCCGCCGGACGACCGGCTCCTCGTGGACGCGCTGGTGCTGCTCACGGCGGCCGGCCTGGTGGTGCGCGGGGAGCACGCCGCCGCCCCCGCGGAGAAGGCGACGTTCGCCGAGGACACCGACCCCGCCCTGGCCGCGTGGTCGCCGCTGGACCTGATGTTCCACACCCGCAGCACGCTCGGCCGGCACGACCACGATTTCGGCGCGACCTACCCACTCGGCACCGGACGCTCCCCCGAGCCGGTCGTCCGGCCCGCGGCGGACGGTCCGGTCATCGCGCTCGATCGCCCGGCCTGGGAGGAGATCCTCGGCGTCGACCCGCCGCTCAGCGTCGCCGTCGAGGGCCGCCGCACCGCCCGCCGCTACACCGGCGAACCGGTCAGCCTGCGGGAGCTCGGCGAGCTGCTGTACCGGACCGCGCGGGTGCGCTCCCTGGTTCTGCGCCAGGACGGCGAGGAGCCGTCCGCCAGCAGCCGGCCCTATCCGAGCGGGGGCTCCAGCTATGAGCTGGAGATCTACATGACCACGACCGGCGGCCGGGACCTGCCCGGCGGGGTCTACCATTACGACCCGCTCGGCCACCGGCTGGAAGTGGTGAGCACCGACCCGGCCATCGTGGCCGAGCTGCTGGAGAACGCCAGGACGGCCGCCGACGCGAGCGGGACCGCCGCCGTCCTGCTCACCATGACCGCCCGATTCCGGCGGGTGTCGTGGAAGTACCGCGGCCCGGCGTACGCGCTGATGCTCAAGAACCTGGGGGCGCTGACCCAGACGCTCTACCTGGTCGCCACCGCCATGGGATTGAGCGCGTCCCCCCTCGGCGCCGGCGACGTCGACACCTCGGCCCGTGCCTTGGGTGTGGACTGGCGGGTGGAGTCGAGCCTGGGAGAGCTCCTGATCGGCCGCCCTGGGACCTCGTCCGGCGACACCGGCCGCCTGCCGGTGAACGACGCGGCCTGGGCGGAGCGCGCCGCGGCCTACCTCGGCGTCAAGAGGGGCGGTTGACCCCGCGACCGGTACGCCCGCGCTGATCGGGGTGACGAGGCGAACGCCCGGCGCCGCGCGATCGGGGCGGCGCCGGGCGTTATGTCACACAGGGTGGTGCCGGGGAGAGCGGACCTCCGGAGCTCCTGCCGCTCCCCCGGCATGAACGGGTGGCCTCAGACGCGGGTCCACTTCTGGTTGTTGCCGCCGGTGCAGGACCAGATCTGCACCTTGGTGCCGTTGGCGGTGCCGTTGCTCGCCACGTCGAGGCACTTGTTCGCGCCGACGGCGGTGATGCTGCCGTCGGAGTTGAAGCGCCACTTCTGGTTGTTCTGGCCGTTGCAGTCCCAGATGATCACCGCGGTGCCGTCGGCGGTGCCGGCACCGTTCACGTCCAGGCACTTGTTGCCGTAGACCCGCAGCTCACCGGCGCTGGTGGAGGTCCACTTCTGGTTGTTCTGGCCGTTGCAGTCCCAGATCAGCACCGTCGCGCCGTTGGTCTGCGACGCGCCGTTGACGTCCAGGCATCGGCCCGACGCCACGCCCCGCAGCGCGGTCGTGCTCTCCGCGGGCGGAGTCGGCGACGCGGACGGAGAAGTGGGCGGCGAGACGGAGGGCGACGGAGAGGGCGAGGACGAGCCCCCGTCCTGCGCGACACCCTTGCCGTTGAACGTCAGCGAGTCGAAGTCGAACGCGTTCGCCGTCGGCGCCTTGAACACCACGTAGAGGTCGCCGGTGCCACCGGGGTTGGTGACCCGCACCGCGGGGAGGGACACGTAGGTGTTCCATCCCCCGGTCGCCGGCACCGAACTGGAGGCGACGAGCGCCCCGGTGGGCGAGCCGGCGTGCAGTTCGATGGACGCCCCGGTGCTGGACGGCGCCGACACGCGGAAGGACACCGTGTCGATCCCCGACAGGTTGACCGGCGTGTAGGAGATCCAGTCGTTGTTGGAGATGTCGCCGACGCGCCTGCCGCCCTCGGCACCGGCCTCGTCGACGACCCGGATGCCGTTGGAGCCGTTGAAGTGCTCGGCCTGCTTGTGCTTGGGCTGCAGGGTGATTCCGGCGTCGCCCTTCAGGCCGCCCTTGTCGGTGTAGGACGCGCCCAGGACGTAGTAGACGTTGGCCGCCTCGTCGTGACCCGAGGCGGTCGTCGTGACCGTCCCGGAGCACCCGGTGAACTGGCCGGTGTCATGGGCGTGCTGGTCGTGGCCGAGTGCGGTGAACACGTTGACCTTGGAGCAGTCGACGGTGCCGTCCTCGGGGTCGGTGACGTTGACCGTGTAGGACACCCGGTCGCCGAAGCTGATGAACCCGCCGTCCGGCGGAGCCGAGAAGACGACCTTGGGACGGGTGTTGCCGACGGCGATGGTCAGCGTGATGCTGCCCGTCTTCCCGCTCGCGTCCCGTACGGTCAGCCTGGCGGTGTAGGTGCCGTTGGTGTTGTAGGTGTGGGACGGGTTGGCGCTGGTGGAGGTTCCGCCGTCACCGAAGTCCCAGCTGTAGGTGATCGCGTCGCCGTCGGGGTCGGACGAGCCGGCCGAGGAGAACGCCACCGTCAGCGGCGCGGCGCCCGAGTCGGGGCTGGCGCTCGCCTTGGCGATGGGAGCGCGGTTTCCGACGACGTAGTCGATCCGGTAGATGCTGTCGTCGGTGTTCGCGTGGCCGAAGCCGTTGCCCCAGTCGGCCATGTAGAGCGCGCCGTCGGGGCCGAACTTCATGTCGATCGGCGCGTGCGGGGCGATGTTCGCCACGAACGGACTGATCTTCAGGAGGTTGCCGGAGGAGTCGAGACGCATCTCCTTGACGAAGTTGCGGCTCCATTCGTACAGGAACGTCGCGCCGTCGAAGTACTCGGGGAACTTGCGGTCGGAGGCGCTGGCCGCGTCGTAGCGGTAGAACGGGCCGCCCATGGGGGCCGCGCCGCCGCAGCAGTTGATCTCGGGGAACTCGGCCGAGGCGTGGTAGTTGTACCACACGGTCGCGGGCTTGGCCGCGGGCAGGTTGGTCAGGCCGGTGTTGTTGGGCGAGTCGTTGACCGGCGCCGAGCAGTTGAACTTCGCCCCCGAGGTGTTGGTGGCGAAGTTGAAGTCGTTGAACGGGGTGTTGTTGCCGGTGCAGTACGGCCACCCGTAGAAGCCGGGCTGCTTGATCAGGTTCCACTCGACCGTGCCCTCGGGGCCGCGGTTGGAGTTGGCGCTGCCCGCGTCCGGGCCGTAGTCGCCCACCGAGATCCAGCCGGTGACCTTGTCGACCGAGAAGCGGAACGCGTTGCGGAAGCCCATCGCGTAGATCTCGGGCCGCGTCTTGGCCGTGCCCGGCGCGAACATGTTGCCGGACGGGATCGTGTAGGTGCCGTCGGGCTCGGGGTGGATGCGCAGGATCTTGCCGCGCAGGTCGTTGGTGTTGGCCGCGGACCGCTGGGCGTCGTAGTGCTCCCGGCCCGGCCGCTCGTCGATCGGGGCGTAGCCGCTGGAGGCGTTGGGGTTGGTGTCGTCACCGGGGGCGATGTAGAGGTTGCCGCCGGGGCCGAACGTGATGTAGCCGCCGGTGTGGCCCGGCTCGTCGACGTTGCGGAACGCCGGAACCTCGATGAGCTTCTTCTCGCTGCTCATGTCGAGACTGGTGCCGTTGAAGGTGAACCGGGAGACCCTGTTCACCTCTCCGCCGTTGGACGGCGAGTAGTTGAGGTAGATCCAGCCGTTGGTGGCGAAGTTCGGGTCGAGCGCCAGCCCGATGCCGCCGTCCTCACCGCCGTCGTACACCGACAGAGTGCCGATGACCCGCGTGCTCCCGCCGCCTGCGGGGATCATGTTCACCTTGCCCGAGCGCGAGATGTAGAAGACCCGGCCGTCGGCCGCCACGTCCAGCTCCATCGGCTGGTCCGGCGCGCCGTCGAGGGTCACCTTCTGGAAGCGGGCCGAGATCGTGCCGCCGCAGTCGCCGGGCTCCGCGCCCGCCGCCCACTTCACCGCGCCGAGCAGGTGCTGCTTGAACAGCGGCTCCGAGTAGGAGGACGCGTTGTGGCCCATGGCGGTGGCCCACACCCGGCCGCCCTCCGGGTTGTGACACCAGGAGATCGGGTGGTCGGCGCCCATCTTGTTCGGGCCCGCGTCATAGGTGGTCTCGTCCGCGGTCACCAGCACGTGCACCGAGCCGCGCATGTTCTTGTCGAAGTTGTACCACTCCTCCGTGCGGGTCCACCGGTCCGGCAGGCCCTTGGTCGAGGGGTGGACCTTGTCGGCGACCTTGGCGGTGCCCTGCACGATCGACGAGTGCTGCGTCATGTGCGCGCCGGCCAGCACGGTCTGGTCCCACCAGGGGAACTGCGACTCGATGTTCATGTCGACGGCGTTGTGGATCGCCACCACGCCGCGGCCGCTGCGCACGTAGGCCTGCATGGCCTGACGCTGCGCGTCGTTGTCCCACACCATGCCCGACGTCTGGAGCATGATCACCGCGTCGTAGTTGTTGAGGTTCGACGTGGTGAAGACGGAGGAGTTCTCGCTCGCGTCGAGCTGGAAGTTGTTGTCCGTCGCCAGCTGCTGGAACATCGCGATGCCGGCGGAGATGGAGTCGTGCCGGTAGGCGCCGCTCGCGGTCTTGCTGAACAGCAGCACCCTGAACTGTGGCGCCGCCGCCTGCGCCACCAGTGGCACCGCGGACAGCAGCAGTCCCAGCAGGGCCGCGGCCAGTGCGGGGAGTAATCGTGGTCTTCGCATTGAGGATCTCCTGGGGGGTTACCGGTGACGGTTGGAGGTGAAACGTGCGAAGGCGTGAGCCGACTCGGCTCAGGCAGGAGACGGCCGGTCGGGTTTCAGGCTCTCCCTCGGCACGACGGCGGTGGCAGGCGGCCTCTCAGCGAGGCGGGCGGCCGGGACCCGTCTTCGCGCCGTCCGGGGTGAGCAGTCCTGCACGGGATCTCCTTGCGGGGGTGGGAGTCGTGCCGCGCCCACCGTGCGGTGGATCGATCCGGCCGCCGGCGAGGACGACGCCACGGCCGCTTGACCGGCCTCCACCCGACGCGACCGGCACGAGTTCCTCCCCGGTGGACGACGCGTGGTGCGGTGCGGGCGCCAGACCTGGCAGGCGAGGTGATCACGATTCGAGATGAAAATAGGTTGGCTCACTATGCCTGTCAAGCATGCTTATCCAGGGATTCAGAACGTGCCTTTCCGGCACACCTGCACGAGCGCCTCGCCGCCTCCTGTTGTATAGGCGCATTTCAGGACGAGGCCCCACTGCGTCACTGACGCCGTTTCCCGCTTTCAGCCGGATGTCGATTGGCACGAATCTTCCAGCGGACACGGGGACGATGAGTATGAAACTTTCAGCTTCACACCGGGGTGACGGGGCCACGACGAAGGGCGCCGTCCACGCCTGACGGCCGCGAATCCGCTCGGTGCCACACGTGATTCACACCCGGGGACACGTGTCGTTGACATCCCTCGCCGACGAGACCTAGGCTTCGGGCGAATCGATTCGATAACACCCACCTCCAGTATGGCAGGCCAGCCGTCTCCGCCGAAGTGACCGGCGCACACGCGTAAGGCATCCGGAACCAGGCGTGTGGGGCGCGAAACCACCATGGCGGCTCCGCGGTCGTGCCGCGATGCCGCGCCGTCTCGGATGCTCGGGGAAGGCGTCCGGGCGGCTTTTCCGGGAGACGACCGCCGCCGCACCGGCACATCTCCCCATCCCCCTCTGTCCAAGGAGTCATGAGTGGACGCGAAAGACAGAAGGCGCCCCCCGGGCCGCCGCAGGATCGCCACATTGTTCGCCCTCGGTGCGCTCGTCGCCGGATCCGTCTTCACGACGGCAGCGCCGGCCCAGGCCGCCGACGAGTCGATAACGGTGAACTTCTCCGCCGCCGGCGGCCCTCCGTCCTACCGGGCCTCCGGCTGGATCTACGGCATGACGGAGAACGCCGCCAACCCCCCGGACCATTTCTTCACGGACGTGAAGTTCCGGTACATGCGAGCCGGCGGCGCGCAGTTGGACGGCCCGGGCGGCTGGGTGTCGGGCAAGTACGACCGCCGGTGGAACGCCACCCGTGCGCAGTTGCTGCGCACCCGGTCGCTCGGCGGGGAGTTCGTCCTGCTGGTGCACGACCTGTGGGGCGCAGACGGCTATCCGATCACGCGTTTCCCCGGCGACAACGGCAACTGGACCGACTACGACGCCTTCCTCACCCGCCTGATCGACGACGTGCGGGCCACCGGCGCGCAGGTCCAGTGGGACCTGTGGAACGAGCCCAACATCACCCTGTTCTGGAACCGCCCGCAGTCGCAGTACTTCGAGATGTGGAAGCGCGCCTACCAGCGCATCCGGGCAGCGTTCCCCTCTCACCTCATCGTCGGCCCGAGCCTCGCGGGCGTGCCGTCCACGGGCGGCTGGTGGACGCAGTATCTCGACTACGTCAAGGCCAACAACGTCGTGCCCGACATCGTCAGCTGGCACTCACTGCCCGGCGACCCGGTGGCCAACGTCGCCACGGCGAACACCACCCTCGACTCGCGCGGCATCGCGCACCCGCGGCCGTACCAGATCAACGAGTACGGGGCGTCCAACGAGCAGAACCCTGCCGACGGCGCCTGGTACATCGCCCGGCTGGAGCGGGCAGGAGCCGACGGGCTGCGGGCCAACTGGGCCAGCGGTGGCAACCTGCACAACGACCTGGGCAACCTCCTCACCCACAACTCCGCGGGCCAGTACTCGCCGAAGGGTGAATGGTGGGTCTACCGCTTCTACGGCTCGCAGACCGGGCAGATCGCCTCGGTGACCCCCAGCTCGAACTACGACGCCTTCGCCACCAAGGCGAACGGTGAGGCGAAGGTGCTGGTCGGCGGGGGCCGCACGACCGGCAACGTGGCGGTCGGCCTGCAGCGGCTCGACGCCACCAGCGGCATCGTGCAGAACAACCAGGTCCGGGTGGTGGCCGAGCGCATCCCCTACAACGGCGGGGGCGCGGTCGCCGGCCCGGTGACGGTGCAGAACACGGTGGTGACGTTGTCGAACAACGGCACGACGGTGAACCTGCCGCACACCAATGTCGACGAGACCTTCACCATCACCCTGCTGCCCCCCGGCACGCCCGGCCCTTCGCCGACTCCCTCGCCCACGGGCGGCGCGGGGAGCACGAGCGCGCTGAAGGGCGTGGGGTCGGGCCGGTGCCTGGACGTCAGCGGCGCCTCCCAGGCCAACGGCGCCCAGGTGCAGATCTGGGACTGTAACGGCCAGGCCAACCAGCAATGGACGTCCACCGGTTCCGGTGAGCTGCGCGTCTACGGCAACAAGTGCCTGGACGTGAACGGCGCCGGCACGGCGGACGGCACCGGCGTGATCATCTGGGACTGCAACGGCCAGAACAACCAGAAGTGGCGCTTCAACTCCGACGGCAGCATCACCGCCGTGGGGGCGAACAAGTGCCTGGACGTGTCCAACAACGGCACCGCCAACGGGTCCAAAGTGCACATCTGGACCTGCCACGGCGGCACCAACCAGCAATGGACCCGCGCCTGACCCTGGCGTCCTCCTGAATCGAATCGAATCGAATCGAATCGAATCGGTTCGGTTCGGTTCGGGGAGAGACCCGCGAATCGCCTGCATCGACGGATCCGGCGCGAACGCCGCCGGTTCGTCGCCTCTATCGATTCGACCTACGATGGTGCGGGGTGGGGACGGCAGGCTGAGGAGCGGGGATGAACATCGGGGAGATCGCCAGGCGATCGGGCGTGTCGCGCAGCACCGTCTCCTACGCTCTGAGCGGCAAACGTCCGGTGTCGGAGGAGACCCGCCGGCGCATCCAGGCGGTCATCGACGAGCTGGGCTACCAGCCCAACGCCACCGCCAGGGCGCTCAAGGAGGGCAGGACCCGCACGATCGGGCTGGTCATCCCCCCGGCCAGCCGGCGTCTCACCGACATGCAGCTCGGCTTCGTCGCCAGCGTCGTCGACGCGGCCGCGCGCGCCGACCTCGACGTCCTGCTGTCACCCTCGGGCGGCGAGCACGATCGCTCGTTCGAACGGGTGGTCGGCGGCAGGCGCGTCGACGGCGTGATCCTGATGGAGATCCGGCTGGAGGACGACCGGGTCACCCGCCTTGCGCAGACCGGACTGCCGTTCGTCGGCATCGGCCGCACCAGCCGTCCCGACGAGATGTCCTGGGTGGACATCGACTACGAGACGCTGATCGCGCAATGTGTGCATCACCTGGCCGACCTCGGCCACCGCCGCATCGCGCTGGTCAACCGCTCCGCCGAACTCATGGCCGCCGGGTACGGCCCCGCCCACCGTGCTCAGGCCGGTTTCAGCCGTGCCGCGGCGGAGCGCGGTGTGGAAGGCGTTCAGACGTGCTGCGCCGACGACGCCCGTGCCGGAGTGTCCTGCGTCGGGCGGCTTCTCGCCGAGCACCCCGATCTCACCGCCATCGCCACCACCAACGAGGCCGCCATCCCCGGCATGTACCGCGCGCTCGAACGGGCGGGCCTGGCCGTGCCGGGTGACTTCTCCATCGCCGGCGTCGCGGGCCGGCACTGGGCCGAGAACCTGCATCCGCCGCTCACCGCCGCCGACGTCCCGGCCGACGAGCTCGGCGCTCACGCCGTCGAACTGCTCATCCGGCGGATCGCGGATCCCGCCACCCCTCACCACCGGCTTCTCCTCGCCCCGCCCATCTCCCTGCGCGCAACGACCGGACCCGCACGCCCGCGCTGACCCGGGGATCGGCTGACCGGGGATCGACGAGGTGACGCCCGGCGCCGCGCCCATCGGGGCGGCGCCGGGCGTCATGTCGCACCGTCATTCACATCGTCATGTCACACCGTCGGTCACAGGGTGCCGGACGGAGCCTCGTGTGCTCTCTCGGGATGAGCGGGTGATCTCACACCCGGGTCCACTTCTGGTTGTTCTGGCCGTTACACGTATAGATCTGCGCCTTTGTGCCGTTGGCGGTGCCGCTGACATCCAGGCACTTGTTCGCCCCGACGGCGGTGATGCTGCCGTCGGAGTTGAAGCGCCACTTCTGGTTGTTCTGGCCGTTGCAGTCCCAGATGATCACCGCGGTGCCGTTGGCCGTGCCTCCGCCGTTGACGTCGAGGCACTTGTTGCCGTAGACCCGCAGCTCACTGGCGCTGGTGGAGGTCCACTTCTGGTTGTTCTGGCCGTTGCAGTCCCAGATCAGCACCGTCGCGCCGTTGGTCTGGGAGGCGCCGTTGACGTCCAGGCACCGGCCCGACGCCACGCCCCGCAGCGCGGTCGTGCTCGTCGTGGGCGGGGTCGGCGACGCCGACGGCGACACCGGCGGCGAGGGCGACGGAGAGGACGAAGGGCCGCTCAGTTCCTTGATGCGGATGTTCCGGTAGGCCACCACGTTGCCGGACCCGTGGTTCTGGATGCCGATGTATCCCTGCTGCAGGGATCGCGCCGGGTCCGTGTTGGTGAAGTCGTTGATCTTGGAACCGTTGAGGAACACCTGCAGCCGCTCGCCCTCGACGAGCAGTTCGTAGGTGTTCCACTGACCCGGTGGGTTCAGCGCCGCGTCACGTGCGGCGAGGTCGGCCGACTTGACGCCGTAGATCGCCCCGGTCGTCTTGTCCGCGGTGTCGGTGGCGTCGATCTGGACCTCGTACCCCGTGTCGAGGGCCGTCTGGGGGTCGCTGGTGGCCGGGAACCCGACGATCACGCCGGAGTTGGAGTCGCCGGTCATCCTCCAGTCGAGCTTGAGGGAGTAGGAGCCGAACTCCTTGGCGTTGTACCACAGCATGCCCATGCCGCCCTGGGAGGTCAGCGTGGCGTCGCTGTTGGTGAACGAGCCGGGCCCGGCCTGCGTCCAGCCGTTGGTCGACCCGTTGTAGAGAGTCGTGTAACCGGTCTCGGGACGGCAGTCGGCGTTCGTGGCCTTGGCCGCGTAACGGATGCCGCCGAGCAGCAGGGTGCGGAAGTTGGAATCGGAGTACGACTCCTGGGTGTGTCCGAGACCGGTGTAGAACGACCGGCCGGACGCCTGCGGGTGGCACCAGGTGATCGGGTGGTCGCCCATGTTCCCGCCGCTGTAGCTGCTCTCGTTCAGGCTCTGCAGCACGTGCACGTTGGCGCGCGGGTTGGTGCGGTAGTTGTACCACTCGTCGGTGCGCGTCCAGGTCTGCCCGAGGTGGGCGGTGGCGCCGTGCGCGCGGTCCTCCTGCTTGAGGGTGGCCTGCTGGATCGCCGGGTGGTTGTTGAACCAGGCGCCCATCAGCTGGCCGTAGTAGGGCCAGTCGTACTCGGTGTCGGACGCCGAGTGCACGCCCACGTAACCGCCTCCGCCGTCCACGTACGACTGGAAGGCGGTCTGCTGGGAGGCGTTCAGCACGTCGCCGGTGGTGCTGAGGAACACCACGGCCTTGTACTGCGCGAGGTTGCCCGATGTGAACGCGTTCGCGTCCTCCGTGGTGTCCACGGTGAAGTCGTTGGCGGCGCCCAGTTCGCGGATGGCCTGGATGCCGGCGGGGATGGAGTCGTGCCGGAACGCGGCCGTCTTGGAGAACACCAGCACCTTGAAGGCGGCGGCCTGGGCGTGCGTGGCGGGAACCACCATCGCGGCGGCGGCGGTGGTGAACGCCACCGCGGTCGCGGACAGGCGTCGCAGCACCGATGTCTTCCGGTCGCTCCCCACGCCGCGCCCGGGGGCGGCGGAGGTCAGATGTCGCAGCATGGATGTCCTTTCGTCGCGGCGCCCGGCGCGGTCCCCGTCTCGTCGTCGAGGGCGGGGCCGTGCCGGGCGTCGCATCAGGTGGTCGGTCGGGTGGTGAGGAGTGGTCCGCGGGACGGCGTCAGACGCGGGTCCACTTCTGGTTGTTGCCGCCGGTGCACGACCAGATCTGCACCTTGGTGCCGTTGGCCGTGCCGCTGCTCGCCACGTCCAGGCACTTGTTGGCCCCGACCGCGGTGATCGTGCCGTCGGAGTTGAAGCGCCACTTCTGGTTGTTCTGGCCGTTGCAGTCCCAGATGATCACGCTGGTGCCGTCCGCCGTGCCGCCGCCGTTCACGTCTAGGCACTTGTTGCCGTAGACCCGCAGCTCACTGGCGCTGGTGGAGGTCCACTTCTGGTTGTTCTGGCCGTTGCAGTCCCAGATCAGCACCGTCGCGCCGTTGGTCTGGGAGGCGCCGTTGACGTCCAGGCACCGGCCCGACGGCACACCCTTGATCGCGGTCGTGCTCCCCGCGGGCGGAGTGGGCGAGGCCGACGGTGACACCGGCGGGGAGGGCGAGGTGGAGGTGCCGGTGTCGAGGGTGAAGGCGTCCAGGTCGAACAGGTATCCCTGCCCGGTCGCCCCGCGGAACACCAGATACAGCGTGGTCGTCCCGGCCGGCGCGCCGCTGAGGTTCGCCGAAACGTCGGCGAAGGTCTCCCAGCCGCCGGTGGGCGACACGTTCACCGTGCCCAGCAGAGTGCCGGTCGCGGAGCCCGCCCGCACCTCCAGCCGGCCGCCGACGCCACCGGACGACACCCGCGCGGTGATGCGCGTGGCGTTGGAGACGTTGTAGGGAGTGAAGGAGATCCAGTCGCCGTCGTCGGTGTAGCCGACGGTCTTGCCGCCCTCGGCGGTGGTGTGGTCGGCCGTCTGCACGCCCTGCTGGGCGCCGAAGTGCTCGGCCTGGCGGTGCCGCGGCTGCAGCGTGCGAACGACGGTGGTGGTCAGGTCGCCCTTGTCGGTGTAGGACGCCTGCAGCACCCCGTAGATGTTGGCCGCCGAGTCGTGCTCACCGTCGACCGGCACCGCGATCGACCCGGAGCACCCGGACTTGGAGGTGATCTGGTGGGCGTGGCTGTCGTGCCCGAGGAAGTAGGTGACCGTCACCGCCGAGCAGTCGATCGTCCCGTCCTCGGGATCGGACACGGTGACCTGGAAGGGCACCGTGTCGCCGAAGGAGAACAACTGCCCCTCCACCGGCGAGGTGAGCGTGACCGACGGCGCGGTGTTGCCCACGTTCACGGTCACGCTCGCCGTGCCGGTCAGCCCCTGCGGGTCACGGACGGTCAGCGTCGCGGTGTAGGTGCCGTTGGCGGTGTAGGTCTTGCTCGGGTTGGCCGCCGTGGAGGTGGTGCCGTCGCCGAAGTTCCACGAGTACGTCAGCGAGCCGCCCTCGGGGTCGGAGCTGCCCGCGGAGGAGAAGCTCACGGTCAGCGGCGCGGGTCCCGAGGTCTTGTCGGCGGCGGCCTTGGCGATCGGGTTGCGGTTGGCCTTGCCGATGTACTCGATCCGGTACAGCGCCTGGTTGTTGCTTCCGGTGCCGTAGTCCAGGACGTACAGCGCCCCGTCCGGGCCGAAGGCCATGTCCATCACCTGCGTGCCCGACCAGGGGAACGCGCTGATCTCGCCGTACCCGCCGTCGGAGCGGACCTCGATCGCCTTGATCCACTTGCGGCCGTACTCCCCGGCGAAGAACCGCCCGTCCAGCGCCTGGGGGAACTTGACCGACGAGTTCAGGTTCGGGTCGTACCGGTAGACCGGGCCGCCCATCGGCGATTCGGACCCGCCGCCGAACTCCGGCGGCGAACCGGCGTCCCCTCCGTACCGGATCCAGGCCGGCTTGGCCGCCGGGAGCGTGGTGAGCCCGGTGTTGCGGAAGGAGTTGTTGGTCGGCCCGCCCGCGCAGTTGTACTTGGGGCCGGTGCTGTTGGTGGCGAAGTTCCACTCGTTGTAGGTCTCGTTCGTGCTGTTGGACCCGGTGCAGTACGGCCACCCGAAGTTCCCGGCGCTGGTGATGCGGTTGAACTCCACCTGCCCTTGCGGCCCGCGGTTGGAGTTGGTCGACCCCGCGTCCGGTCCGTAGTCGCCCAGGTAGACCACCCCGGTGGCCTTGTCGACGCTCATCCGGAACGGGTTGCGCAACCCCATCGCGTAGATCTCCGGCCGCGTCTTGGCCGTGCCCGGCGCGAACAGGTTCCCGCTCGGGATCGTGTACGACCCGTCCGGCTGCGGCTTGATCCGCAGCACCTTGCCCCGCAGGTCGTTGGTGTTGGCCGCGGTGCGCTGCACGTCGTACTGCGGATTGCGGTCCGTGCGCTCGTCCAGCGGCGAATACCCCGCCGACTCGAACGGGTTGCTGTCGTCGCCCGTGGTCAGGTAGAGGTTCCCGGCGGCGTCGAAGTCGATGTCACCGCCCACGTGGCAGCACATGCCCCGGTCGTTGGGCACCTCCAGCACGACCTTCTCACTGCTCAGGTCCAGCGTGTCGTCGGACTTGAGCGTGAAGCGGGACAGGTTCAGATGCCCCTTCCACTGGTCGAACTGCGCCTGCGTGCCGTTGCTGGGCGCGTCACCGTTCGGCGTGCTCAGCCGCGGCGAGTAGTAGAGCCAGACGTAGCGGTTGGTCGCGAAGTTCGGGTCGACCGCGACCCCCTGCAACCCCTCCTCGTCGTGGGTGTAGACGTTCAGCTTGGCGGCCACCTTCGTGGTGCCGTTGACGTCGGTGATCCGCAGCGTGCCGTCACGGGCGGTGTGCAGCACCGACCTGTTCGGCAACACCGCCAGCGACATCGCCTCACCCAGCTCCGAGCCGCCCGAGGCGAGCGACACCTGCTGGTAGTCGGACGCGGGAATGGTCAGCGCGTTCGCCGCGGAGGCGGTGAGCGTGAGGGCTCCGGGAGCGATCAGCGCCATCGTGGCCGCCAATGTGAGCCACGAACGTCGGGACATAAACGTTTCCTTCCTGACATATGGAGATCAGTCAGGGCAAGGCGCGCGCCGCCGCGCTGTTGCCGAAAGTGCGTCGTGCCCAGAGGGGTGCCGCCTCTGGTTCCCTCGTCCCGGCCGCCGTGTCGGCGGCCGGTCTTGAGGGAGGTTCCGGTGGCCGGCCGCCGTCGCGCGGAGAAGCCGGCTCGTCGAATCGATGCGGTCGAATCGATGCGGTCAGGGAGGGTGCCGCCCTCGCCGATGGCGGCGAGGGCGCGTCTCGGACAGTGTCAGGCGCGGGTCCATTTCTGGTTGGTGCCGCCATGGCAGGTCCAGATGTGCACTTTGGACCCGTTGGCGGTGCCGTTGTTGGACACGTCCAGGCACTTGTTCGCCCCCACGGCGGTGATGCTGCCGTCGGAGTTGAGGCGCCACTTCTGGTTGTTCTGGCCGTTGCAGTCCCAGATGATCACGCCGGTGCCGTCCGCCGTGCCGGCGCCGTTCACGTCCAGGCACTTGTTGCCGTAGACGCGCAGCTCACCGGAACCGGTGGACGTCCATTGCTGGTTGGCCTGGCCGTTGCAGTCCCAGATCTGCGCCTGGGCGCCGTTGGCCTGGGAGGCGCCGCTCACGTCCAGGCACCGCCCCGACCCCACGCCCTTCAGCGCGCTCGTGCTCCCCGTGCCACCCGTGGGCGAGGGCGACGGCGAGGGTGACGTGCCGTTCTGGGGACCCGCGGACGCCATCACCGCCTGGGCGCCGGACGGCCAGTTGCCGTTGCCGACCGTGACGTTGTTGTTGACGACGTTGCCCCGGTCGCCGTTGGTGATGTTGGTGCTGCCGTTGGTCGACCAGTTGCCGGTGACCGTGAAGTTGCCCATGTTCTCACCGCCCCAGTAGTTGGCGGTGGCCCAGGTGCCGGTGTTCGAGAAGACGTTGTTCCTTGCGGTGAAGTACTTGGAGCCCTCATCGAAGTAGAGCCCGAACCAGCCGTTGGTCCGCAGGCAGTAGTTGTCGCTGATCACCGCGTTCGGGTTCCACGACAGCGTGTAGATGCACCCGCCGTCGGTCATCTGCTGCATGACGTCGTGCACGTAGTTGCCGACGAGCTTGTTGCCCGACGCGGTGGTGGCCGTCGTGTACCGCGGCTGGTAGTTGTACAGCCCGCGGTTGGCGTAGTTGTTGCTGCCGCCGGGCTCGTTGGCGCCCCACCCGTAGCCGATCGACATGCCGGTGTACGGCAGGTTGTAGACCTCGTTGTGCGAGACGTTCGAGGTGGTGACGTAGGTGGTCAGGACCGAGACGACGCCCCGGTAGTCCAGGCCGAGGTCGTGGATCCGGTTGTTGCTGACCGTGATGTTCCGGTTGACCATCCGCTGGTCGCTCGGGTGGTGCGCGTCGGCGCGCACCCCGCCGGCCACGACCCCGCCGGCCGAGTTGCGGGCGATCTCGGACCGGGTGACCGTGATGTCACTCGCGCCCAGGCCCACACCGCTGGCGTGCGCGTTCGCGTCGTTGCCGATGCCGATGGCCGTCTGGCCCAGGTTGACGAACTGCGAGTCGGTGAAGGTGATGTTGTTCGCGGCGGAGACCTGGACCGCGGCGGGCATCTGGTACCAGTTCGGCCGCGTGGACTCGAACGCCTGGCAGCCCTCCTGGCAGGAGGTCAGCCGGTCGCCGGGCCAGTTGTAGTTGCCCGCGATGTAGGCGCCGGTCTGCTGGTCCACGAAGCCCTGGTTGCTGCTGGGGCCGAGCCACGTCGTGCCGGTGAACGTGATGCCGCTGAAGGTGATGTGGTGCGCGGGCGAGTCGTAGGTGCCCCCGACGTCGACCAGCGACTGCAGCACCGGCAGCTCGACGGCGACGTTGTTGATGTTCTGCCCCGACGCCGGGATGTAGTACAGGACGCCGGTTCCGGGGTTGATGTACCACTCACCCGGGGAGTCCAGGAACTCATACGCGTTCTCCAGGTACAGCGCGCCCGCCCGGTGCGGCTGGCTGAAGGTGTCGTACCCGAAGGTGTTGTTGTTCCAGCCGGGCTGCTGCATCGTGATGAAGTTGCCGCTGATGCTCTGCACCGTCACGTACCGGTCGGTGAACGAGCCCACGCTCTCCATCTCGACCCGGTTCTGGTTGGCGAGATTGTTCAGGTAGCTCAGCGCGCTGCTGCTGAACCTCATCCCGGTGGTGGTCGCGGTGAAGTCGTTCCGGTTCACCTGGGTGCGGGCGCGCGTGGCGAGGGCGCCGTTGACGTACAGCTGCCGGGTGTCGATCCCCGTGCCGACGTCGGCGCGCCAGATGTTCTTCCCGGAGTCGGCCAAGGACCACCCGGTGACCGCCCGGGCTCCGCTGATCACCGGGCGGGCGCCCTGCGCGGCCTGCCACTTGACGCTGTAGCCGTTCGTGCCGGAGTCGGCGGCGGTGAACCTCAACGGGGAGGTCTGCCGGTACACGCCGTCGGCGAGCTCGACGACGATGTCACCGGACATGGCGCTGTTCTGCGACCGCACCGCCGTCTGCGCCGCCGGCAGCGAGCAGGGCTCGGCGGAGGTGCAGGCGGTGCCGGTTCCGGAGGGGGACGCGTAAAGGGTGGTGGTGGCCGCGAGGGCCGGAGCGGCCGAGGCGACGAGGGCGGACGCCGCGGCCAGCGTCGCGGCGACGATTCCGGCCAGGACCGGTCTCCGCGCCGTGACGAGCGAAGGTGACTGCACGGTGGTTCCTTTGGGGGGTAGGGGGGTGGTCAGGTCACGCCCTCCTCAGGCAGGTCACTCCCTCCCGAGGTGGAGGCCGTCGCCGAACGGTGAGGGGTACGACGGCGGCCGGCCGCCTCACCGGCGGCGCCACGAGGGAACGCCTGGTGAAGCGAAGGCTGTGGACGTCGACGTGGCCGGCCGGGGTGCGGAGGGCCGCGCAGCGCCTCCGCACCCCGCCCATGTGATCCAGCCGCGGAGATTCCGGAACGAGCTCTCCCACCGGGATCTCGCTACCAATTACGATCGGAGCGCTGATGCCCGTCAAGACCTTAAGCCCACTTATTTCACCGTGCGCACATCGGCGCCCGGGCCACAGTTATCCTTTTCTCCTCGTTCACCTGTGGTTACGTCCGCCGGCGTATTCGCCGGTGCCAACCATCCCCAATGAATCGTTCATATGTGTCGTACTGATCGGACGTACGTGCCCCGCGGGGAGACAACTCCGATCAGTCATACTCTGCAGGGAACGGCGAGGAGGGAGCACGGTGACCGACACCCCCCGTGAGAGCGGATACCGGCCGGGCTACGAGGTGGCCGCGGAACAGGTGCTCGAGTTGATCGTCCGGCTGGGCCTGCGTCCGGGGG
Source organism: Microbispora sp. NPDC088329 (assembly GCF_040685655.1). Classification (NCBI taxonomy): domain Bacteria; kingdom Bacillati; phylum Actinomycetota; class Actinomycetes; order Streptosporangiales; family Streptosporangiaceae; genus Microbispora; species Microbispora sp. NPDC088329. The sequence goes on from NZ_JBFBIP010000011.1 coordinate 176,425, forward strand.
ACCGCATGCCGACCGAGAACGACCTGGCCCGGGAGCTGGGCACCAGCCGCACCGTCGTACGCGAGGCGGTGAAGATACTCTCCGCGCTCGGACGGGTGCGCGCCCAGAAGGGGCGCGGCCTGTACGTGGCCGACGACGAGGGGATGCTCGGCACCGGGCGCCGGGCGACCTTCTTCCTCCCGACCGACCTGGACCACGTCTACATGCTGTTCGAGTTCCGCCGGACGCAGGAGATGGAGACCAGCCGGCTGGCCGCCCGCCGCGCCACCCCTGCCGAGCTGCGGGCCATCGAGGAGGCGGCCGGAATGTGCCGGCACGGCTTCGAGACCGGACGCGAGGACCTGTTCAACGAGGGCGACGACACCTTCCACACCGCCATCGCCACCGCCTCCCACAACATGTTCCTGCAGATCGCGGTGCAGGAGGCCCGGCGCCTGCAGGCCCAGTCGAGTCTCATCGGGCTTCGGGGCTCGGTGGGCGGGCACGCCGCCAAGGCCGTCGAGGAGCACGACGCCATCTCCCAGGCCATCCGCGCCGGCGACCCCGAAGCGGCCGCCCAGGCCGCCGCCACGCACATCGACAACACTCTCGACGACTACCGCAGAGAGATCCAGCAGCGCCTCTTCTCCTCGTCCCGGTGATCCCGGCCGGCCGTCGGCCAACCGAACCGGTTCGATAGCGTGGAACACGCGAAACCGGCCCCGCGAGCATCGGGCCGGCTCGGCGTGCGGGCGGGCGCCGCCGACGAGAGCCCGCCATAAGAGCCCATCTCGAGAGCCCGGTGAGGGGTTTTCGTGCGGCGGTCGGCCGGGCGGAGCCTTGACAGGCGGTCCGCGCGTCGTGTGTGCTTCGCTGTACACCGCCGTCTCCCCTCCCCAGCGGGGTTCGCATGGTGGCGAATCGATTCGCGTCGTCCGTGGCGACCGGCCACCCCGGGCCTCTCGCGCCGTTCACGACCGGGAGATCCCCGGCACCGGTCTGGTCGGCGCGCGCCGCCTCCAGCCGTCTCCTGCGACGCCCCGCGGCTGTCCGGGCGCGGCCGTCTCCGCCACGCCCCACCCCCGAAGGAGTACGACATTGCAGCCTTCATCCGTTCCCTTACCACGCCGTACGACGCGTGGACGGCGCTCACCGGCGGCCGTCGCCGCATCTTTCGTAGCCGTACTGGCGACCCTCCTGGCCGCCGCCCTGACATGGTCGGCGCCTGCCTCGGCGGCGACCACGCCACTGGTCGGCGTCGGGTCGGGGCGGTGCCTCGACGTGAGCGGCGCCTCGCAGGCCAACGGCGCCCAGGTGCAGATCTGGGACTGCAACGGTCAGAACAACCAGCAGTGGACCACCACCAGCTCCGGTGAGCTGCGCGTCTACGGCAACAAGTGCCTGGACGTGTACGGCGGCGGCACGGCCGACGGCACCAGCGTGATCATCTGGGACTGCAACGGCCAGAACAACCAGAAGTGGCGCCTCAACTCCGACGGCACCATCACCGCCGTCGGCGCGAACAAGTGCCTCGACGTGTCCAACAACGGCACCGCCAACGGATCCAAGGTCCACATCTGGACCTGCCACGGCGGCACCAACCAGAAGTGGACCACCGGAGCCGAGCCCAGCCCGACGCCGCCCTCGTCGCCGACCCCGCCGCCGCCCGGCGCGCGCCCGTGTGACATCTACGCGTCGGGCGGCACGCCGTGCGTGGCCGCGCACAGCACCACGCGGGCCCTCTACGGTTCGTACAGCGGCAACCTGTACCAGGTCAGGCGCTCCTCGGACAACACCACCCGCAACATCGCCGTCCTGACCGCGGGCGGCGTCGCCGACGCCGCGGCCCAGGACTCCTTCTGCACCGGCACCACGTGTGTCATCACCGTCGTGTACGACCAGTCCGGGCGGGGCAACGACCTGTGGTACCAGGGGTCCAGCGTGGTTCCCGGATCCCCCCAGAGCAAGCCCGCGGTCGCGACCACCGAGTCCCTCACCGTCGGAGGCAACAAGGCCTACTCCCTCTACATCAACCCCGGCAACAGCTACTGGCGAGACGGCCACCTGACCGGCGTCCCCACCGGCAGCGCCCCCGAGGGCATGTACATGGTCACCAGCGGCACCCACGTCAACAGCGGCTGCTGCTTCGACTACGGCAACAGCGAGACCACCCGCAAGGCCGACGCCGCCGGAGCCATGGACGCCATCAACTTCAGCAAGCAGTGCTGGTTCGGCGGCTGCTCCGGAAGCGGCCCCTGGGTGCAGGCCGACCTCGAATGGGGCCTGTACCCCGGCGGCAGCCAATCCTGGAACCCCAACCAGCGCGCCTTCACGAGCAAGTTCGTCACCGCCACGCTGAAGAACAACGGCACCTCCCGCTTCGCCATGAAGGGCAGCAACGCCCAGTCCGGCACCCTGTACACCCTCTACGACGGTGCGCTGCCCGGCGGCTACAGCCCGATGAAGAAGCAGGGCGCGATCATCCTCGGCAGCGGCGGCGACTGCTGCAAGCCCGACGGCGGCGCCAACCTCAGCGCCGGCACCTTCTACGAAGGCGCCATGGTCGCCGGCTACCCCTCCGACGCCACCGAGAACGCCGTCCAGGCCGAGATCGTGGCCGCCGGCTACCGCTGACCCGCTCCCGGCCGGGAGCCGAACCGCACCCGGACGCCGTGCCCCGGAGGCGGGACACCTCGGGGCACGGCCGACGACCAAGGGCCGGCCGCCACCGCGGCCGGCCCCGGTCATGTCCGGGCTCGGATGAGCCGGACACACAGCCCGGGCAGGGCCCGGATCAGCTCACGCTGAAGTCGGCGAAGCCGAACTGACCCGTCACGCCCGCGGCGTGGGACGTGGCGATCAGTCCCGCGTCCTGCCTGTCGGCGATGCCGGGCAGGGTCGCGGTCGGGCCGACCTTGGTCCAGGCGGTGCCGTTCGTGGAGTAGTAGCCGCTCACCTGGTCGCCGGAGCGGACGAGGCGGACCCAGGCGGGCGCCCTGATCCCCGAGACCCCGCTGAACGAGTCGAGGTAGCCGTTGCCGTCGGAGTCCCACTGGAAGGCGACCCCGTTGCCCGGCGTGACCACCATGACGGCGTATCCGGGCGACGAGCCCGTGCCGGTGACGTCGTTGCGGAGGACGACCCCCGCCTTGGCCCAGGCGTTGGTGTTGTCCATCTGGGTGACCCGCGCGGTCACGGTCGACGTGCTCCCGGCCGCGTCGTCCCGGTAGACGACGCCGTACTCGTCGAAGGACCCGGCGGCGTCCTGCCAGATGTCGGTTCCCTCGGTGAGGATGGCGTACTCGGATCCGGCCTCCGCGAACCGGCTCGGCACCGAGCCGTGCGCCTTCAGGGAGGTCAGCGGGTTGAGCGCGGTCAGGGTCAGCGACCTGTCCACCGTGTAGCCGGTCCTGCCGGCGCTGAAGCTCACCGACGCCTTGACCGCCGCGCGGCTGACCGGTGTCGTGAACGAGCCGGGTGCGGTGATCTTCCACGTCTCGGTGGCCGAGGCGCCGGCGGCGAGCCCGCGCTTCACCGGCTTGCCGACGCGTTCGGCCTGCCAGCCCTCGGGGACGGTGATCGAGACGGCCAGGCCGGCGGCCCGGCCGTCACTCACGTTCGCGACCGTGGCGGTGACGGTGGCCGAACCACCGGCGCTCACCCCGGCCGGGTCGGCCGTCAGAGAGACGCCGAGCGGCGGGCGCTGCGGGTCGGGTTCGCCGCGGTACTTCCCGGTGGGACCCGCCTCGTAGACGATCCGGGCGGCCTCGGCGGGAATGTTGCCGGCGCTGATGGTCACGTTGTCCCTGACGACGTTCCCGCGCTGGCCGTTCACCAGGCCGGTGATCGCGGGGTTGGTGGAGAAGTTGCCGATCAGCGTGAGGTCACCGGTGTGGTTGCCGTTCTGGTTGTTGGCGTGCGCCCACTGCGCGGCGGTGCCGGCGAACACGTTGTGGCTCGCCCTCACATACCGGGAACCCTCGTCGAAGTACAGACCGAGCTGTCCGCTGCTCTCGCAGTAGTTCTCGTCGATCGTGCCGCGGGGTATCGCCGACAGCGTGTAGATGCAGCCGGCGTCGAACATGGTCTGCACGACCTTGCGCACGTGGTTGCCCACCACGCGGACGTCACTAAGAGTCGTCGGCGTGTCGTAGAGCGGCTGGAAGTCGTACAGCCCGCGGTTGATGTACTCCGGGCTGCCGCCCGGGTCGTTGGCACCCCAGCCGTAGCCGATGCCGATGCCCGTGTACGGCATGTCGGAAACGTAGTTGTGCTCGATGGCCAGCCGGGTGACGTAGCTGGCGAAGATCGCGTCCTGGTCCAGATACTCGAGCGCGGTCGCGTAGACGCGGTTGTCACGCAGCAGGATGTCGCTGTTGACCATGCGGGGATCGGACGGGTGGTGCGCGTCCGGGCGTATGCCGCCGACCACGATGCCGCCTCCGGCGCTCGCGGTGAACGTGCTTCCCACGACCGACACCTTGTGCGCGCCGAGTCCCACGCCGGTGGCGTGCGCGTTGGCGTCGTTGCCGATGCCGAGCCCGACGGAACCGAGGTTCACGAAGGTGCCGTCCACGAAGGCGATGTCCTCCGCGGCCGACACCTGCACCGCCGCGGCCGCCTGCGCCCAGTTGTTGCGCGCCGCCTCGAATCCCTTGCAGCCGGAGGAACACGAGGTGAACGCGTCCGGCGGCCGGTGGGGCTGGACGCCGCTGATGAAGGCGCCGGTCTGCTGGTTCGCGTAGCCGTCGGAGGTGCCCGGGTGCAGCCACGTGGTGCCGGTGAAGGTCAGGCCCTCGAACCGGAGGTTGCGGGCCGGCTCGTCGTAGGTGCCGCCGACCTGGAGCAGCGTCTCCAGCCGGGGCAGCTCGACCCGCGCCGTGGAGATGTCCTGCCCGGGAAGTGGCTTGTAGTAGAGCGTTCCAGCGGTGGAGTCCAGATACCACTCGCCGGGCTCGTCCAGGAATCTCCTGGAGTTGAGCAGGAAGAACTTCGGCGTACGGAACGGAGCCTGGATGGCGTCGTACCCGTAGGTGTTGTTGTCCCAGGCCGGCTGCTGCATGACGACGGTGGAGCCGGAGATGCTCTCCACCGGCGCGAACCGGTTGGTGAACGACAGCATCGCCTGGAAGTCGATGCGCTTCTGGTCGGGGAGCGTGGCGAGATAGGCGAGATCCGGGTTCCTGATGGTGAAGCCGGTGGGGGTCAGGGTGATGTCGGACCGCGCCACGCTGATCCGTGCGCGCTGCGCGGGTTTCCCGTCCACGTAGAGCTGGCGGGTGTCGAACCCGGCGCCGACGTGGGCCTTGTAGACGCCGGTGGCGGCGTCGTCGACCTCCCAGCCGGTGACGGGCGTGGCGCCGCTCAGCACGGGCGTCGCCCCGCGCGCGGCCTTCCAGGTGACGGTGTGCCCGTTGCGGCCGGAGTCGGCGGCGTCGAACCGCAGCGGCGAGGTCAGCCGGTAGGTCCCGTCCAGGAGTTCGACCGTGACGTCGTGCTTCCCCTGCGCCGCCGCGGCGCGGGCTCGTCGCTGTGCCTCCCCGAGGGTGGCCAGCGGCCGGCCCCTGCTGCCCGGGCCGTTGTCGTCGGCGTTCTTGGTTCCGGCGGGCGCCACCACGATGGCGGCGGCCCCGGCCGCTTCCGCCCGGGCGGCGCCCGGCGCGGCGAGCAGTCCGGCGGTGACGAGTAAGGCGGCGGATGCCGCGGCCGTCGTTTTACCGTGTGGTCGTTCATGCGGCACAGGTGACGGACGCATGGTTCTTCCTTTCTTCCGGCACTGCGTGCGCAGGGACGGTCAGCGCCGGACGGCGCCAGTCACCTCGTCGTCCGGCCGCGTGCGAGGGGCGGGCTGGTGCGGCTGTGCGAGATGCTCATGGCCGGCCACGGAAAGCAGCCGTCGTCCGGCGTGTTCCGGCCGGACGCCGGGGCCCGCCGCGGCCCCGTCGTCCGGCCGGCGGGTGACCCCCTTCATCGCGTGCTCGTCGATCGTGATGCCGAGCCCCGGCGAGTCCCCGAGGATGAACGCGCCGTCCTCGACGTACAGGTCGAGTGACAGCCCGAGCGGCGGGTGCAGGTCCTGCAACTCGCTGGCCATGTGGTTCGGCACCGACGTCGCGGCGTGCAGCAGCCCGACCGGCGTGTTGCCGATCGGGCTGACCGGCAGGTCGTGGGCGTGCGCCAGGGCGGACACCCGGAGGAAGTGGGACACCCCCCAGACCGCGGCCGTCTGGACGACGTCGACGGCCCCCGCGGCCAGCAGCGGGCGGAACTGTTCGAGCCCGGTGAGGTTCTCCCCCGTGGCGACGGAGGCGCGGACGCCACGGCCGACGGCGGACAGGCCCTCGGCGTCCCACCGCCGGACCGGCTCCTCGATCCAGATGAGATCCAGGGAGCGCTCGAGCTCGCAGACGTGCCGGACGGCCTGCTTTCGCGTCCAGGCCTCGTTCACGTCGAGCATGAGGCCCGGCCGTGATCCGTGCCCGGCCTCGGTCAGGACGTCGCGTACCAGTGTCAGGCGGCGCCGGTCGTGCTCGATGTCGAGGCCGCCCTTGATCTTGGCCGCGCGCAGCCCGTACCGGGCGTAGACCTGATAGGCCGAGACGAGTTCGTCGTCGGTCAGGCCGATGTCGAGGCCCGAGGCGTAGGCGGGGACCCGCCGGTCACGTCCGCCCAGCAGACGCCACAGCGGTTCACCGGCCGCCTGCGCCTTGATGTCCCACAGGGCGGTGTCGAGCGCGCCGATCGTGCCGAACACGGCGCCCGCGTGGCCCGCCTTGAAGGTCTGCCGCAGCATGCGGTCATAGAGCGCCGTCACGGCGCGCGGATCCTCGCCCTCGATCGCGGCGAACACGGCGTCGATCTCCACCTGCGGGCCGAGACCGACGCCGGTGATCCCCTCATCGGTGTCCACCAGGACGATCGACACCGGGACGACTCCGTCGGCGAAGACGCCGTTGGCGTCACCGACGGGACGTCCCCATTCCTGGACCGTCGTCAACGTGCGATACCCCGTGATCCGCATGTCAGCCCTTCGTGGAACCGGCGGTGACGCCGTCGGCGATCTGGCGCTGGAGGAACAGATAAATCATCAGCACGGGTATCGCGGCGATCAGGACCCCGGAGGCGAAGGTGGGGATGTCGTCGGAGTACTGTCCGCGCAGCGAGTTGACCCCGATCATGAGGGTGCGATGCTCGGGCGACGGCATCATCAGCAGAGAGATGAGCACGTCGTTCCAGCAGAACAGCGTGTCGAGGATGCCGACCGACACCAGCGCCGGCACGCCGAGCGGGAGCATGATGCGCCGGTACACGCCGTACACCGAGTTGCCGTCGATCCTGGCCGCGTCGACGATCTCCGCCGGAATGGTCTTGTAGTGGCTCGTCATCAGGAAGACGGTGAACGGGAGGAACTGCGCGACGTAGGCCAGGATCAGTCCCGGGTAGGTGTCGACGAGGCCGCTGTCGGCCATGACCACGGTGAGCGGCACCATGATCACCTGGAACGGGATGAACAGCCCCGCGAGACAGCCCAGGAAGATCATGGAAGAACCGCGGAACCGCAGCCGGGCCAGCGCGAAGCCGGCCATCGACCCCAGCAGAAGCAGCAGGGCCACGGCGGAGGCCACGACGATGAAGGAGTTGGCGAAGTATCGCGCCATCCCGGCTCCGGCCCACGCCTCGGCGATGTTGTCCCAGCGCAGGGAGCCCGCCGGGGAGAACCGGTCGAGGACGTAGTCGCGCCGGGTCTTCATCGCGACGTTGGCGGTGAACACGAGAGGATAGATCGTCGCCAGCGCGAGACCGGCCATCGGAACGGCGGCCGCCCACCTGGCCACACGCATGCCGGGCATCAGTCCTGCCTTCCCGAGCGGCGGAGCAGAGCGATCTGCAGGAGCCCCACCACGAGCATGACGACGAAGAGGACCGTCGAGGCGGCCGAGGCGAGCGCCGGCCGGTTCATCTGTCCCTGCTCGTGCCAGATGTAGTACTCCGGCAGGTAGGTCGACCCCTCCGGGCCCCCGCTGGTCATGACGAAGAGCAGGCCGAACATGGACGTCAGCATCCCGATCATCGTGGTCACGAAGACGAACTGGATGGTGCGCGTCAGGCTTGGGATGATCACATGCCAGATGATCCGGCCGAGGGACGCGCCGTCCACGCGGGCGGCGTCCAGCAACGAGGCGTCCAGGGTGCTGAACCCGGCGAGGAACACCACCAGCGCCATCCCGAACGTCGCCCATATGTGCACGCCGACGACCGTGAACATGGCGATGCCCGGATCCCCGAGCCAGTCGATCGGACCGGCGCCGATCGCCCCGAGAGCGGCGTTCACCGGGCCGTCGAACCCGAGCATGAGGTTGAAGATCGCGCCGACGATCACCGGTGAGAGCACGGCCGGGAAGAAGTAGACGCTGCGGTAGACCCGGTGACCCGGCACGCGCAGATAGATGAAGGTCGCGAGCAGGCCCGGAATCGCCACCGCCACGGGAAGCAGCAGCACCAGCAGCCCGACGTTGCGCATCGCGGTGCGGAACAACGGATCGTCGGCCAGCTCCAGGTAGTTTCCAAGGCCGACGGGGGTCCCGTTGAGCTCGCCGTCACCGGTGAAGGAGAAGTTGACGCCCAGGACGAGCGGCCACAGCCGCAGCACCACGATGATCAGTACGGCCGGGGCCACCAGGACGTAGGGCGCGAGGCGCTCGGCGAGCGCCCCGCGGGTGGGCGTGCGGGCCTCCCCGCCGCGTCCCCGCCGCTTCGCCGTCGCCGCGCCGGACCGCCCGGAGCCGGCCGGGCGGACCGGCGACGGCGAATCTTTGACCGGCACGCGATCAGCCCGCCCGGTCGGAGGCGGCCAGCTGCTCCACCGCCTTGTCCACCGTGGTCGACCCGCTGAGGAGCTGCTGGGACAGCCTTCCCATCAGGTCGAGGGTCTTGGAGGACAACGCGACGTGCAGGGCGGGCTTGCCGGTCTTGATCTCCTGCACGATCGCGGTGACGGCCGGACCGGACTGCGAGACGTCGATCGTCGTGTCGGACGCGATCGCGCCGGCCTTGGAGTAGAACGCGGTCAGCGCGCCGGTCGAGGTCAAGGATCGCACCAGATCGGCGGCCAGCTTCGGGTCCTTCGTCCACTTCGCGACCGCGTAGCCGATACCGCCGTCGTACGGCAGGCTCGGGGTGGCCCCGTCGGTGTCGACGGGGGCCTGCATGACGCCGATCTTGTCGGCGGGCAGGAACTCGCCGAAGTCCTTCCAGTGCCCGATGTCCGACATCAGCCCGATGATGTTCGCGGCCTTGCCGGTCTCGAAGACGGTGAAGATGTCGCTGAACATCGCGGTGGAGTTGGCTCCGTCGGTGTTCAGCCCCTTGTCCTGGGCCTCCTTCCACAGCTCGAAGATCCGCCGCACGTGGGGAGAGGTCCAGTCACGCTTGCCGGCGATCCAGTCGTCGTACTCCTGGGGCGTCAGGATGCCGGATCCGAGACCCGACATGAAGAACTGGATCCCGGCGCCCTCCTTGTTGCCCAGCGCGAAGCACTTGGCGCCGGTCGCCTTCTTGATGGCCGCGCAGCCGTCGACGAGCTCGTCCCACGTCTTCGGCGGGTTCGCCGGGTCGAGACCGGCCTTCTCGTAGAGCGTCTTGTTGTAGTAGATGGGGTGTCCCTGCAGGGTCACCGGCGCGGCGTAGATCTTGCCGTCCTTGGTGAACGCGTCCCAGCCCGCCAACCGGCTCTTGTCCTCGGCCACGTACTGGTCCAGCGGAAGGAGCGCGTCGACCCGGTCGCGGATCTGCCCGCCACCGTTGAAGAGCATCACGTCGGGCCCCTTGCCCGACTGGATCGCCGTGCCGAGCAGTGTGTAGTACTGATCGAACGGCTGGGCCACGAACTCGACGGTGACCCCGGGATGCTGCGTGGCGAAGTCGGCCTTCGCCTTCTCTATGTAGGCGGCGGCGGCCGGCTCGCCGGACTTCCAGTCCCAGACCACGAGCTTCTGCTGCGAGCCACCGGACGACGACTGCGTCCGTGCCGCACTTCCGCAGCCTGCGACGGCCAGTCCGGCGACCGTCAAGACCGCCCACAACCGCTGCTGTCTCATCGCTGCTCTCTCTCCGGAGCGGCCGAATGGGCCCGGCCGTCTTCGGCGAAACGTAACTCGTATGACGTATTACGTCAACAGTCGTCACCTATACTGACGCGGTGGCGCTGTTTCGTGCCAGGGCCACCGGAGGGGGATATGACGGCATCGCAGGAAACGGCCGGCGGTATCCCGGCCTCCCCGGCCTGGGTACGACGCCCGGCCAGCCTCGCCCGGGCGGTGACGGCCGAGCTCGTGGAGCGCATCGTGCGCGGCGTGCACCCGCCGGGCACGTCACTGCCCCCCGAGCCCGCGCTGTGCGAAGCCTTCTCCGTGAGCCGCACCGTCGTCAGGGAAGCCGTGAAGATCCTGCAGGAGAAGGGGCTGGTGCAGGTCCGCCAGGGCGCCGGCACCATGGTCACCCCTCCGGCGATGTGGGACATGCTGGACGAGCTCGTCCTCGCGGCGACCATCGCCGAGGACGAGAGCCTGGCGATTCTCGACGACGTCGTCGTCACACGGCGCGTGCTGGAGTCCGACATGGCGAACGTCGCCGCCCGCCTGGCCGGCCCGGACACCGTCGAGCGGTTGCGCGCGCTGGTGGACCGGATGGACGAGCTCGTGGACGACCACGTCACCTACGCGGACAGCGACCGCGCCTTCCACGACACGATCATGCAGGCGTCGGGAAATCGCATCGCACGCGGCGTCGTACGGGCGCTCGAGCAGCAGGTCATCCACACCGCCAGGTACACGGGCCGGACCGAGCGGGCCCTGTGCGTGGCGTCGAACCTCGGCCACCGCCGCATCTACGAACGCATCGCCGCCCACGATCCCGACGGCGCCGCCGAAGCGATGTTCAATCACATCACCGAGGCCTGGATCGTCCGCCGCAACGGACCGGCCGACCCCGTACGGCTGCGGCGTTAAGAGGTCACTCCTCAGATCCCTGGCCGATCGCCCGCCCGGATGCCGGAAACGATTCGATCGGCGGACGGTGAAAGTTTCATCGCGGTCCGTCAACGGTGACGGCGGCCGCTTTCCCTGGCCAGACGACGGGAGGACCGGCTCGTCTCGGGCGAGGCCCCCCGGCGTCCGGAAGGCAGCGCCTTGACAGGTCTCGCCGCCGTCATATTTGCTCCGCAGCGTTATCGCCTCCAGCCGCCCGGAAGCCACCGGAAGCCCTCCGGAAGAAAGGAGAACCGATCGCGGCGGCGTTGTGAGCGCTAACACCTGACGACTCGACCGGTCGGCCGCTGAATGCCGGTCCGGCGGGTTCCAACGGCAGAAGACGTCGGCGCCGGCGAACCGGAAATCCGCCGGGTCAGAGACCGGATACGCCGACCGGCCGGACACCTCCACTTTCGCAAAAGGCCGGAAGAACGGCTTCCCCATTTGCGTGTGTCCTCATGAGAAGGGAGCTTGCGTGATGCCGGGACATCGGTCCCTCTTCACCGCTATCGCTACTACGGCACTGCTCCTCCTGTCCACGGCGCAGGCGGCGCTGGGCGACACCGCGCCCAGGTCTCTCACCGCGAAAAGCGCCCTCGCGGCCACCGCGGGATGCGGCAAGACCCCGACGCTGAGAAGCGGGACGCAGTCGATCACGACCAGCGGGAAGAATCGCAGCTACATCCTGAGAATTCCCGACAACTACAACAACACCACCCCCTATCGCTTGATCTTCGGGTTCCACTGGAACGGCGGCACCGCCAACGACGTCGACTCGGGCGGAACCAGCGGATATCCCTGGTCCTACTACGGGCTGCGGGCGTTGTCCAACAACAGCACGATCTTCGTCGCGCCCCAGGGCTTCAACAACGGCTGGGCCAATTCCGGTGGTGAGGACATCACCTTCGTCGACGACATGATCCGGCGGATCGAGGCGGACCTCTGTGTCGACACCTCCCAGCGCTTCGCCATGGGCTTCAGCTACGGCGGCGGAATGAGCTACGCGCTCGCCTGTGCCCGGGCGTCGGTCTTCCGCGCGGTGGCGGTCTACTCCGGCGCGCAGCTCAGCGGGTGCAGCGGCGGCAACGATCCCATCGCCTACATCGGGCTGCACGGCCTCAGGGACCCGGTGCTCAACATCTCCACGGGCCGGTCGCTGCGCGACAGGTTCGTGCGGAACAACGGCTGCACGGCGCAGAACCCGCCGGAGCCTGCGCAGGGCAGCCTGACGCACGTCGTCACCTACTACTCGGGATGCCGTGCCGGGTATCCGGTCGCGTGGGCGGCGTTCGACGCGGGCCACACCCCCGGTCCCGTGGACGGGAAGCCCGGCGACCTCGAACCCGGCGAGAACTCCTGGACCAGGCCGGTGGTGTGGAACTTCTTCACGCAGTTCGGGAGCGGCGGCAGCCCGTCACCGTCTCCGACGGCCTCCCCCACGGGCGGCACGGGGAGCACGAGCGCGCTGAAGGGCGTGGGGTCGGGCCGGTGCCTGGACGTCAGCGGCGCCTCGCAGAACAACGGCGCCCAGGTGCAGATCTGGGACTGCAACGGCCAGGCCAACCAGCGGTGGACCTCCACCAGCGCCGGTGAGCTGCGCGTCTACGGCAACAAGTGCCTGGACGTGAACGGCGGCGGCACCGCCGACGGCACCAGTGTGATCATCTGGGACTGCAACGGCCAGAACAACCAGAAGTGGCGCCTCAACTCCGACGGCTCCATCACGGCCGTCGGCGCGAACAAGTGCCTCGACGTGTCCAACAACGGCACCGCCAACGGTTCCAAGGTGCACATCTGGACCTGCCACGGCGGCACCAACCAGCAATGGACCCGCGTGTGACACCGTCCGACGCCGCCTGACGCCGACTGACGCCGTCCGGCAGCTTGTGACGATCGCCGTCGCCGGGGCGGCTCATCGCCCCGGCGACGGCTCACGCGCGCCACGACGCCCCACTCGCCCACGCCGCCGCCCTCATGCATGTCAGCACCAGGGAAACCTGGCTACGCGACAACCTCGGCCACACCCTCACCGACACCACCACACAACCCCCACAAGTGACCACACCACCGGCCGCCGCCGGAGCGGATCCCGGCACGGCCCGAAGCCGGCGGACATCCCATCAGCCGGCGCGGTCGCTCTGAAAGATTCATGAAGACCCCGGGGCTCGCGACGGCTTCCGCCTTCCGCGACGGCCGGACGGCAACGCCGCCGGCCCGGCTTCCCAAGGCTCGGACCAGCGAGCATTCCACGAATACGACGGAACAAGCTCGCCAAAAATAGATCCCACCTTTCAGGGGCGATCGGGCCAGAATTCCCGCTTTTTCGGGGAGTTCGACACGCCCATTGACTGCATTGATCACATGTTTGTAGCCTTACCGGCACCCGCTCAAAGCCTCTTCGTCACAGGTCACACCGAAATGCCCGTTGCGTCTCGTTGATGCCGTGGTTGTGGTCGAACCGATTCGAGGCATCCCCCCTCCCTCACGCTTGGAGGACCGAGTGTCCGAGTTATCGCGAAGGCAAATGCTCAAGCTCGGCGCGGTTGGCACCGGAGCCGCGCTGCTGCCGATGCAGTGGACGGCGACCGCGCGAGCCGCGTCGGTGGCGCCTCCCGAGGTCCGCGCCGCGAACGATCTGGCGTTGTGGTACGACGCGAGCGCCGGCACGGAGTGGCTGCGCGCGCTCCCCATCGGCAACGGCCGCTTGGGCGCCATGGTGTTCGGCAACGTCGACACCGAGCGGCTGCAGCTCAACGAGGACACCATCTGGGCCGGCGGGCCGTACGACCAGAGCAATCCGAAGGGCGCGGGGGCCCTGGGGCAGATCCGGCAGGCGGTCTTCCAGAACCAGTGGGGCCAGGCCCAGACCCTCATCGACCAGAACATGCTGGGCAACCCCTCGGCCCAGCTGTCATACCAGACCGTCGGCAACCTGCGGCTCACCTTCGGCAGCGCCAGCGGGGTTTCCGAGTACAACCGGTTCCTGGACCTGACCACGGCCACCACGACCACGTCGTACCTGCAGAACGGCGTGCGGTACCGGCGCGAGGTGCTCGCGAGCGGGCCCGACCAGGTCATCGCCATCCGCCTCACCGCCGACAGGGGCGGCTCGATCACGTTCTCCGCGACGTTCGACAGTCCCCAGCGGACCACACGCTCCAGCCCGGACGGCACGACGGTGGCACTCGACGGCGTCTCCGGCGACCAGCGGGGCCTGGCGGGCAAGGTCAGGTTCCTGGCGCTGGCCCGGGCCGTCGCCGACGGCGGCACGGTCAGCAGCTCCGGCGGGACCCTCCAGGTGAGGGGCGCCAACAGCGTGACCGTGCTGATCTCCATCGGCTCCAGCTACGTGAACTACAAGGACACCAGCGGCGACTACCAGGGCATCGCGCGGCGCTACCTCGACGCCGCCGACGACAGGACCTATGACGACCTGCGCGCCCGGCACGTCGCCGACTACCAGCGGCTGTTCGGGCGCACGACGCTCGACCTCGGCCGCACCTCGGCGGCCGACCAGCCGACCGACGTGCGGATCGCGCAGCACGCGAACACCAACGACCCGCAGTTGTCGGTGCTGCTGTTCCAGTACGGCCGCTACCTGCTGATCTCCTCCTCACGGCCGGGCACCCAGCCGGCCAACCTGCAGGGCATCTGGAACGACTCGCTGACGCCCGCGTGGGACTCGAAATACACCCTCAACGCCAACCTGCCGATGAACTACTGGCCGGCCAACACGACGAACCTGCCGGAGTGCTTCGAGCCGGTGTTCCGGATGATCAACGACCTCACGGTCACCGGGGCCCGTACGGCCCGGGTGGAGTACAACGCGGGCGGCTGGGTCACCCACCACAACACCGACGGATGGCGGGGCTCGTCAGTGGTCGACTTCGCGTCGGCGGGCATGTGGCAGACCGGCGGCGCGTGGCTGGCCACCATGATCTGGGACCACTATCTCTTCACCGGCGACGTCGACTTCCTCCGGCAGTACTACCCGGCGATGAAAGGCGCGGCGCAGTTCTTCCTGGAGACGCTCGTCCAGGAGCCGAGCCTGGGATATCTGGTGACGAACCCGTCGAACTCCCCCGAGCTCAACCACCACTCGGGCGTCAGCGTGTGCGCCGGTCCGACCATGGACAACCAGATCCTGCGCGACCTGTTCAACGGCTGTGCCAAGGCGAGCGAGGTTCTCGGCGTGGACGCGAGCTTCCGGAGTCAGGTCCTGGCCACCAGGGACCGGCTCCCTCCGATGAAGGTCGGCTCGCGCGGCAACATCCAGGAGTGGCTGTACGACTGGGTGGAGACCGAGCAGCAGCACCGGCACATCTCGCACCTGTACGGCCTGCACCCCAGCAACCAGATCACCAAGCGGGGCACCCCCACGCTCTACAACGCCGCCCGCCGGACCCTCGAACTGCGCGGCGACGACGGCACCGGCTGGTCCCTCGCCTGGAAGATCAACTACTGGGCGCGGATGGAGGAGGGCGACCGCGCGCGCAACCTGATCCGCCTCCTGATCAGGACGGACCGGCTCGCGCCGAACATGTTCGACCTGCACCCGCCGTTCCAGATCGACGGCAACTTCGGCGCCACCTCCGGCATCGCGGAGATGCTGCTGCAGAGCCACAACGGCGAGCTGCATGTGCTGCCCGCGCTGCCCTCGGCGTGGCCGACCGGCAAGGTGCAGGGCCTGCGGGGACGCGGCGGCTACACCGTCGGCGCGACCTGGAGCTCCGGCGCGATCACCGAGATCCTCGTCAAGTTCGACCGCGCCGGTACCGTGAACGTGCGCAGCCGGATCTTCACCGGCACCTACCAGGTGGTCGACGCCGAGACCGGCGGCGCCGTCACCGTCACCAAGCCGGAGGCCGACGTCATCGCGCTGCCCGGCCAGGCCGGCCGCACCTATCGCCTGACCGGCTCCGGCACCACCTCCTCGCCGTCGCCGTCGCCGTCGGCGTCACCGACGCCGATTCCGTCGACCTACTCGCGGATCGTCAACGCCAGCACCGGGCTGGTGCTGGACAGCGGCGGCAACGTGGCGTCGGGGTCGAACCTCAAGCAGTGGAACTGGGACGGCAGCACCAACCTGCAGTGGCAGCTGGTCGACCTGGGCGGTGGTTGGTACCGGATCGTCAACCGCACCAACGGCATGGTCATCGACAGCTGGGGCAACACCGCCAACGGCGCCAACGCCAGGCAGTCGGCCTGGAACGGCGGCAACAACCAGCAGTGGCGCCTGAACGATCTCGGCAACGGCCGCTACCAGATCATCAACCGCGGCACCGGGACGGCCCTCGACGGGATGGGCTACACCAGTGCCGGCTCCGCCGTCGGCATGTGGGCGCCGAACAACAACACCAACAACCAGTGGACCATCGCGGGCGTGTGACGGCCGCCGGCTGTCACAGCCCGGCCCGCTCCCGCGTCCCGCCGCGCCCGGCCCCCCGCCGCGGCGAGGCGCCGGGCCCGGGGCGGGCCGGGTGCACGATCGGACACCTACTCCGCGGCTTCCCCAGACGTGCTCCCCCTCACCGAAAGGACCCCCCATGAGCCGTCGAAGAACAAGCACGGCGCGACTCGTCATGAGTGTCGTGGTCGCGTTCCTGTCGGTCGCCACGTCCCTGATGGCCCTCTCCCCGGCTCAGGCGGCGACCGGGATCACGATCAACGGTGGTTCGGGCGGCCGGACCTTCGACGGTGTCGGCGCGATCAGCGGCGGCGGGGGCAACAGCCGCCTGCTGGTCGACTACCCCGAGCCGCAGCGCAGCCAGATCCTCGACTACCTGTTCAAGCCCGGATACGGCGCGTCGATGCAGATCCTCAAGGTCGAGATCGGCGGCGACACCAACTCCACCGACGGCGCCGAGCCCAGCCACCGGCACACCTCCGGCGACCTCGACTGCAACCGCGGTTACGAATGGTGGCTGATGGAACAGGCCAAGGCCCGCAACCCCGACATCAAGCTGGTGGGCCTCGCCTGGGGCGCCCCCGGCTGGCTCGGCAACGGCAACTTCTGGTCTCAGGACACCATCAACTACTTGGTCGACTGGCTGGGCTGCGCCAAGAACAGCCACAACCTGACCATCGACTACCTGGGCGGCTGGAACGAGAAGGGCCGCAACACGGGCTGGTACGTCAACCTCAACTCGGCCCTCGACTCCCGCGGCTTCACCAACGTGAAGATCATCGCCGATGACAACTTCGGCTGGGGCATGGCCGACGACGCGGTGAACAACGCCGCCTTCCGCAACGCGGTCGACGTGTACGGGTCTCACTACGTCTGCGGCTACCGGGGTCCCCAGACGAACTGTCCCAGCTCCGCCAACGCGATCAACTCCGGTAAGGCGCTGTGGGCCAGTGAGAACGGCTCAGACGACTACAACGACGGGGCCAAGGCGCTGGCCCGGGGCATCAACCGGGACTACATCGACGGGAAGATGACGGCCTACATCAACTGGCCGGTCATCGCCGCCATCGCCCCGAACCTGCCCTTCGCCACGATGGGCGTGGCGGTCGCGCCGCAGCCCTGGTCGGGTTACTACGCCATCGGCAAGAGCGCCTGGGTCATGGCGCAGACCACGCAGGTCACCGCTCCCGGCTGGAAGTACCTGGACTCCTCCAGCGGCTACATCGGCGGCAACCGCAACAACGGCAGCTACGTGTCGCTGAGGTCGCCCAGCGGCTCCGACTACAGCACGATCATCGAGACGATGGACGCCACCAGCGCCCAGACGCTCAACTTCACCGTGACCGGCGGGCTGTCCACCGGGCAGGTGCACGTGTGGGCGACCAACCTCAACTCGGGGAACTCCGCCGACTATTTCGTCCACTCCAGCGACATCACCCCGTCCAACGGCGCCTTCTCGCTGACGGTCCAGCCGGGGTACGTGTACTCGATCACGACCACGACCGGCCAGGGCAAGGGCACCGCGACCAGCCCGGCCCGGGGCACGATGTCCCTGCCGTACTCCGACGACTTCGACTCCTACGCCGTGGGCCGCGAGGCGAAGTACCTCTCGGACATGCAGGGGTCGTTCGAGATCGTGGGCTGCGGCGGCGGCCGGTCCGGCCGGTGCGTGCGCCAGATGGCCCCGCGCCAGCCGATCCTGTGGACCGGTGGTTCCCACCCGTACGCCCTGCTGGGTGACCTGAGCTGGAGCAACTACACCGTCTCGGCGGACGTGATGCTGGAGCAGAGCGGCTACGTCGAGCTCATCGGCCGGGCGGGCGCCCAGCACTCCTTCGGCCCCGAGGGACTGAACGCCTACTACCTGCGGGTGACCGACGGCGGGGCCTGGCAGATCATCCGCAACAACGTCGACAACGCCATGACGACGATCCGCAGCGGCAGCGTCGCCGGGCTCGGCACCGGCCGCTGGCACACCCTGGCCCTGGGCTTCTCCGGCGGCACGATCACCGCGAGCATCGACGGGACGCAGGTGGCCTCGGTCACCGACGGCACCTGGGGTGCGGGAGAGATCGGCCTGGGCACCAGCACCACCGAAACGGCCCAGTTCGACAACCTCACGATCACGCCGGGCCAGGGAGGCCCCAGCGGCAACGGCAACGTGCTGCGCGGCCTGGCCAGCGGCCGGTGCGTCGACGTGCCGAACCAGTCGCAGACCAACGGCACCCAGGTGGCGCTGTGGGACTGCAACGGCGGCGCGAACCAGCAGTTCACCTACACCTCCGGCAAGCAGCTCCAGGTGTACGGCAACAAGTGCCTCGAAGCGGGCACCACCAACGGCGCCGCGGTCGTCATCAACGGCTGCTCCGGCGGGGCCGCGCAGCAGTGGAACCTCAACGCCGACGGCACCGTCACCGGTGCCCAGTCCGGGCTCTGCCTGGACGCCAACGGCGCCGGCACCGCCAACGGCACGAAGATCATTTTGTGGGCCTGCAACGGCGGAAGCAACCAGCAGTGGAGCCGCAACTGACAGGACACGGCCGCCCGTAGCGGCGGCCTCCGATCGCGAGGAGGAGAACTTGTGACACGCCCGCGGACCGGCCTCGGTCCGCGGGCCCGCTTCAGTCACGGAGCGAAGAAGCGGTCGGCGAAGGCCTCCCACTGGGCCGGGAAATCGATGCCGGCGTCACGCAGCCAGTTGAGCTGCAGGCCGTCGAGGAAGGCGAGCAGGTCCACCGCGGCCTCGCCGGGCCGGGGATGCCAGGCCAGCAGGTAGCGCTCGAGCATGGCGCGACCTTCGCGCAGCCGGGTCGCGAAGTAGGCGTGCGCGGGGTGCGCGGGGTCCAGCGCCTCGGCCGACAGCACCGTGTACAACTGCACGAGTGACCGCTGTTCCAGGTTGCGCCGGACGAATCCCGACATGACGGCACGTGCGGTGGCCGGGTCGGGTGCCGGTTCCAGCGTGTCGACGACGCTTGCGAGATCGAGTTCGTCCCGGCGTTCGAGGACCGCGATGAGCAGGTCCTCCCGCGAGCGGAAATGATGCAGCAGCCCCGCCTTGGTCATCCCGCAGGCCGCCGCGAACGCCTCGAGGGTGACGCCCTTGAATCCGGAGACGGCGATCAGTTCGGTGGCCGCCTTGAGGATCTCCTCCCGGCGTTCGGCGGGCGGCAGCCGGCGCCGCCCCGATGCGGGGGTCATGCCGTCCTGGCTCCTCGGACACGGGGGTTGATTTCGATCACGATACCAGCCTAATTTATCTACCGTTTGGTAGATAGCGCTGTCGCGCCTGTTCAGAGAGTTGTGTGCGCATGTCGACACCCTCTTCCCCGGCCGTCTCTCCGGTCGCCTCTCCCACGGCCTTCTCCGCCGCCGTCGACGCGGTGCGCGCCGGACGGCCCCTGGCCGAGGCGGTCGACGAACTGCTGTCGCAGATGACCCGGGAAGAACGCCTGTGGCTGCTGGACGGAGACCTGCCGTTCTGGTCCGGCATGGCCGACATGATGCAGAACGGGTACAACCTCACCCCCATCCCGATGGGCCGCGTCGAACGGCTGGGCATCCCCGGCCTGTTGTTCTCGGACGGCCCGCGCGGCGTGGTGATGGGGAAGTCGACCGCGTTCCCGGTCTCCATGGCCCGCGGCGCCACCTGGGACGTGGAACTCGAGGAGCGGGTCGGCACCGCGATCGGGCTCGAGATGCGCGCCCAGGGCGCGAACTTCTTCGGCGGCGTGTGCGTCAACCTGCCCCGCCACCCCGCCTGGGGCCGGGCCCAGGAGACGTACGGCGAGGACCCGGTCCTGCTCGGCGAGTTCGGCGCGGCGCTCACCCGGGGCGTGCAGCGCAACGCCATGGCCGTCGTCAAGCACTTCGCGCTCAACAGCATGGAGAACGCCCGCTTCAAGGTCGACGTCACCGCCGCCGACGCGGCCCTGCACGAGGTCTACCTGGCGCACTTCCGGCGGGTGGTGGAAGAGGGCGTGTCGGGCGTCATGACCGCCTACAACTCCGTGAACGGCGAGTGGGCCGGGCAGAACGAGCATTTGATGGAGGGCGTGCTCCGCGGCCTGTGGGGCTTCGAGGGCGTCACCGTCTCCGACTTCATCTGGGGCCTGCGCGACGCGGCCGCCTCGCTGCGCGCCGGGCTTGACGTGGAGGAGCCCTTCCGCCAGCAGCGTGCCGAGCACCTGCCCGCCGACCTGGACGCGGGCCGGGCGAGCTGGGACGACGTCGACCGGGCGGCTCGCCGGATCCTCGCCGTACAGCTG
Organism: Microbispora sp. NPDC088329; assembly: GCF_040685655.1. Classification (NCBI taxonomy): domain Bacteria; kingdom Bacillati; phylum Actinomycetota; class Actinomycetes; order Streptosporangiales; family Streptosporangiaceae; genus Microbispora; species Microbispora sp. NPDC088329. The sequence goes on from NZ_JBFBIP010000011.1 coordinate 197,106, forward strand.
CGCCACTACGCCACACGGGCCGGGGACGAGCCCGCGGCCGACGTGGTGTTCAGCGCCGAGCACCGCGCGCTGGCCCGCGAGGTCGCCACCCGCGGCATGGTGCTGCTCAAGAACGACCCGGTCGGCGACGCGCCCCTGCTGCCGCTGCACCGCGACGCCCTGTCCTCCCTCGCGGTGATCGGCCGCCTGGCCGACATGCCCAACACCGGCGACAACGGCTCCTCCGACGTACGCGCCCCGGAGGTGATCACCGCGCTGCGGGGTCTGACCGAGGCGCTCCCGGACGCCCGGATCACCCACGTGGCCGGCGACGACCCGGCCGCGGCCGCCGCGGCGGCCGCACAGGCCGACGTCGCCGTCGTCGTCGCCGGCTACACCGCGGCGGACGAGGGCGAGTGGGTCGGCGGGGACGTGCTGGCCGATCCCGAGCTGCTGGCGCTGTTCCCTCCCCCGGGCGACGACCCCGCGGGGCGGTCGTTCGCGGCCTTCCTGGCCGAGCCCGGCGCGGTGGACTCCATCAGCGGGGGAAGCGCCGGCGGCGACCGCGCGAGCCTGCGGCTGCGGCCCGTCGACGCCGACATCATCCGGGCCGTGGCGGCGGCCAACCCCCGCACCGTCGTGGTGATCGTCACCGCCGGAGCCGTCATCACCGAGGAGTGGCGCGACGCCGTGCCCGCCGTGCTGATCTCGTGGTACTCCGGCTGCGAGGGGGGCCGGGCCCTCGCCGACGTGCTGCTCGGCGACGCCGACGCCGCCGGGCGGCTGCCGTACGCGATCCCGGCCGCCGAGGAGCACCTGCCGTACTTCGACCGCGACGCCACCGCCATCACCTACGACAAGTGGTTCGGTCAGCGGCTGCTCGACCGGGACGGCCACGCGCCGGCCTTCCCGCTCGGGTTCGGGCTGTCCTACACCGGCTTCGCCCTCGCCGACCTCACTGTCGGCGCTCCCGACGGCGACTCCTTCACGGGCGTCGTGACCGTGACCAACACCGGCTCGCGTGCGGGCCGCCACGTCGTGCAGCTCTACGGACGGCCCACGGGCGTCGACGCGGTCGCCGACGACTTCCCCACTCGGGTCCTGCTCGGCTTCGCGACCGTCGACCTCGCGGCCGGAGCGTCGGCCCGGGTCACCGTGCCCGCCTCGATCCGGCCCCTGCGGAGGTGGACGGCCACCGGGTTCGTCCCCGCCTCGCCGGCCGCCGTGATCGAGGCCGCTTCGTACGCGGGCGACCCCGGCGCCGTCACCGCGGCCGCCGAGCTCGTGCTCGTCTGACCGAGGCCGCCCGGGCGCCGCGCGCGTGGCCCGGAGCGCGGCGAAGGACCCGGCCGCCGGTGCAGGGCAAGGGTCAAGGGCACGGGCGGGTGAAGGGCCGCGCGTAGCCGGCAAAGGCCGCCATCGCGATCGTGATGGCGGCCTTTTCGCGTTCCCGACCCGGCCGACAGCGAAATTCCGGTGAACACGGTCACTATTCGTCCGCGGTTCACCACCGAGCCGCACCGCGGCTCTCGGTGCGTACGCGGCAATCTGTCAAAACTCTGTCGGACTCGACCCAGTTTCTGCGCTCCTGCCCGAACCTGAGGGCGTGCAGCAGAGGAGAACGCACGGTGGACGGGGTCCTGCCGTGGCCGCCCGAGTTCGCCGATCGCTACCGCGGCGCCCGCTACCGGAACGGTAGCTCCCCCGGGCAACCGCGGGCCGGGAGCGCCGAACGGCACGGCCGTCGCCTCCCGCCGGGCCGCTCGGCGCGGCGACCGGATTCCGTATGGCTGATTCCTCACTTCTCCGACGTCAAGTGAAATTGGATCCTCACCGGAAGAGCTGGTTCACATGCGCGGCAGGGCAGATATCGATGTGACCTCCGAGGAACGCAATGAGAAGGTCAGGCGGCTTGACCCGTTGCGGCTGGACGAAGACCTCCGGGCACTGCCGAAAATGAATGAGACCGCGGACGTCGCCGCGTTGGCGCGAGTCCTCGGCGGGGCGGTCCCCTCCGACGAGAGCGTCGCCGGATTCACCCCGGCGGAATGCCTCGCCGCCATGCGCGATCTGGGCATGTATCTGGGCAGCATCAAGAGGCACGGCGTGTCCCCCTTCGACGTCGTCCCCGGCGCCGCGAGGTCGTTGGAGCTGCTGGGGCAGCGCACCCGGATGATTCCGCGTGACACGGTCTACCACTACACGTGCTGGAACCCCGTGGGCGAACGTGAGCGGCTCTACACCGGGCATCAGATGGAGCGCTGCCTGATCGATGCGATACGCACATGCGTGCCGGATCTGGCATATGCCGTCGAAGTCGGCCGCTCATTACAGGGCGAGGATCCGGCCGATTCTTCCTATTCCGACAAGATTTTCTCTCTCGCATCGTACATAGCGGCGGCAGACAGAGCAATGGGTGATGTCATCGCCCAGGTCACACCCGAATTCTTCGCACAGGTCCTCAGGCCGTTCTTCGAAGAAGTCGACATAGCGGGCCACACGTACATGGGCCCGGCGGCGGCCCATATTCCGATCTTCCTCGTCGACGTACTGCTGTGGGCGTCCGACCGAAGCAGCGGAGAATATTTGAAGTTCTGCCAGGAGTTCGCCTCGCACACTCTCCCGCACTGGCAGGAATGGTGTTCCGAGTGGATGAGGACGCCGTCCGTGACCTCTCGTGTCACCGCGGCTCTCGACGGTTTCCGATCGCCGGCCGAGGCGGCGAACGCGGAGTCCAGCGCACGGGGTCTGCGGCAGGCCCTGCGGTCGCTCATCTCGTTTCGCGGAAAACATCTGGTGATGGCGCGGCGCGCCTATCACGAGGAGATCCGGCTCTACGAGATGGGCAGCGGCGGAGCACGGGTCGAACTGCTCGAAGAGATTCTCGCCCTCACCAGACAAAACGGAGCCATGATAACCGCGGCCACCCCGCGATGAGTCCGGATGTCGTGACGTGACCTACAGGAGTGGAATGCCGGCGATGAGAATCACGATTGTCGGGGCCGGCATCGCCGGGCTGGCCACCGCGGTCAGTCTTCACGCGGCCGGTTTCGAGGACGTCACCGTCTTCGAGGCCGATTCCCGGATCCGTTCGCTCGGGCTCGGGCTGAACATACTGCCCAACGCCGTCCGTGAGCTCGCCGAACTCGGACTGCTGGAGGAGTTGCAGCAGCGGGCCGTCCGCACACGGGAACTGGCGATGTACAACCCGCACGGCGATCTCGTGTGGCGGGAGGATCGCGGGCTTGTGGCGGGCTATCGATGGCCCCAGCTCTCGATATCCCGCTCGCCGCTCGTCGAGGTCCTGGCCGCGGAGGTGCGGCGCCGCCTGGGCGCCGGAGCCGTCGTCACCGGCACCCGGCTCACCGGGCTGCGCGTCGAGCCCGGCACGACGTGCGGCGTGTTCACCGGCCGGGACGGCTCCACACGGACCGTGGAGACGGACGTGCTCATCGGCGCGGACGGCGTTCATTCGGCCGTGCGTGCGGCGCTCTACCCGGAGGAGGGCCCTCCCCCGACGAACGGCGTGACGATGTACCGGGGAACCGCGTGGGGAGACCCGTTCCTGACCGGAAGCTCGATGGCCGTGCTGGGAGACGACAGAAGGCGGCTCGTCCTGTATCCGATAGACAGGGACGAGGCGGCGGGCAAGGTCCTGATCAACTGGGTGGCCGCCTTCCCCGAGGGAGAAGACGACAGGCGCCGGCCGTCCTCGGACGGTGCCGCGGAGATGCGGACGACCGTCCTGCGTCAGTTCGGCGACTGGGCGCCCCCCGGGCTGGACCTGACGTGCCTGCTCGACGACACGCGGGACATCCACCGATACCCGATGATCGACAGAGATCCCCTCCCGCGGTGGACGTTCGGGACCGTGACGCTCGTGGGCGACGCCGCCCATGCGATGTATCCCGCGGGATCCAACGGAGCCACACAGGCCGTCGTCGACGCCCGGGTGCTCGCCTGGCATCTCGCCGGGCATCCGGACGCGGGCGACGCCTTGCGCGCGTACGAGAACGAACGCCGGCCGCAGATGACGGAACTCCAGAAGGCGAACCGCTCCATGGGGCCGGAAAGAGTCATCACCCTGGCCCACGAGAGGGCTCCGCGGGGATTCGACGACGTACGGGACGTGTTCAGCGAGGAGGAACTCGCGGAGATATCCCGCGGCTATGCCCAGACGGGGAAGTTCGATCAGGACTGGGTCAATTCACGGCCCTCACTGACTGTCCACCGACGTCATGAGCCGGACATGCGGCGAGAAACCTGGAGTGCACAGTGACAGACACCTCTCGGCGGGACGACAGGTCCGAGGCCGTCAAGGAGACCAGTTTCATCACCGCCGCCATCCGAGCCATGGAGAACGACCGCGCCGACCCGTACGTGGTGGATCCCTATGCCGCGCTGTTGGTCACGCCCCGGTCGAAGACGATGGCGGACGAGGCGCTGGCCGCCGGCGGCACGATCGGGTCCGTGATCGTGCGAGCCCGTTTCGGTGACATCGCGCTCGCCCGGGCGATCGACGAAGGGATCGCACAAGTGGTCTGCCTCGCGGCGGGCGGTGACACGCGGGCCTGGCGTCTCGGTCTCCCTTCGCACGTCCGGTTCTTCGAGGTCGACCTGCCCGGCCAGCTGGAGGCCAAGGAGAAGCTGCTCGCCCCGGTCGAGGACCGGCTCACCTGCCGCCGCGTCTGCCTCGGGGAGGACCTCCGGCAGGAGACATGGCCGCGGCGGCTGGTGGCCTCCGGCTACGATCCGGGCTCACCCGCTGTGTGGATCATCGAAGGACTGCTTCCGTACCTGCGGCTCGACCACTTCACCGGGCTGATCGCGAACGTCACGAAGATGTCGAGCCGTGGTTCGATCCTGCTGATCGACGCACCGCACGCCGACTTCTACCGGGATCCGGCCAACGAGAGGTTCCTGACGTTCATGAAGTCGCGGGGATCGGCGTTCCAACTCGGGCTGGAGGACTTCGGCGGTTTTCTCCGGGAGCACGGCTGGCAGGCGGAGGCGTACACGTTGAGGGAGCTTTCCGCGGGCGCGTGCGGATGGCTGCCCTCTCCCCCCGGACGTCTCTGCCCGCCCCACGACCATCACTGGGTGGCCCGCGCGCATCTCGCTTGACGATTCCTCACTCAGGCGGGCGTGCGGTCCACGAGCACTCGGGCGAGGACGACGGTGACGACCCCGGCCAGGACCACGGAGAGCAGTCCGACGCGCAGGCCGACGAGGTCGGCGACGAAGCCGACGAGCGGCGGCGACAGCAGGAATCCTCCGCGCAGCAGCCAGCTCACGATGGTCAGGCCGGTGCCGGCGGGCAGCCCGGGCAGTTCGTCGGCGGCGTGCATCGCGGCGGGGACGAGGGTGGCGACGCCGAGCCCCGCGAGGGCGAAGCCGGCCAGCGTGGTCGCGATCGACGGCACGGCCAGGGCGGCGCCCATGCCGAGCGCGGCGAGGGCCGCGCCGGCGCGGACGACGGCGCGCCGGCCGAAGCGGTCCACGACGCGGTCGCCGGTGAGGCGGCCGGCGGTCATGGCGGTCTGGAGAGCCACGACGGCCAGGCCCGCGGTGGCGGCTTCGGCGTGCAGGTCAGCGCTGAGATAGATGGCGCCCCAGGACGCGCCGGCGTCCTCGACCAGAGCGCCGCAGGCGGCGAGCGTCCCGAGCGCGGCGAGCATCCGCACGGCGGAGCCGGTGAACGAGCGCCGGCCTCCGTGGGCGGGCGGGGCGGCCGCGTGGCCGTCGGCGGCGGCGAGGTCCTGGGCCTCGGCGGCACGTTCGGCGTCTTCGGGACCGGGCAGCAGGAACCGGTGGGCGACGAGGGCGACGATGCTGAACACCGTCGCGGAGATGACGAGGTGGAGCGCGAGAGGAATGTGGAGTCCGGCGGCGGCCGAGCCCATGAGGCCGCCGATGACCGCGCCGACGCTCCACAGGCCGTGCAGCGAGTTGAGGATGGACCGCCCGTAAAGGCGTTGCACCCGCAGGCCGTGGGCGTTCTGCGCGACGTCCACGACCGCGTCGAGAGCGCCCACGACGAACAGCGCGCCGCCCAGGGCGATCCAGTTCGGCGCGATGGGGACGACCAGCGTCGCGACGGTGGTCACGACGATCCCGAACGCGCCCACGCGCGCCGAACCGAACCGGCGGATCGCGGCGCCGGCCAGCAGCCCGGCCAGCAACGCGCCGATCGGAGTCCCGGCCAGCGCCGCCCCGAGCACGGCGTTGCTCACGCCGAGGTCGGCCTTGATCTGCGGATATCGCGGGACGATGTTGAAGAACACGGCGCCGTTGGTGAGGAACAGCGCGGCGACGGCGGCGCGGGCCCGGCGTACCTGGCGGGTGGGTGCGGTCAGGGGGACGGCGGCGGACATGGGCTTTCCGATCACAGTGGTGCGGTGGAGGGGTGGGGGCGGCGTCAGCCCAGGTATCGGTGGATGGCGTGGCGGATCTGCGCGGGCGTCATCGGGTCGGTCGACAGGGCGCTGTGCAGCACGAGCCCTTCGATGAGCGCGTCGAGCTCCCTGGCGGTGGTGGCGTCGAAGTGGCGTTCCAGCGCCCGGCGGCTGCGCGCCATCCACGCCTGGGTGACGGCCCTCAGGGCCGGCTCGCGCGCCGCGGCCAGGTACAGCTCCACGGCGAGGATGAGGTCGCGCTGTGAGCCGAGCAGATCGTCCGACACCAGCGCGATGACGGCCTCGACCGCCGCCTCCCGGTCGTGGGCGGCACGCATGCGCTCGTCGAAGACGCGGGCCACCGATTCGGCGTGCCGGGTGAACGCCTCGGCGAGCACCTCCTCCAGGGACGTGAAGTGGTAGGTCATCGACCCCAGCGGCACGTCGGCGACACGGGCGATCTCCCGATGCGTCGTCCCGGCGACGCCCCGGTCCGCGATGACGGTGAGTGCGGCGTCGATGAGCCGGTCCCGTCGTCCGGGGTCGTGGCGGCGAGGCCGCCTCGGGACGGGCTGCCGCGGGGTGGCAGGACCGCTCACGCCGTGTCCGGCCCGATCGTACGGATCACCCGCGCGGGGTTGCCCACCGCGACGACGTTCGCCGGGATGTCGCGGGTGACCACCGCACCGGCGCCGACCACGGCGTTGTCCCCGACGGTGACCCCGGCCAGGACGATCGCCCCGCTGCCCAGCCACGCATTGTCGCCGATGGTGATCGGCTCGGCCGCCTCCCACTTGGCCCTGCGAAGCTCCGGATCCACCGGGTGCGTCGGGGTGAGCAGCTGGACGTTCGATCCGATCTGCACGTCGTCGCCGATCGTGATCGGCGCGACGTCGAGGGCGACGAGCCCGTAGTTGGCGAACGACCGGGCGCCGATGCGGATGTGGCTGCCGTAGTCCACCCGCAGCGGCGGCCGGATGAAGGTGTCCGCACCGATCTCCCCGAGCAACTCGGCGAGCAGCCTGCGGCGCTCCCGGGAGTCGCGGGCCGGGGTGGCGTTGAACGCCTCCATCAGGTCCATTGCCCGCAGGTGGTGCTCGGCCAGCTCCGGGTCGTCGGCGATGTAGAGGTCACCGGCGAGCATCCGCTCGCGCATCGACCGGCTGTCCGCGTCAGGCATCATACGTACAAGTGTACATATCGCACATATCCGCAGCCGGCCCGGCTGACTCGGCAGCGCGGACCGCAGAGACATCACGGTCTGCGGCCTGGAGGCCGACGGGGTCGAGGAACATCCGGACGTCAACCGGCGCTGAGCCCTGTACGGTTCCAGGAGGGCGCTCGCAAGGAGGTCAGTGCCGTGAAACAACGCCTGCGGTCGATTCTCGCGGGGCTACGTCATGATCTCGCTGGATTGAACAAGCGCAAGGGCGGGCGGCCGGCAGAGGGATACAGCCCAGCTTTTGATCCATCTCTCCCGCGGGGCGTGGTTTCCCACGGCCCCGGCCCGGACGGCGACGACCACGCCCACCACGGATAATTGAATTCGGCGATGATCGGAAGGTTTCTTCGGACGCACCGGGATGCCGTGGTCTCGCGCTCCGACCGCGCCGCCGGCCCGGCATGCACCGCGTTTCCCTGCGAGCAGGGAATACGTCGGTTATCCTCCGAGCGGAGGCGATGGGATGGCGATGTACGGGCGAGACGACGAAACCTGGGATCTGCTCGTCGATGCGGGGCTCGAGTTCCTGGCCGAGGTCGCGAGTAAGGGCGGCACGACCACCTATACCGATCTGAACGCGGCCTTGGTCGAGCGCACCGGGTTGCCGGGATTCGATTTCGAGCGAATAGACGAGCGCGCCGCGATCGGCCATCTCCTCGGGAAGATCGTGGAGAGGAACCGGCCCGAGACCGGATGGATGATTTCGGCGCTGGTTCTCTACAAGGACTCCCCCGATGCGGGCCCCGGCTTCTTCAATCTCGCCGTCGAGTTGGGCTTACTCACTCCGAAGCCTTCCTTCGAGCAGAAATTCCTGTTCTGGCGCCGGCACTACGACGGCATCCACGACTACTACCGCGGCCGTGGAGCGGCGTCTTTCAGCTGAGGCGACAGCGGTGGACTGCCGGAGGACCGGCTTTCCTGACCGCCTTCTCAGACCTTCCTGAAGTTGCGGCGCAGGGGACGTATGGCGAGGGCCGAGGCGGCACAGTACATCGGGGGAAACAACACGAGGTTGTAGCCGGCGCCGCCGTCGCTACGCGGTCAGTTGCCGGTCGCGACGGTGACCGAGGCCGCCACGATGGCGAGAACGCCGCCACTCTGTTCACCTGTCGCCGGGGCCCGGCCGACGGAGGCGATCGCACGCGGCCGCCACCGGTGGGGCGGCGCCTGCGCCCGAGAGATCAACCCCCCGGTCCCCGGCGTTGCGAGGTGACCGCGTCGGGCCGGGATGGGGGTCCCGGCCCGAGCTCGCGTTGTTTCCGCGAAGAGGGTCAGGGGCTGGCGCAGGTGAGGGCGGGGGTGGCGGCGGCGCCGTTGGCGGTGAAGCCGAAGGTGGCGGACGCTCCGGCCGCGAGGGAGCCGTTGTAGGACGCGTTGCGAACGGTCACCGAGGAGCCGGACACACTCTGCGTGCCGTTCCACAGGCTGCTGATGGTCTGCCCGCCCGGCCAGGTCCACTTCACCGTCCACCCGTTGACCGGCGCGCTGCCCGCTTGCACCGTCACCTCCGACTGGAAGCCGCCTCCCCAGCTGTTGACCGTCTTGATGGTCGCCGAGCACGCGCCACCGATCGGAGACCTGGAGGGAGACGCGGACGGCGAGGAGGACGGTGAGGAGGAGGGCGACGAAGAGGCCGACGGGGACGAGGTTCCGCTGTTGAGCGCGTTCAGGGCCGCGGTATAGGCGGGCTTGGGCTTGTAGCCGGAGTCCCACATCATGGCGGCGCCATAGCCGGGGAACGTCCCGGGGATCCAGGAATGGCCGTCGTCGACGCCCCACTGTGAGACGCCGACGCAGCGGGAGACCGCCAGGCAGGCGTTCACGACCTTGCCGTAGTCGGCGCCCTGCTGCTGCAGTTCGGAACTGTCGGCCGGCATCGGGATGCGGTCGTCGATCTCGGTGACGGCGACGTCCAGGCCCAGGTCGGCGAAGCGCTGCATGTTCGCCTGCAGGGACGAGGGAACCTGCCCGACGACGAAGTGGCTCTCCAAACCGATGCCGTGCAGCGGAACCCCCTGGGACAGCAGCGACTGAGCCAGCGAGTAGAGCGCGTTGCTCTTGGCGTTGATGCCTTCGATGTTGTAGTCGTTGATGTACAGCTTGGCGTTCGGGTCCGCGGCGTGCGCGGCCCGCAACGCGTTCGCGATGTAGTTGGCGCCCATCGCCTTGTAGAACACGTCCTGGCGCAGCGTGCCGTCCTCGTTGTACGGCTCGTTGACGACGTCCCAGGCGTAGACCTTGCCCTTGTAGTGGGTGGCCACGGTGGTGATGTGGTTCTCCATCACGCCCTGGACCTGGTTCAGCTGCACGCCGCCGACCCAGGCGGGCAACTGGGCGTGCCACACCAGATTGTGCCCGCGCACCCGCATCCCGTGGGACTGGGCGAAGGAGACGATCTGGTCACCGGACCCGAAGTTGAACGAGCCCCTGGACGGCTCGGTGGCGTCCCACTTCATCTCGTTGCCGGGAGTCACCATGTCGAACTCGGCCGCGGCGAGGTTGACCTCGGCGCTGATGCCGAGGTCGCCCCGCGTCAGCGCGGTGCCGAAGTATCTCCCCCTGGCCTCGGCCGACGCCTTCAGCGTGGACGCCGCCTGGGCCGGCATCGCCAGGCCGACCGCGGCGGCGGTGACCGCGGCCAGGGCGGCGGCCAGACCGCCGGCCAGACCGCGGGCGCGGCCTCGTGACCGGCCCGGTCGCTTCGGATGGTTGGGCGGTTTCATTTCGGCCCTCCAGGATGCGGATGCTGTGTGCGGGCACCCCCGTATTGTTAGCGTTAACAATCTCCCTTCTCGGCGTCCCCTCAGCCCGATGGTGGTGCAGCGGAGCAAATACGACACGGACCGGCCCGTCAAGAACGCCCCGCCCTTCCGCATGGACCTCGCCTCTTACACCCCGCGCCATCAGCGCACACGTGTCCCGTCCCGCTTCGTACGCGCACCTGCCGCTGAAACGTTCAGCACCCGCGATCGCCTGTGGCGCATCGCCGCGAGGCCGGGGACGGCGGACCGCATGAGACCGGCCGTCCCGGCCCTTCCGCGCGTCGCGGTGGGCTGATATGGAACACTGGTATTCCAAAATCATGCGCCCACGTCCCATTATGAGAAGCGACATGCTGACGTCGAAGGCTCTTCGGGAGCCGGCGAGGGGAGATGGCGTGACCATCCTCGTGACAGGAGCGACGGGCAACGTCGGCCGCCTGGTGGTCGATCGGCTCGTCGAGGCCGGAGTGACCGTACGGGCGCTGACCCGCGACCCGGACGCCGCGGCCCTTCCCGCCGGCGTCGAGGTCGTCGCCGGAGATCTCAGCCGGCCGCAAAGCCTGACCGAGGCGCTCGACGGTGTCCGGCGCATGTACCTCTTCCCCGTGGCGCGGACCGCGCGCGAGGTCGTCGGCCTGGCCGAGCGGGCCGGAGTACGGCGGATCGTGGTGCTCTCCTCCGGAGCCGTCACCACCGGTCACGACACCGGCTTCCATCTCCCCGTCGAACGGGCCGTGGAGGCCTCCGGCCTGGAGTGGACCCACGTACGTCCCGGCGAGTTCGCGCTCAACAAGCTCTGGCTGTGGGGACCCTCGATCCGGGCTGAACGGGTCGTACGAGACCCCTATCCGATGGCCGCCGGATACCCCACCCATGAGATGGACATCGCGGACGTGGCCGCCGCGGCCCTGCTGGAGGACGGGCACACCGGCCGGGCCTACACCCTGTGCGGACCCGCGCCGATCGACAACCGGGAGCAGGTCCGCGTCATCGCGGAGGCCCTCGGCGAGGAGATCCGCTTCGAGCGGGTCACCCCGGACCGGGCCCGCGAGATCTACAGGAAGCAGGGCGGGTTCGCGGCGGCCAACGCCGGCTTCCTGCTCGGGTTCGAGGACTACTCGGGTGTCGAGGTGGACCCCTCCGACGCCCACGGGAAGTGGCGGCATGAGGCCCCGGTCGAGATGCCGACGACCGAGGCGGTCACCGGCAGGCCCGCCAGGACGTTCGCGCAGTGGGCGCGGGACCATGCCCACGACTTCCGTTGACATCGGCCCGGCGCCCGCGTCGTGTCCGGCACGCCCTGGGTCCGGCCCGCCGTCGAGGAGGGTCGCGACCCGATCTCCGGGGCGGCGCCGAGGGTTGCGCCGGCCCCGCGCGGCTCTGGCGGACAGCGGCGGGAACGCCACAGCGGTCACTTATTAGGCTCGGGTCATGTCGAGCACCACGTCCCCGGAGGCGACGCCCGCGGAGTCCCGGGTCCGCGCACGCACCCGTCGCGCCATCCTGACGGCGGCGGCGTCCCTGTTGGCCAGGAACCGCGCCGCGACGCTCGCGGAGATCGCCGAGGCCGCCGACGTGGGCCGCACCAGCCTGCACCGCTACTTCCCCGACCGGGAGACGTTGATCAACGCGGTCGTCAGGGACTCCGCGAGCGTGATCAGCCGGGCGGTGCGGGACGCCAGGCTCGACGACGGCGATCCGGTCGAGGCGATGCGCCGGCTGGTCGCCGTGATGCTCGACGTCGGCGACCATCTGCTGTTCCTCTTCAGCGATCCGGGCGTGCGCGCCACCTTCGAGAGCCTGGGCGAACCGGCCGCCGGGGCCGACCCCGTCGCCGACCTGATCGAGCGGGGCCGCGCCCAGGGGGCGTTCGACCCGCAGGTGAGCGGCGCCTGGATTCAGGGCGTGTTCTGGGCCCTTCTGTACGCCGGCTGCGACGCGGTGCACAAGGGGCGCGTCCCTCGCCACCAGGCTTTGCACTCGGTGCTGCGCAGTCTCGAGAACGGCATCCGCGGCGGAACGCCGGAGGCGGGGACCGGCGGGTGAGCTCCGGCGGGCCTCCCCCGCTCGAGGCCGCCTGTCCCGCGGCAGCCCATGGCCCTGATCGGCTGGAAGAGCCGCGAGGCGCCGGTGCGGGTCACTCGGAAGGCCGGGGCCCGGCGGCGCGGCGCAGCCGGTTGGCGATCGCGAGTCCCAGACCCTCCTCCACCGGCAGGGACGCGACGATGAGGTCGCACCCCCGCTGGTCGAGCTCGCGCAGGAACCCGTACAGCCCGTGCGCGTAGGCGGCCATCGAATCCGGGAGCGCCACCACGGCGTGCGCCTTCACCTCGGCGTCGGCGAAGGAGGGGGGCAGGAAGACGCCCACCCGGTGCCCGAGCTCCTGCGCGAGCTCCGCTTCGGCGACGACCTTCTCGGGCTCGACGAGGACGACCCGCGCGCGCGGCGCGTAATGCGACGGATGCTGGCCCGGCACCCGGATGCGGCTCGTCGAAGGGACCGCGAGCGGGCTCCCCAGCACCGCTTCGAGGTCTTCGCGCGTCACCCCGCCGGGCCGAAGGACGCTCGGGGTGCCGCCCGTGACGTCGACGATGGTCGACTCGACGCCGACCTCGCAGGAGCCGCCGTCCAGCACGAAGTCGACGGCGTCACCGAGCTCCGCACGGACGTGACCCGCCGTCGTGGGGCTGACCGAGCCGAAGCGGTTGGCGGACGGGGCCGCGACACCGCCGCCGAAGGCCGACAGCAACGCGAGGGCGACGGGGTGGTCGGGCACCCGCACGGCCACGGTCTCCAGGCCACCGGTCGTCTCCAGAGGCACCCGGCGGCCGCGCCGCAGGACCAGCGTGAGCGGCCCCGGCCAGAAGCGTTCGGCCAGCAGGCGTGCCGTCGCGGGCACGTCCTCCACCCAGTCGCCCAGGTGCTCCACGCCGCCGATGTGAACGATCAGTGGGTGGGAGGGCGGGCGCCCCTTGACCTGGAAGACGCGCGCGACAGCGGCGGGGTCCTCGGCGTTGGCGCCCAGGCCGTAGACGGTTTCGGTCGGGAAGGCCACCAGGCCTCCGGCGCGCAGCACCCCGGCCGCCTTCTCGATGTCACTGGTTCTTGCCGTCACCTTCGCAATCCTCTCACTGTTCCTCCGCCCCTGTTCCGTGGCCCCGTCGGCGCATCGGTACGCCGTGAACGGACCGGAGGAACCGTCGTACTCGACGGCGGGGCAGCGCCGCGTTCCCGGCAGGTCACCCAGGGGTTCCCCATCCCGGTGCGTCCGTTGACACGCGGACGGCGGCATCGGCGTAGCGTGGAGGAGACGCGCCCGGGGGGGCGCCCACAGGGCGAGGGGGGTCGCCCATGGAAGCCGTCGTCATCCGATCGCTGCAGCCGCTGATCGCGGTGTTGCGTGCGCGAGGCTTCACGGTCGCCGCGCCGAAGATCCGTGAAAAGGTCATCCGGATGGATGAGATCGTCTCCGAGAGCGAGCTGCCCAGAGGGCATGGGGACGAGCAGGCGCCCGGCCGGTACCGGTTGCGCGAGCGCGACGACGAGATGCTGTTCAGCTTCGCGGCGAGTCCCGATTCCGCCAAGCGCTACACGCAGCCGTCCAGCCGCACCCTCTTCCGGATCCGGGGCGAGACCGTCGAGGAGCCAGAAGCGGAGGCGCCGCGCGTCGCCCTGCTGGGCATGCGTGCGTGTGACCTGGCCGCCCTGGCCGTACAGGACCGGGTGTTCCTGGGGGGCAGGCATCCCGATCCCGACTACCGGAAACGGCGGGAGGCGCTGTTTCTTGTGGCGGTGAACTGCGCCGTGCCCGGAGGGACATGCTTCTGTGTGTCGATGGGCACCGGTCCGAAGGCGACCGCCGGCTACGACCTGGCGCTGACCGAGCTCGCCGGGCCCCACCGGTTCGTCGCCGAGGCCGGCAGCGCGTACGGCGCGGAGATCCTGCGGGCGCTCCCCCGCGTTCCGGCCGCACAGGCCGATCTCGACGCGGCCGAGGAGGTCTCCCGTACGGCCGCCGAGCACATGGGACGGCGGGTGGACACCGAGGGGATCAAGGAGCGGGTGGCCGGCGCCCACGACTCGCCGCGCTGGCAGCAGGTGGCCTCCCGCTGCCTCACCTGCGCCAACTGCACCATGGTCTGCCCCACCTGTTTCTGCACCACCGTGGAAGACTCCACGGATTTCGCCGAGGGCGCCGCCGAGCGGATCGAACGCTGGGACTCCTGTTTCACGCTCGGGTTCAGCGAGGCCGGCGGCGCGCCGGTGCGGGGGTCGGGGGCGGCGCGCTACCGGCAGTGGCTCACGCACAAGTTCTCCACCTGGTTCGACCAGTTCGGCACCTCGGGCTGCGTGGGGTGCGGGCGGTGCATCACCTGGTGCCCCGTCGGGATCGACGTCACCGAGGAACTGGCCAACCTGCCATGAAGGCCGGGACGCGCCAGCCGCTCGCCGAGCCGGACGAACCGTGCCGGGCGAGAGCCGGCTCGTCCCCAGGCCCCGCGAACGGTCCGGTGAGCGACGAGGCACGCCCGATGACGCCGCAGCTGTACCGGGTGCGATCGCGGCGGGCCGACCGGGTGGACACGGTCACCTTGAGGCTCACGCCCGTGCGCGGCCGGTGCCCGCCGTACCGTCCCGGCCAGTTCACCATGCTGTACGCCCCGGGCGTCGGCGAGGTCCCGATGTCGATCAGCGGCTGGGCGCGCGCCGGTGGATACGTCCACACCATCCGCGCGGTCGGCGCGGTCAGCGGCGCGCTGTGCGGCAAGCGCCCCGGAGACGTCGTCGGGGTGCGCGGGCCGTACGGCACGTGGTGGGACATCCCGGCCGCCGCCGGAATGGACGTGGTCGTCGCCGCCGGCGGGCTGGGTCTGGCCCCGCTGCGCCCCCTGGTGCGGGAGCTGGTGCGCCATCGCGCGCGGTACCGGCGCATCAGTGTGATCGCCGGGACCCGCACGCCCACGACCCTCGTCTACGCGCGGGAGCTGGCGCTCTGGCGCGGCCACGGCGTCGACGTCCAGGTGACCGTGGACCACCCCGATCACGTGTGGAAGGGCCAGGTCGGCCTGGTCACCCGGCTCCTCGACCGCATCGTCTTCGAACCACGGCGCACGTTCGCCTTCGTATGCGGCCCCGAGGCGATGATGCGGGCCACGGCCGACGACCTGGTGCGGCGCGGGGTGGCCGCTCGCCGCGTGGAGCTGTCGCTGGAGCGGAACATGAAGTGCGGCCTCGGCTGGTGCGGCCACTGCCAGCTCGGCCCGCTGTTCGTCTGCCTGGACGGCCCGGTGCTGGACTACGAGCGGGCGGCACGCCTGCTGGCCGTGGAGGAGCTGTGATGGGCGCGCCCGGGAGGAGAACGCCGGCGGGCGAGCGGGGCGCCGCGCCGCCCCGGCTGGCGGTGTGGAAGTTCGCCTCGTGCGACGGGTGCCAGCTCACCCTGCTCGACTGCGAGGACGAACTGCTGTCGGTGGCCGCCCAGGTGGAGATCGCCTACTTCCTCGAGGCCTCCAGCGCCCCCGGCCCGGGCCCGTACGACCTCTCCTTGGTGGAGGGATCGATCACCACACCGGACGACCTGGAGCGCATCCGGCACGTACGCCGGGTGTCCGAACGCCTGGTGACGATCGGGGCCTGCGCCACGGCCGGCGGGATCCAGGCGCTGCGGGACTTCGCCGACGTGCGGGAGTTTCTCTCGGTCGTGTACGCCCAGCCCGGCTACATCGCGACGCTGGACCGCTCGACGCCGATCTCGGCCCATGTGCCGGTGGACTTCGAGCTGCGCGGCTGCCCGATCGACAGGCGGCAACTGCTGGAGGTCGTCTCGGCGTTCCTGGCCGGGCGGCGCCCGGTCGTGCCGCCGAACAGCGTCTGCGTGGAGTGCAAGGCCCGGGGCAACGCCTGCGTCATGGTCGCCCACGGCACGCCGTGTCTCGGCCCGGTCACCCAGGCCGGCTGCGGGGCGCTGTGCCCGGCGTTCAACCGGGGCTGCTACGGCTGCTTCGGGCCCATGGAGAGCCCGAACGCGCGTGCCCTGAACCGGCAGTTGCGCGAGCTGGGCATGAGCACGCCCGAGCTGGTGCGGGTCTACCGGACCTTCAACGCGACCGAGGAACCCTTCCGGCAGGCCGCCGAGGACGCCGACCCGGGTCTGCTCGAACGCGACACGGCACCGGGCGAGGAGCGGGGAGGCCGGCGGTGAGCCACAAGACGATCACGGTCGGGGGCCTGTCCCGGGTGGAGGGGGAAGGCGCCCTGCTCGTACGCGCCCACGACGGGCGCATCGAGGACCTGGAGCTGCGGATCTACGAGCCGCCGCGGTTCTTCGAGGCGCTGCTGCGCGGCCGGTCCTACACCGAGCCGCCCGACATCACCGCCAGGATCTGCGGCATCTGCCCCGTCGCCTACCAGATGAGCGCCTGCCAGGCGATCGAGGCCGCCTGCGGGGCCGAGGTGTCCGGGCCGCTGCGTGACCTGCGGCTGCTGCTGTACTACGGCGAGTGGATCGAGTCGCACACCTTGCACGTGTACCTGCTGCACGCGCCCGACTTCCTCGGCTACGACAGCGGCATCGCGATGGCGGCCGACCACCGGGACCTGGTCCAGCGGGGGCTGGCGCTGAAGAAGGCCGGCAACGACCTGGTCGCGGCCATCGGCGGCAGGCCCATCCACCCGGTGAACGTCCGCGTCGGCGGCTTCTACCGAGTGCCCTCCCGCCGCGAGCTCGCCCCGGTCGCCGAGAGGCTGCGCCGTGCCCGTGAGATCGCCCTCGCGACCGTCTCCTGGGTCGCCGGATTCGACTTCCCCGACGTCGAACACGACTACCGCTTCCTGGCCCTCCACCATCCGGGCGAGTACGCGATCCTGTCCGGGGCCGTGATCACCAGCGACGGCGGGAGCTTCGACGTACGGCGATGGCCCGAGCACGTGACCGAGGAGCAGGTGCCGCACTCGACGGCGTTGCACGCCCGGCTCGACGGCTCTCCCGGCTACCTGGTCGGGCCGATGGCCCGCTACAGCCTCGGCTCCGCCCAGTTGTCGCCGCTCGCGCGGGAGGCGGCCGCGGCGGCGGATCTCGGGCCCGTCTGCCGCAACCCCTTCCGCAGCATCGTCGTGCGGGCGGTGGAGATCGTGCACGCCTGCGACGAGGCCCTGCGGATCATCGGTGATCTGGCCGAGCCCGACGCGCCGTACGTGGCCGTCGAGCCCCGCGCCGCCACCGGCCACGGCGCGTCCGAAGCCCCGCGCGGGACGCTCTACCACCGCTACCGGATCGACACCGGCGGCCTGATCGGCGAGGCCGGCATCGTGCCCCCGACCTCGCAGAACCAGGCGCGTATCGAGGCGGATCTACGGCACCTGATCGAGCCCCGGCTCGACCTGCCCAAGGAGGAGCTGGCCGCGCTGTGTGAGCGCGCCATCCGCAACCACGATCCCTGCATCTCCTGCTCGGCGCACTTCCTCGACCTCCATGTCGACGCGCGGTAAGGATGTGGTGATCGGCCTCGGCGGGGACGGCCGGGGCGACGACGCGGCCGGCATCGAGGTCGCACGGCGGTTG
Source organism: Microbispora sp. NPDC088329 (assembly GCF_040685655.1). Classification (NCBI taxonomy): domain Bacteria; kingdom Bacillati; phylum Actinomycetota; class Actinomycetes; order Streptosporangiales; family Streptosporangiaceae; genus Microbispora; species Microbispora sp. NPDC088329. Next base: position 215,025 of record NZ_JBFBIP010000011.1, read on the forward strand.
CGCGCCTGTCTCCCGCCGTCCGTCGCGATCGTGGAGAGCGCCGGAGATCCCGCGCAGCTCGTCGAGGCCTGGACCGGTGCCCGTCTGGTCGTCGTGATCGACGCCGTCTCCTCCGGCGTGGCGCCGGGCACGGTGCATCGCCGGGCCGGCGTCGCGGACAGGGCGTCCTGGCACGGCAGCTCACACTCCTTCGGCCTGGGCGACGCCGTCGATCTCGGCCGCGCGCTCGGCCGCATGCCGGCTCGGCTGATCGTCATCGGCGTCGAGGGCGGAGACTTCACGACCGGTGCACCGATCACGCCGCCCGTGCTGTCCGCGATCGACGCTCTGGCGCGGGAGCTGGAGGAGAGATTCCGGCAAGATCCCACATGACGCGCCGGTCAGAGACATGGACGGCCGGGCACGGTCTTTCGGCCCTGTCCCAGGGAACAGGGACCCTACATCCGGCATCCGTTCGGAGAGAGTCTGACCGGGTGAAGCGGATCGCCCTTCTGGCAGGCGCGCTCGGCGCCCTGATCGCCGGAGGCGTGCTCCACCTTCTCGGAGCCGGCCCCGCGGGTGACGCCGTCTGGGCGGGCGGCACCGTCCTGGCGCTCGCCCCCGCCGCCTGGTGGGTGGCCTCCGCCCTGCGCGCCGCCGGCTCGGCGTCGACGCGATCGCGGTGCTCGCCCTCGCCGGTGCGCTCGCCGTACGGGAGTTCCTCGCCGGAGTGTTGATCGCCGTGATGCTGGCGGGCGGCAGGGTCCTGGAGGACTACGCGCTGCGCCGGGCACGCCGGGATCTGACCGCCCTGTACGAGCGGGCGCCGCGGTCCGCCCGACGTTACGAGGAGGGCGTCCCCCGCCTGATCGGGGCCGGGGAGGTACGCCTGGGTGATCGGCTGCTGGTGCCCGGCGGCGAGCTGGTGCCGGTCGACGGCGTCGTCGAGTCCGGCACCGCGCTGCTGGACGAGTCGGCGCTCACCGGCGAGTCGCTGCCGGTCGAGCGCCGGACGAGGGAAAGCGTGGCCGGTGGCGTGGTCAACGCCGGGCAGGCGTTCGACATGCGCGCCACGGCGACGGCCGGCGACAGCGCCTACGCGGGGGTGGTGCGGCTGGCGCGGGAGACGGAGGCGGGCTCCGCCCCGGTCGTCCGGCTCGCGGACCGGTTCGCGGCCTGGTTCCTGCCGGCCACGCTCCTGCCGGCCGCAGGCGCCTGGCTGATCTCGGGGGACGCGGTGCGGGCGGTCGCCGTGCTCGTCGTGGCCTCTCCTTGCCCGTTGCTGCTGGCCGCGCCCGCGGCCATCGCCTCCGGCCTGTCGCGCATCGCGCGGCAAGGTGTCGTGGTGAAGGGCGGCGGGGCGCTGGAGACCCTGGGCCGGGCGCGGACGCTCGTCCTCGACAAGACCGGCACCCTCACCGAGGGCCGCCCGCAGGTGGTGGACGTGGCCGCGGTCCCCGGCGGGAACCCCGACGAGGTCCTGCGACTGGCGGCCGCGGTGGACCAGATGTCCTCACACGTGCTGGCCGCCGCCATCGTACGCGCCGCACACGGGCGGCGGCTGGCCCTGCCCGCTCCCGAGGACGTGTCCGAGGTGCCGGGCACGGGCACATCGGCGCTGGTCAAGGGGCGCCGCGTCCAGGTGGGCAAAGCCACGGGCGCGCGCCCCTCCCCCTGGGAGGCCGCTCAGCGCGCACGCGCCGCCCTCGACGGCGCGATGACCGTCTGGATCACGGTGGACGACCAGGTGAGCGGCGTGATCCTGCTGCGCGACGCCGTCCGCGGGGATGCGGGCCGTACGCTGCGGCGGCTCCGAGCCGCCGGAATCGAGCGGGTCGTGATGCTCACCGGCGACCGGGCCGACTCGGGAAGCGGAAGCACCGTGAGCGGGAGCGGCGCCCTGCCCCGCGTCATCGTCACCCACCCTCGTGTGTCAGCAGATGCGCGGCAGTTGCTCTCCGATGAGCATGTCGACCACCCGGGTCGACCCGACGACGGTCCGCATGGTCACTCGCCCGGGGTGGCCGGCCACGATCTCGCCGATGCGGCAGGCCGCCGCCCCTTCCGGTGTGGCGCGCATCGCGGCCAGCACCCGGCCGGCCGCCTCGGGCGCGACGAAGGCGACCAGGCAGCCCTCGTTGGCCACGTGCAGCGGGTCCAGGCCGAGCAGCTCACAGGCCGCGGCCACCTGGTGCGGCACGGGGATGGCCGGCTCGTCCAGCTCCACGCCGATGCCGGTGGCGAGCTCGTTGAGGGCGCTGGCGAGGCCGCCGCGGGTGGGGTCGCGCATCGCATGGACGTGGGGTCCGCCGGCGTCGATCATCGCGTGGACCAGCCGGTGCAGCGGGCGGGTGTCGGAGGCGATCTCGGTGTCGAAGCCCAGTCCCTCGCGCGTGCTCAGGATGGTCACCCCGTGCAGGCCGATCGGGCCGGACAGCAGGACGGCGTCGCCGGGACGGCCGCCCGTGGCCGACGGGCGGGCGGTGGGCAGCCGGACGCCGAACCCGCTGGTGATCACGTACAGGCCGTCGGCCGCTCCGTGACCGACCACCTTGGTGTCGCCGGTGACCACCGGGACGCCGCAGGCTCCGGCCACGGCCGCGACCGAGGAGGTCACCGCGGTCAGCTCGGCCAGCGACAGTCCCTCCTCGACGATGTAGGCCAGGCTCAGCGCGACCGGCCGGGCTCCCATCATGGCGATGTCGTTGATCGTGCCGTGCACGGCGAGGGAGCCGATGTCTCCGCCGGGGAAGAACCGCGGGGTCACCACGAACGCGTCGGTGCTCACCACGATCTCGTCCTGGCCCACGGGCACGACGGCCGCGTCCTCCAGGACGTTCATGCCCAGCCGTGGCGTGAGGTCGCCGAGCAGTTCGGCCATGAGCTGCCCGCCCGAGCCGTGGCCGAGCAGGACGCGTTCGGTCTCGGCGCGCGGCGCCGGGCAGGTGGCGGCCTGCGGGTCGGGCATCGGCGTCATCGCGGGCCTCCCTGCGATCGCTGTGTGCCGGGGCCCAGGGCGCCGGCGTTGTGGAAGGCGGCGCGGCCGGCGTTGTGGAAGGCGGCGCAGGTGCCCTCCGCGGACACCATCGGGGCGCCGAGGGGATGGCGCGGCGTGCAGAGCGTGCCGTAGGCGACGCAGTCGGTGGGCAGCCGGGTGCCACGCAGGATCTCGCCCGCGATGCAGGCGGGGTGCTCTCTGGCGGTGACGTCCGCGACGCCGAACCGGGCCGCCGCGTCGAAGGCGGCGAACTCGGCGGTCAGTTCGAGCCCGCTGCGGGGGATCACACCGATTCCGCGCCATGCTCTGTCGCTCACCCGGAAGACCCGCCGGATGGTCTGCAGCGCGGTGGGGTTGCCGCCGCGCCGTACGGCACGGGCGTACTGGTTCTCCACCTCGAAGCGGCCCTCTTCGAGCTGACGGACCGCCATCAGGACGCCCTCCAGCAGGTCGAGAGGTTCGAACCCGGTGACGACGATGGGGACCCGGTATCGCTCCGCCAGGGGTTCGTACTCGGTCCAGCCCATCACGGCGCACACGTGTCCGGCCGCCAGGAACGCCTGCACCTCGTTGCCGGAGGAATCGAGGATCGCGGTCATCGCGGGTGGAACGAGGACGTGGCTGACCAGCACGCTGAAGTTCGCCAGCCCTTCCTCGGCGCCGCGCAGCACGGCCATCGCGTTGGCCGGGGCGGTGGTCTCGAACCCGACCGCGAAGAACACCACCTGGCGGTCGGGGTGCTCACGAGCCAGCCGTACGGACTCCAGAGGGGAGTAGACCACGCGCACGTCGGCGCCGCGCGCCTTGAGCGCCAGGAGATCGGCGGTCGTCCCCGGAACGCGCAGCATGTCGCCGTACGAGGTGAAGACGACCTCGGGCCGGGCCGCGATCTCCAGAGCGCGGTCCACCATCTCGAGGGGGGTCACGCAGACCGGGCAGCCCGGACCGTGGATCATGCGGACCGGGATCAGCTCGTCGATGCCCTGGCGGACGATGGTGTGCGTCTGTCCGCCGCACACCTCCATGACCGACCAGGGCCGGGTGACCACGGCCCGGATCTCGGCGACGAGGCGCCGGGCCAGATCGGGATCGCGGTACTCATCCAGATACTTCATCCATGCCCCCGGGAATCGCTCTGATCACCGCCAGGGTGCGGACCGCTTCCTCCTCGTCGACCCGGGAGATCGCGAAACCGACATGGACGATCACGTAGTCGCCGGGGCGAGCTTCGGGGGTGTAGGCCAGACACACCTGGCGTCGCACGCCGTCGAAGTCCACCACACCCATCGGAGGCGGCCCTTCGGCCAGCTCGACGATCCGTCCGGGAATGCCCAGGCACATGGCTCACCTGCTCTTCCCTGCGGACCGGGGAGCCTGATGACGTGGTGGCCGAAGGGCGGCCAGGCGAGCCGCCCCGACGGCCGCCTGCCCGTAGCTGATGCCCCCGTCGTTCACCGGCACCCGTTCCCCGATGTACGCGTCGAATCCCGCCCGTTCCAGTCGCCGCAGCACCTGTGCCGCCAGCAGGCGGTTCTGGAAGACCCCGCCGGACAGGCAGACGACGCTCACCCCGGTCTCCTGGGCGGCTCTCTCGCACAGCAGCGCGGTGACCGCCGCGATCGTGGCGTGGAAGGCCGCCGCGATCCGTCCACCCGGCTCGCCGTCCGCCCGCGCGGTCAGCAGGTCGTGCAGGGTGACAGCGGCGTCGTACACCCACAGTCCCTCCCGCCGCTCGACCCGCCAGGCGAGAGGCGCGGTGCCCGGGTGACCCTCGGCGGCCTGCTCCAGCCGCATCGCCGCCTCTCCCTCGAAGCCGTTGTCGTCGCACAGCGACAGCAGCGCCGCCGCCGCGTCGAACAGGCGACCGGCGCTCGACGCCGTCGGGCTGTTGATCCCACGGGTGATCATCCGCAGGACGAGCTCGGCCTCCCGGGGCGGGATGCGCCGCACCATGCCGTCCGCGAGATCGGGAAGGGCGTCCGCCCCGGCCCCGAACCACCCGGCACCGAACCGCTCGGCGCCGAACAGGTAGCCCAGGGCCATCCGGACCGGCCGTCGTACGGCCGCGGCGCCTCCCGGCATCGGCGCGCGGGAGAACCGGCCCAGCCGCCGATAACCGGTGTAGCCGGCGAGCAGCAGCTCTCCGCCCCAGAAGGTGCCGTCGTCGCCCAGCCCGAGGCCGTCGTAGGCCACCCCGAGGACGGGTCCGGTCAGCCCGTGCTCGGCCGCCACTGCGGCGATGTGGGCGTGGTGGTGCTGCACGGCCAGCAGGCGCCCGGGCGGCAGGCGGCGGGCCAGGGTCCGGGCGAGGGTCGTGGACAGGTAGGCCGGGTGCAGGTCGTGGGCCACATGGCGGGGACGGATGTCGTGCACGGCCGCAAGCCGTGCCAGAGCCGTCTCGAACGCCTCGAGCGTGTCCGCGTCCTCCAGGTCGCCGATGTGCGGACCGGGCACCGCCAGATTTCCGGAGGCGAGCGTGAAGGTGCTCTTGAGCTGGGCGCCGACGGCCAGCAGCGGCTCCGGTGCCGCCACCGGCAGCGGCAGCGACGCCGGGGCCTGGCCGCGGGCCCTGCGGATCAGTGTGGTGCGCCCGGCGACCACCCGCGACACCGAGTCGTCGTAGCGGTTGAGTATGACCCGGTCGTGCGCCAGCACTCCGTCGGTGAGCGGGCCGATGACGGCGATCGCCTCGTCGTCCTCGGTCAGCATCGGGCTGTCGGCCCGGTTGGCGCTGGTCACCACCACCGGCCCGGCCAGCGCCGCGAGCAGCAGGTGGTGGAGCGGAGTGTAGGGAAGGAACAGCCCGATGTCCGGCATGCCGCAGCGCACGCCGGTCGCCAGGTGCGCGTCCAGGGCGGGCGCCAGGACGATCGGTGCCACGATGCCGCTCAGCAGCCTCTCATCCTCCGGGGTGAGGCGGGCGAGCCGGCGCGCCCAGCCGAGGCCGGGGACCATCACCGCCAGCGGCTTGGCCCGCCGTCCTTTCACCCGGCGGACCCGGGTGACGGCCCCTTCGTGTGTGGCGTCGCAGACGAGCTGGTAACCGCCGAGGCCCTTGACCGCGGCGACGCCGCCGACGGAGATCACGGCGATCGCACGGCGGAGGGCCTCCTCCCCCGTCACCGGGCCCCAGCGCAGCCGCGGACCGCATTCGGGACAGGCGATCGGCTCGGCGTGGAAGCGGCGGTCCGCCGGATCGCGATACTCGCGAGCGCAGCCGGCGCACATCGGGAAGCGCCGCATGGTCGTCCGCTCCCGGTCGTACGGCAGGGCCTCGATGATCGTCGCCCGGGGACCGCAGGCCGTGCAGTTGATGAACGGATACCGATGACGGCGGTCGGCGGGATCGAACAGCTCCCGTACGCAGTCGGCGCAGGTACGCAGGTCGGGAGGGATCCCCCGGCGCCGGGCGGAGTCAGGAACACTCTCCAGGACGCGGAACCCGGCGGGAGCGGTGAGCCCGTGGACGGGAGTGACGGCGACGTCGTCGACCACCGCCGCCTCGGGCTTGCCGGTGCGCAGCCCCGCGACGAAGTCCTCCAGCCGCGTCCTCGCCCCCGCCACCGTGATGGTCACGTGTCCGCCCGCGTTGCGTACGTCACCGCGCAGACCGAGGCGGGTGGCGAGCCGGTACACGAAGGGCCGGAACCCGACCCCCTGGACCACACCTCGCACCTCCACGTGCCACGCCGTGTCCACCTCGGCCGTGGTCTCGCTCATACCGCCATCCTGGTCATGCGGGCCCCTGCCCGGCAGTGACGGACTCCCTACGCATGGGGGACCAAAGTCACTCGCACCCCGGAGAGCTGCGGCATGGTTCGGGACCAGGGTCCCGGCGGAAAGGGAAGGACGCCCCTGATGACGTGCCAGACGGTCGACGAGGCTGGACGCATGGCTCGAACCGTGGCCGAGGCCTGTGACGTCCTACTGCGCGATGGCGGGGTGGCGCACATCCGCCCGTTGTGCCCGACCGACCGGGACGCCCTGCACGCGCTGGTGACCAGGTCCTTCCCGCGCTCGGCGTATCTGAGGTTCTTCACCGGTGGCACCGCCTCTGCGCATGCGTACATGGACCGGATCACCGGCCCCTGCTATCCGGGGCAGGCCCTGGTCGCTCTGGTCGGCGGCCTCGTGGTCGGCGTGGCCGAGTGCATTCCCGGCCCGGACCGGCGGGAGGCCGAGGTCGGGATTCTGCTGGACGACGTGGTGCACGGCCACGGGCTCGGCACGCTGCTGCTCGAACACCTGGCGCTGGACGCGGCGGACGCGGGAGTCGAGGACCTGGTCGCCACCGTCCTGCCGGAGAACCGGGCGATGCTGCGCGTGCTGAACGATCTCGGCCTGCCGGTGGAGAGGCGCTACGAGCAGGGGCAGGTCGAGGTCCGCATCGCCACGCGCCCCACCGAGAGGCTCGTGGCCGAGATCGAGGCCCGGGCGCACGAGGCGGAGCGCAACTCTCTGGCACACGTGTTCGCCCCCTTCTCGGTGGCCGTGATCGGGGCCAGCCGCGATCCGGCCCGCGTGGGGCACCGGGTGCTGCGCAACCTGGTCGACGCGGGTTTCCCCGGGCCGGTCTACCCGGTCAATCCCCGGGCCGACGAGGTATGTGGCCTGCCCGCATACCCCGACGTCGCCTCGCTGCCCGGCCCGGCCGAGCTGGCGGTGATCGCCGTCTCTGCCCCCGCCGTGCTCGGCGTCGCCCGCGAGTGCGCCCGTCACCGGGTGCGCGCCCTGGTGGTCCTCACCGCCGGGTTCGCCGAAGCAGGAGGCCGCGATGCGGAACGGGAACTGCTGGGCGTCTGCCGCGAGGCGGGCATGCGCTTGATCGGACCCAACTGCCTCGGCGTGGTGAACACCGCGGCCCGCCTGCACGCCGGCTTCCTGCCCGGACGCCCGCCCGCGGGTCCGCTGGGCCTGATGTCGCAGTCGGGCGCGGTCGCGGCCGCCATGATCGAACGCGCCGGGCGGCTCGGCCTCGGTGTCTCCTCCTTCGCCTCGGTCGGGAACAAGGCCGACGTCAGCGGCAACGACCTGCTCGAATACTGGGAAGACGATCCGGACACGCGCGTCATCGCCCTGTATCTCGAATCGTTCGGCAACCCTCGCAGGTTCGCCCGGATCGCCCGCAGGATCAGCGCCCGCAAACCGATCATCGTCGTGAAGAGCGGGCGCAGCGCCTCGGGCAGCCGGGCGGTCCGCTCGCACACCGCCGCCGCGGCGACCCCCGATGTCGCAGTCGACGCCCTGCTGCGCGCCTGCGGCGCGATCAGGGAGGACAGCGTCCAGGACCTGCTCGACACCGCCCGGCTGCTGGCCTTCCAACCGCTTCCGGAGGGCCCCCGGGTGGCGATCGTGGGCAACTCCGGCGGCCCGCAGGCGATGACCGCGGACGCCTGCGAGCGGCTCGGCCTGGTCGTGCCGGACCTGTCCCCCGCCACCATGGAGGCGCTTCGCGCACGGCTCCGCCCGGCCGCGGCCGTCGGCAACCCCGTCGACCTCACCGCCGAGGCCGGCGCCGAGGACTTCGCCTTCGCGATCTCGGCCGTCCTCGCCGACCAGGGCGCCGACGCCGCCCTGATCGTCTACACGCCGCCGTTCGGGTCCGGTCTGGACGCGACGAGGAGGGCGATCACGGCCGCGACCATGGGCACGGGGAAGCCCGTGCTCGCCTGCCTGGCCGGGCACGACGCGCTCATCGACGGCAGGGTGCCCGCCTACGCCTTCCCGGAGCAGGCCGTGCACGCCCTCGCCCGGGCCGCCGCCCACGCCACATGGCGGGCCCGGCCGGCACGCCCCGCGGAGGACGTCGCGGGCATCGACCTCGCCGCCGTCCGGCGGATCGTCGCCGCGGACCTGGCCGCCCATCCCGGGGGCCGCTGGCTGGACGAACGCACCGCGACCCGCCTGCTGTCGGCCTACGGCGTCCACGTCGCCGAGTCCGTCGCCGTCGACGGGCCCGAGGCCGCGGCCGAGGCCACCGCGCTCACCGGACTGCCCGCGGTGCTCAAGGCGACCGGACCCCGGATCGTCCACAAGTCCGACGTCGGCGGCGTCCGGCTTGATCTGCGGACACACGAGCAGGTCCGGCAGGCCTACCGGGACATGGCCGCCCGCCTCGGCTCCGCCATGACCGGCGCGATCGTCCAGGCCATGGCCGCCGAGGGCGTCGAGATGATCATCGGAGGCGTCGCGCACGAGACGTTCGGGCCGCTGATCATGGCAGGGCTCGGCGGGGTGACGACGGAGTTGCTCGCCGACCGCGCCTTCCGTGTGCCGCCGATCGGCCGGGCCGAGGCCGGGCGCATGATCGGCGAGCTGCGCTGCGCGCCGCTCCTGCGGGGCTACCGAGGCCGCCCGGAGGCCGACATCCGCGCGCTGGCCGATCAGATCGTGCGCGTCGGCCGCCTCATGGACGACCAGCCCTACATCGCCGAACTCGACCTCAACCCCGTCATCGTCACGCCGGACTCAGCGGTGGCCGTGGACGTGCGCGTACGGCTCGCACCCGCTCCGCCTCTCCCCTCCCCCTTCCGGCGCCGTCTTCGCTAGAAGTCATGGTTGAGGGAGCCGGCGCCGCGTGGCGAAGCCGCCGTTCGCGGGTGAGCGCACCATGTCGCACGCCAGTGCCGCGAGTGCGGCGGCGCCCAGCGCCATCGCCCAGCCGGCGGGCGGCAGCGGCACCAGCGCGAGCGGCGCGCCCAGCCCAGGGACCACCGTCACGAGCGCCTGCAGCGCCGCGGTGGCGGTCACCGCGACGAGTACGGTCCGGCCCCGCCACCAGTCGCGCTCGAAGGTCCGGCGGCGGGCCCGGACGACGTAAGCGAGGGTCAGCCGGGCGAAGACCAGAGCGAGCACGGCCTGGCTGCGGACCTGTTGCTCGCTCCAGCCGAGGCGGCGGGCGGCCTCGACGGCCGCGAAGACGAGCGCGCCGACGGCCACCGCTCGCAGCGCGATCCGGGTCAGGACCGGCCAGGAGAGCAGGCTTCCGGTGTGCGGGCGCAGCGCCAGGGGGTCGCCGGCGGGCCGGTCGGCGCCGAGCGCGATGGCGGGAATGCCGTCCAGCACCAGGTTGATCCACAGCAGTTGCACGGGGAGCAGCGGCACAACCAAATCGGGCCAGGCGAGCAGGCCGGTCAGGACGATCAGGATCTCCGCGAGGTTGCCGGTGAGCAGATATCCGACCATCGAGGCCACGTTGTGCCGGAGGCGTCGTCCCTCGCGCACTCCTGCGACGATCGTGCCCAGATCACCGGTGGTGACGACCACGGCGGCCGCCTCCCGGGCGACGTCCGTTCCCTCCTCCCCGGCCATGGCCACCCCCACGTCGGCGTTGCGCAGGGCGGGGGCGTCGTTCACTCCGTCGCCGGTCATGGCCACGACCTGACCGTCCTCGCGCAGGGCGCGTACGAGGTCGAGCTTGGTGACGGGGTCGACGCGGGCCAGCACGGCCGCCTCGCGCAGCCGGGCGGATCGTCCGGCCGGCTCGTCGGCTTCGGCGAGGTCCCGGAGCGCGGCGCCGGTCACGACGGGGTCGGTGTCGATGCCCACCTCCCCGGCGATGGCGCGGGCGGTGTCGGCGTGGTCACCGGTCACCATCACGACGCGGATGCCCGCGGCACGGCAGTCCGCCACCGCCCGCGCCGCCGAGGGGCGGATCTCGTCGCGAAGCGCCACCAGGCCGAGCGGACGCAGTCCCGCCGCGTCCGGGTCGTCTGAGTGCTTGCCGGCGAGCGCGAGCACCCGCAGGCCCCGGTCCGCCAGACCGGGCACCGCTCGCACCAGCCGCTCGGTCTCCGGGCCGGGAACGCAGCGCGCGAGCACCACTTCCGGGGCGCCCTTGACCGTCAGCAGTGGCGGGCCCCCGGCCGCCGTCGTGATCACGGCCATCGAGCGCGTGCCGGCGTCGAACGGCCGGGCGGCCAGGCGTTCCTCTCCGGGCGGCAGCCGTACGCCCTGCCGGCCGGCGGCCACGGCGAGGGCCACGTCGACCGCGTCCCCCAGCCCGTCGCGGGCGTCGTTGCACCGCAGCGCGGCCCGCCAGAGGTCGCTTCCTGACACCGTCACCTGGTCGGTCACGGTCAGGTGCCCGGTGGTCAGCGTGCCTGTCTTGTCCGTGGCGATGACGGTGGTCGCGCCCAGCGCCTCGATGGCCGGCAGCCGCCGGACGATCACGCCGAGCCGCGCCATGCGCTGTGAGCCGAGCGCCAGCGCCGTGGTCACGGCTGCGGCCAGGCTCTCCGGCACAGCGGCGATGGCCAGCGCCACCCCGGCCAGAATGATGTCGAGGAGCGCGGCCTCGCCCCGCTGGACCCGGGTGAGCCCGATCAGGATCATCACGGCGCCCGCCACGACGGCGACCAGGCCGATCCGCCGCGACACCCGGGCGAGTTCCGTCGTCAGAGGTCCCTTGACTCCGGCGCCCAGCGCGGAGGCGATGCGTCCCATCTCGGTGCCCGCGCCGGTCCGGGTCACCTCGGCCACGCCCGAGCCCCGGACGACGAGCGTCCCGGCGAACAGCTCGGTGCGGCGGTCGGCGAGCGTGCCGCCGGCTTTGTCCGCTCCCCCGGCCCGCTTGTCGGACGACAGCGACTCCCCCGTGAGCACGGCCTCGTCCACACCCAGCGCGTCCGCCCGCACCACCCGCGCGTCCGCGGGGACGCGGTCCCCGGCCGCGACCCGCACCACATCACCCGGTACGACCTCGGCGGCGGGAATCCTCCGTACGACGCCGCCGCGGACGACCTTGGCCATGGGCGCGGTGAGGGTGCGCAGCGCCCGTACGGCATGATCGGCCCTCGCCTCCTGACTCACCCCGATGACCACGTTGACCAGGAGAATGATCAGGATGGCCGCGCCCTCGGGCACCTCGCCCAGGACGACCAGGGTGACCAGCCCGGCGATCAGCAGCAGGATCGACATGGGGTCGGCGAGCTGGCGGGCGGCGCGGACGGGCAGGCGTGGCGGCCTCGGCTGCGGGAGCTCGTTCGGCCCGTGTTCGGCCAGCCGCTCCGATGCCGTCTTCTCGCTCAGGCCGATCGGCTCCCGCACGGTGGTCTCCATGCTCAACAGCAGATCACCCGGACGTACGGGGAGACCGTGGGCCAAAGGCATCCGGGCGAGGGACCTTCGGCCAGATGTTCACGGCCGCCGGGCGGGTCCGCGGGGATGGCCGTAGAGGCGTAAGTGCCGGGAGACAGAGGCGCAACAGCCCCTGCGCCGCCGCTCCGGTCGAACCGGTAGCTGACCGCAAGACAGGTCCTCGCGATCACCGGAGGGCGGACGAGACGGGCGGGAGCCGGCCGGGCTCCCGCCCGTCCCCTTTCATCGCGCGGATGACTTTGGTCCCCGTGATCGGTGACCTCTGCTCCGAGAGGCAGGCGACGGCGGAGACGACAGTGGAGACGACAGTGGAGGCGGACACCGACGGAAGGGGTGGGCGATGACGGTCACAGAGGTCGGCGCACAAACGACCGCACATGGAGCATGGCGCGGCTTCCGCGGCGCGACCTGGCGCAGGCGGGTGGACGTGCGCGACTTCATCCAGGCCAACTACACGCCTTACGCGGGCGACGAGTCGTTCCTGGCCGGCCCGACCGAGCGGACCCGCGCGGTCTGGGCGAAGGTGTCGGACCTGTTCCCCGAGGAGCGCCGGCGCGGCGTGTACGACGTGGACACGGCCACGCCTTCCTCGATCACCTCGCACCGGCCCGGCTACGTCGACTCCGGCCGTGAGCTGATCGTCGGCCTGCAGACCGACGCCCCGCTGAAGCGGGCGATCATGCCGACGGGCGGGCTACGGATGGTCGAGAACGGACTGGCAGCCTACGGGTACACGCTCGACCCCCGGGTCAAGGAGATCTTCACCAAGTATCGCAAGACGCACAACGACGGCGTCTTCGACGCCTACACCCGCGAGATCCGGGCCGCCCGCCGGGCGGGGATCATCACCGGGCTGCCGGACGCGTACGGCCGCGGGCGCATCGTCGGCGACTACCGGCGGGTCGCGTTGTACGGCGTGGACCGGCTGATCGAGGCCAAGCGGGCCGAGTTGCGCTCGCTGGACGGGGAGGACTCGGCCGACGCGGTCATCCGCGACCGGGAGGAGCTGGCGGAGCAGATCCGCGCGCTGGGCGAGCTGAAGCGGATGGCCGCCTCCTACGGTTACGACATCTCCCATCCGGCCGGCACGGCGCGCGAGGCGATCCAGTGGCTGTACTTCGCCTACCTGGCCGCGGTGAAGGAGCAGAACGGCGCGGCGATGTCGCTGGGCCGCACCTCGACGTTCGTGGACGTCTACCTGGAGCGGGACCTCGCCGACGGCCTGCTGACCGAGGAGGAGGCCCAGGAACTGGTCGACGACTTCGTCATCAAGCTCCGCGTCGTCCGCTTCCTGCGCACCCCCGAGTACGACGAGCTGTTCTCCGGCGACCCGACCTGGGTGACCGAGTCGATCGGCGGCATCGGCGCGGACGGCAGGCCGCTGGTCACCCGCACCAGCTACCGTTACCTGCAGACGCTGCGCAACCTCGGCCCCGCCCCGGAGCCGAACCTGACCGTCTTCTGGGCGCCGCGGCTGCCCGAGCCGTTCAAGCGCTTCTGCGCCCGCCTGTCCATCGAGACCAGCTCGATCCAGTACGAGAGCGACGAGCTGATGCGAACGGCGTACGGCGACGACACGGCCATCGCCTGCTGCGTCTCGGCCGCCCCCGTCGGAAAGCAGATGCAGTTCTTCGGCGCCCGGGTCAACCTCGCCAAGGCCCTGCTGTACGCGATCAACGGAGGCCGGGACGAGATCAGCGGCGAGCAGGTCGGCCCGGTCCACCCGCCGCTGACCGGCGAGGTGCTCGACTACGAGGAGGTCGCGGCGGCCTTCGACCGCATGATGGACTGGCTCGCGAAGACATACGTGAACGCGCTGAACGTCATCCACTACATGCACGACAAGTACGCCTACGAGCGCATCGAGATGGCGCTGCACGACTACCCGGTCAAGCGCACGCTCGCCTGTGGCATCGCGGGCCTGTCGGTGGTCGCCGACAGCCTGTCGGCCGTCAAGCACGCGACCGTCCGGGTGCTCCGCGACGAGACCGGGCTGGCCGTGGACTACGTGGTCGAGGGCGACTACCCGGCGTACGGCAACAACGACGACCGCGCCGACGCCATCGCCGTGGACCTGGTGCGGTCGTTCATGGACAAGATCCGCCGCCACCCGTCGTACCGGGGAGCCGAGCACACCCAGTCGGTGCTCACCATCACCTCCAACGTGGTGTACGGCAAGCACACCGGCAACACGCCCGACGGGCGCAGGGCCGGCACGCCGTTCGCCCCCGGCGCCAACCCGATGAACGGCCGCGACCGGCACGGCCTGGTCGCCTCGGCCCTGTCGGTGGCCAAGCTCCCCTACGAGCAGGCGCAGGACGGCATCTCGCTGACCAGCACGGTCACCCCCGACGGGCTGGGCCGCACGGCCGAGGACCGGGTCACCGACCTGGTGGGCGTGCTCGACGGCTACTTCGACGCGGGCGGCTTCCACATGAACGTCAACGTGCTCGACCGGGCCACTCTGGTGGACGCGATGGACCACCCGGAGAAGTACCCGCAGCTCACCGTCCGGGTCTCCGGCTACGCCGTGAACTTCGTGCGGCTCACCCGCGAACAGCAGCAGGACGTGATCGACCGCACCTTCCACGGTCGGCTGTGATGCGCGACAGGCTGCTGCGTGACGCCGCCGCCGAGTTCCGCGCCTCGGAGCCGGTGGCGGGCGGCGGCGTCATCGAGTCGTGGGACCTGTCGGTCGGGGTGGACGGTCCCGGCACCCGCTTCGTGGTGTTCACCTGCGGCTGCCCGCTGCGCTGCCTGTACTGCCACAATCCCGAGACCTGGCGCATGCACGACGGCCGCCGGGTCACCGTCGACGAGGTCATGGCCGAGGTGGACCGCTACCGGCGGTTCATCTCGGTCGCCGGCGGCGGGGTGACGGTCAGCGGCGGCGAGCCGCTGCTGCAGCCCCGCTTCACCGGGGAACTGCTGCGCCGCTGCCACGACAGCGGCCTGCACACCGCGCTCGACACCTCCGGCTCTCTCGGCGACCGGGCGAGCGACGCGCTGCTGGCCGACACCGACCTCGTGCTGCTCGACATCAAGTCGTGGGACCCGCAGGGCTACCGGCGGCTCACCGGAGGAAGCCTGGAGCCGACCCTGCGCTTCGCCCGCCGGCTCGCCGGCCTGGGCCGCCCGGTCTGGGTGCGGTTCGTCCTGGTCCCCGGCCACACCGACGGCGTGGAGAACGTCGAGGGCCTGGCCCGGTTCGTCGCGTCGCTCGGCAACGTCGAACGGGTCGACGTGCTGCCCTTCCATCGCATGGCCACCGGCAAGTACGCCCGGCTCGGGCTGACCTACCCCTTGGCCGACGTCCAGCCGCCCAGCCGGGACCTGCTTGACCGCGTGCACGCCCAATTCGCCTCCCACGGCGTCCGCAGTGTCTGACGTCGCGGATGAGCTGTCGCGGATGGACCGGGGGCGGGAACCCGGCCGTGATCAGAAGCCGTGCGGACCGCCGTTGAGGCAGTCCGCACGGCTTCTGATCCCTTTCACCTATGCGTGCCGCGTGGCCGTCAGGTCCTCGGCGACCCGCCGCGCCCAGGCGCGCATCCGATCCGGATCGCGGTAGTCGCCCCCCGACCTCTTGGCTATCGCGGAGGCGATGAAGCCCGTGGCGTCGTGCGCGAGCCGCCCTCCGAACGTCCTGTGGTCCACCGCGTGCAGGGCGGCCGACGCCCGGGCGACCTGGGGGACCGGCGGGATGTCGGCCTCCTCGGCGGAGCGGTCGAGCGGCCCACTGCTGAACAGCCACACCGGCCGGCCGGACAGCGCCCGGGCGTGCCGCCGGGCGAAGCGCCGGGCGTCCTTGTGCCAGTGTCCCGCGTACAGCGCTCCGCCCAGCACCACGGCGTCGTACGGCGTCACGTCGCGGACCGACCCCGCGTCCGCCACCTCCACCTCGATCCCCCGGCCGCGCAGGGCTTCGCCGATCCAGCCCGCGATCTCCGCGGTCGAGCCTCGCCTCGATCCGTAGGCGACCAGCAGCCGTGTCATCTCCGGACCTCCTTGTCTCGGGTGCGTCACTCCGTCAGAGGGTCACTCCGCTGCGGATGGGCCGCCTACTCCGCCGCACACCCGTAGTAGGCGGCCCGCATCAGCGCCTGCATGTCCTCCAGCATCGGCATCCGGGGATTGGCCGGCGCGCACTGGTCCTCGTACGCGTTGAGCGCCTGCTGCGGGAGCGCGCCGAGGAACGCCTGCTCGTCGACGCCGACGTCCTGGAAGGACCGCTCGATCCCGACCGCGTCGCGCAGGCGCTCGACGGCCGCGGCGAGCGACTCCACCCCTTCTGCCGGCGTGGCCGCGGGCAGGCCCAGCGTCTGGGCGATCTCCTGGAATCGCTCCGGTGCCCGGTAGTCCTCATACTTGGGCCAGCCCGTCAGCTTCGACGGGACGGTGCCGTTGTAGCGGATGACGTGCGGCAGCAGGATCGCGTTCGTACGCCCGTGGGCCACGTGGAAGGTGGCGCCGAGCGTGTGGGACATGGCGTGCACGATCCCGAGGAACGCGTTGCCGAAGGCCATGCCGGCGATCGTGCCGGCGTTGTGCATCTTCTCCCTGGCCTCCGGGTCGGCGGCGCCGCGGGTGACCGCGCGCTCCAGGTACCGGAAGATGATCCGGATGGCGTGCAGGGCCGGGCCGTCGGTGAAGTCGTTGGCGTACACCGAGACGTACGACTCGATGGCGTGGGTGAGGGCGTCGAAGCCGCTGTCGGCGGTGACCACCCTGGGCAGGTCGGCGGCGAGGACCGGGTCCACGATCGCGACGCTGGGGGTGAGCGCGTAGTCGGCCAGCGGATACTTCTTGCCCGTCGCGGTGTCGGTGATCACGGCGAACGGGGTGACCTCCGCGCCGGTGCCCGAGGTGGTCGGCACGCACACCAGGCGGGCGAGCTCGCCGAGCGCGGGGAAGCGGAAGGCGCGCTTGCGGATGTCGAAGAACTTCTCTTTCATGTCCGCGAAGACGACCTCGGGGTGCTCGTAGCGCAGCCACATCACCTTGGCGGCGTCCATGACCGAGCCGCCGCCGAGCGCGACGATGGTGTCGGGCCGGAAGGCCCGCATGAGATCGGCGCCCTTGTCGACGGTCGCCACGCTGGGCTCGGGCTCGACGTCGTCGATGATCTGCAGGGTCACCCGCTCGCCGCGTCTCCGCAGCACGTCGGTGATGCGATCGACGTACCCGAGCCGGGTCATCACGGCGTCGGCCACGATCGTGACGCGGTGCACCTCCGGCATGTCCGCGAGGTAGCGGATCGCGTTCGGCTCGAAGTAGATCTTCGCGGGGACCTTGAACCACTGCAGGTTGTTGTTGCGCCGCCCGATCCGCTTGACGTTGATCAGGTTGACCGCCGACACGTTGTTCGACACGGAGTTGTGCCCGTAGCTCCCACAGCCCAGGGTCAGCGAGGGCAGGAACGCGTTGTACATGTCACCGATGCCGCCCTGGGAGGCGGGGGCGTTCCAGATCACCCGCACCGCCTTGACCCTCGTGCCGTACCTTTCGGCGAGTGCCGCGTCCTCGGTGTGGATGACGGCGCTGTGCCCGAGGCCGTCGAACTCGACCATGCGCTCGGCCAGGGCGAGGCCCTCCTCTCGGGTGCGGGCCCGCAGCACGGCGAGCACGGGGCACAGCTTCTCCCTGGTCAGCGGCTCACGCGGACCGACCTCGTCCACCGGGACGAGGATCAGGGAGGTGTCCGGCGGTACGGCGAACCCGGCCTGCCCGGCGATCCAGTGCGGGGTACGCCCGACGACGTCGGGGTTGAGCCTCGTCTCGGAGCAGGAGGCGCCGTGCGCCGTCACGTCGAACACGAACTCCTCCAGCTTCGCCTTCTCCTCGGGCGTCGCGACATAGGCGTGCAGCCGGGCGAACTCGGCCAGCGCGGCGTCGTAGATCTCCTCATCGAGGATGACGGCCTGCTCGGAGGCACAGATCATGCCGTTGTCGAACGTCTTGGACAGCACGACGTCGTGGACCGCCCGGCGCAGCTTGGCCGTCCGCTCGATGTAGGCGGGGACGTTGCCCGCGCCGACCCCGAGTGCGGGCTTGCCCGCCGAGTACGCGGCCCTGACCATGGCGTTCCCGCCGGTGGCGAGGATGACCGATACGCCTTCGTGTCGCATCAGCGCCCCGGTCGCCTCCAGCGAGGGCTCCTCGATCCACTGGACGCAGTGCTCGGGCGCGCCGGCCGCCACGGCTGCGTCGCGGACGATCCTGGCCGCTTCCTCGCTGCACCGCTGCGCCGCCGGGTGGAACGCGAACACGATGGGGTTGCGGGTCTTCAGCGCCAGCAGCGCCTTGAAGATCGTGGTGGAGGTGGGGTTGGTGACCGGCGTGACGCCGCAGACCACGCCGACGGGATCGGCGATCTCGACGATGCCGTCGATCTCGTCGCGGGAGATCACGCCGACCGTCTTGAGGCCGGCCATGCTGTGGGTCACGTGCTCGCAGGCGAAGATGTTCTTGACCGCCTTGTCCTCGAACAGGCCACGGCCGGTCTCCTCCACCGCCAGGCGGGCGAGCGCGGCATGCCGGTCCAGCGCGGCGACGGACGCCTTCTCGACGATGTGGTCGACCTGCTCCTGGGTGAAGGACTCGTACTCGGTCAGCGCCTTCAGCGCACCGTTCACCAGCGTGTCGATCGCGGTGTGCACGGGCAGGGCGGCTCCGGTCGGGGAGTCGGTCATCTGGATCACCTCGTGAGTTCCATCGGCCGGCTTGTCGCCTTCATCCTTCTGGAGCCGCCGCGGCCGCACCGCTGCGCAAGGACCCCACCCCGTAGGACCTAGGTCATCTCGGCTCCTCCCAGGTGAGCGTCAAGACCTACCGAATCACGGCGCGGCACGTCGATGTCGACCTGTCCTCGCCCATCCAGACCGACCAATCCTCCGGCCGGTGGACGGCCGTGACTCCGGCAGGATCGTCATGCTCGGTGGTGCCCGGTCTCCGGGCGGCCCGGGCAAGAGCGATCGGTCCCCCGATCCGGCGACGGAGGTCCTCACCTGTCGGTCCCACAGGCCCTGCCGCCGGACCGGCATGGTCAGCAGACTGTGAGACGACCTCCACGAAGAAGGTGCGCCGTGATGTCTCCCTTCGCTTCGGAACTCGCCTTTCAGCGGCTACTCACCGCCGCCGGGCAGGCGCCCTCGGTGCTCAACACGCAGCCCTGGCGGCTCAAAACGGTCCGGGGAGAGTTCGCCGAGCTGCTGGCCGACCCCGACCGGTGGCTGCGGGTCAGCGACCCCCGCCGGCGCTCGCTGCACGTCAGCTGCGGCGCCGCCCTGTTCAACCTCCGGCTCGCCGTCCGGACGTCCGGTCACCGGCCGCTGATCTGGCTGCTGCCGAACACAGAGGAGGAACCCCGGCTCCTGGCCGCCGTACGCGTGTCGCCGTACGGGCCGGCTCCCTCGGGGACTCGTGAACTCTACGAATGCATCGGCCTGCGCCGGACCAACCGGGAGCCGTTCAGCGAGCGGCGGATTCCCGGCGATGTGCTCGCCGACCTGCGCCAGGCGGCCGCCCGGGAGGGAGCCGGCCTGGTCATGCTCGGCCGGCACGCCTCCGCGGATCTCCTGGAGTACGTCGCCATCGCCGACGAGGCGCTCGCCGGGAACGGCGACTACCGGGCCGAGTTGCGGGCGTGGACGACGAGCGGGAACGGCCGCGAGGGCATGCCGTCCTACGTGCGGGGCCCCGGCTGCGCCGACGACCCGGCGCCGGTCCGGGACTTCGGCACGCACAGGGGGCGTGGGCCGGTCCACTTCGAGTCCCGCCCTCAGCTGGCGGTGCTCACCACCGCGGGCGACGGCCCCGTCGACTGGCTGCGCGCCGGTCAGGCCCTGCAACGCGTGCTGCTGACCGCGACCCTCCACGGGATCTCGGCGTCGTTCCTCAACCAGCCGCTCGACCTCCGCGACATGCGCAGGCACAGCGATCCCCGCCACCGGCGCGGGCATCTTCAAATGATCATCCGGCTGGGGTACGGCCCCGCGGTCCCCCGCGCGCCCCGCCGCCCCGCCGCGGAGCTGGAGGCGGAGACGGGGGTCTCGCGGCGGAGACCGGCGGAGCCGCGGTCATGCCGATGAAGGGGAGGTGCCGGCAGTCGGCAGCGGGAGGCGTCGCAGTCGCGGTTTCTGGATCTTTCCCGAGCCCGTCTTCGGCAGGTCGTCCGCGATGTCGAAGTAGACGGGGACCTTGTACTTGGCCAGGCGAGAGCGCAGGAATGCGCGCAGCTCATCGGTGGTGACACTCGCTCCGGGGCGGAGGACCACGAACGCGCGGCCGACCTCGCCCCATTTGGCGTCGGGTACGCCGAGCACGGCGACCTCGGCGACGGCCGGATGCTCGAAGATCGCCGCCTCGACCTCGGCCGGGTAGACGTTCTCCCCACCCGAGATGTACATGTCCTTGACCCGGTCGACGACGTACAGGTGGCCTTCCTCGTCCAGGACGCCGACGTCGCCGGAGCGGAACCAGCCGCCGTCGGAGAACGCGGCCGCGGTCGCCTCCGGGTTGCGCCAGTAGCCGGGAGTCACGTTCGGCCCCTGGATGAGCACCTCACCCGGCTGTCCCACCGCCGCGTCCGCGCCGTCGGGCCGCACGACCCGTACGTCGGCGAAGAACACCGGCACCCCCGCCGACCCCACCTTGCGCACGCTCTGGCCGGCCTCGAGGAAGGTGGCGCCGGGGGCGGTCTCGGTGAGCCCGTATCCCTGGCAGAACACCAGGCCCCGTTCCTGGTACGTACGGATCAGGGCGGCGGGGATCGCCGCTCCCCCGGCCATGAGGTGACGCAGCGACGACAGGTCAGCGCCGGCCCACCTGGGCGACCGGGCGAACGCGGCGAACATCGTGGTGACCCCGAACATCCAGGTGACGTCGTACTTCTCCATGAGGTCGTAACACTCGTCGACGTCCCACGACGGCATGATCACCGAGCAGCCGCCCTTGAGGAAGGTCGGCAGCAGGGTCTGGTTCAGTGCGGCGACGTGGAAGAGCGGCGCGCTGATCAACGTCACCTCGTCGCTGGTGACATCGACGCCGAGCAGGAGGTTGAAGCAGTTCCACACGAGGTTGCCGTGCGTGAGCATCGCGCCCTTGGGCCGCCCGGTCGTCCCCGAGGTGTAGAGGATGAGCGCGGTGTCGTCCAGCCGCACAGGCGTGTCGATCGGGGTGGGATCGCCCTCCGCCAGCCAGGTCTCGTAATGCCGCTCCCCCGGTCCCGGAGCGTCGAGGGCGACGACCTCCCGAAGAGCGGCCGGCAGGGCGCGGACCACCTCGGCGCACTCGGGCGCGTAGATCAGGACCTCGGCGCCCGAGTGGTCCAGCATGTAGCCGATCTCCGGCGCGGCCAGACGGAAGTTCAGCGGCACGAAGATCGCCCCGAGCAGGTGCGAGGCGAACATCGTCTCGACGAAGGCGACGTGGTTGCGGCCGAGGTAGGCGACCCGGTCACCGGTACGCACCCCCGCTTCGCGCAGCCGCGACGCCAGCCGTGTCGTCCGTTCGTGGACCTCGGCGTAGGTGACGGGCCGGTCCGCGAAGACGAAGGCGGTCCGGTCCGGTGACATCTGGGCCCGGCGGGCGGGCCACCCTCCCAGTCCGGCGTTGCGCATTGGTGTTCGACCTCCTGTGAGCCGGCCGCTCGGCCACGTTCCCGCCCGTCGGCCGATTGTGTGGAATTCGCGGCCCACCGAGAATCCGTCTGTGCCCCGTTCGGCAACGGGCCGAACCCGTGGTCGCCGCCCTCGGGGCGGGCCCATGCGACGACGACCGGGACGTAAGGCGTGGCCGGATGACGAGGGCCGTGGCGCCGCCTCCGGGCGGGAACGGCGCCCGACCAGAGTTCAGGCGTAGTGCCGGTAGATCGCCCGGGCGACGCAGGCGGGCTTGTTCGCGCCGTCGATCTCGACGGTGAAGTCGAGCAGCATCTGGACGCCGTCGCCGGGAACGTCCTCGACGGAGACGACGGCGGCACCGAGGCGGATCCTGGCGCCGACCTTGACCGGGCTGGGGAAGCGGACCTTCTCCAGGCCGTAGTTGATGCTCATCTTCACGCCCTGGATGTCGAGCAGCTCGTTGAACAGCGGGATGAGCAGGGAGAGGGTCAGGTATCCGTGGGCGATCGTGCCGCCGAACGGGCCGTCCTTGGCCCTGGCCGGGTCGACGTGGATCCACTGGTGGTCGTCGGTGGCGTCGGCGAAGGTGTTCACCCGCTCCTGGGTGATCTCCAGCCAGCCGCTGTGGCCGAGGTCCTTGCCGGCCAGCGCCCTGATCTCGTCGAGCCCGTACGCCGTGGTGGTCATGCGTCTGTCGTCCTCTCCTGCGTGCCGAGCCCGAGCAGGCGTACGGCGTTGTCCTTCAGAATCTTGGGGCGGACCTCGGGCTTGATCTCGAGCTTGTCGAAGTCGGTCAGCCAGCGGTCGGGGGTGATCACCGGGTAGTCGGAGCCGAAGAGCACCTTGTCCTTCAGCAGCGTGTTGGCGTACCGCACGAGCTGCGGCGGGAAGTACTTCGGCGACCATCCCGACAGGTCGATGTAGACGTACGGCTTGTGCGTGGCCACCGCCAGCGCCTCGTCCTGCCAGGGGAACGAGGGATGGGCCAGGATGATCCGCAGCTCGGGGAAGTCCACGGCCACGTCGTCCACCAGCATAGGGTTGCCGTACTTGAGCCGGATGCCGCCCCCGCCGGGGACGCCCGCGCCGATGCCGGTCTGCCCGCTGTGGAACAACGCCGGGACGCCCAGCTCCTCGATCGCCTCGTACAACGGGTACGCCACGGGGTCGTTGGGGGCGATGCCCTGGATGCTCGGGTGGAACTTGAACCCGCGCACGCCGTACTCCTGGACCAGCCGCCGCGCCTCGCGCACGCCCGCCCGGCCCTTCCAGGGATCGACGCTGGCGAACGGGATCAGCACGTCGGCGTGCTCCGCGCAGCTCTCGGCCACCTCCTCGTTGGAGATGCGCGGGTGCCCGGTGGCGTGCTCGGCGTCCACGGTGAACACCACCGCGGCCATCGTGCGCTCCCGGTAGTACGCGGCCATCTCCGCGATGGTGGGCTGCCGGTGCCCGTGGGCCTTGAAGTAGTCCTCCGAGGCGCCGAACAGCTCCGGGCTCAGCGAACCGTGCCCGTCCTTGGAGATCTCCGCGTGGGTGTGGACGTCGATCGCGACGAGATCGGCGACGTTCATGACGGCCATGTCAGGCCCCCTGAGCGTCCGAAGCGGGGACCTTCGGCGCGGGGATGCCGTACGTCTCCGGCTCGGCGCCGACGCCCGACTGCCAGGAGGCGGCGATGGTCTCGGCCGTCCACCCTCCGTCGGCGAACGCGACGGCCTTCTCGCTGGGGTGCGACCACAGCGCGAGGCGGTCGCCGCCGATCCCGATCGCCTGGCCGGTCACCCCCGCGGAGGCGTCGGAGGCGAGGAACACGACGAGCTCCGCCACGTCCTCGACCGTGCCCAGCCCCTCGTCCTTGCGCAGCCACTCGGGGAACGGCCGGCCGGTCCGCTCGGACTCCTCGATGATCGGCGCGAACACGGGAATGGTCTTGGTCATCTCGGTGGCCGCCACCGGGACGACCGCGTTCACCGTGATGTTCGCCCTGCCCAGCTCCATCGCCCAGGTCCTGGCCATCGCCACGATGCCGGCCTTGGCCGCCGCGTAGTTGGTCTGCCCGAAGTTGCCGCGCTGGCCCGCCGGCGAGGAGATCAGGATCAGCCGGCCGCCGGTCCCCTGCTCGCGCATCCGGATCGCCGCGGCCCGCGCGCAGGTGAACGTGCCGCGCAGGTGCACGTCGATCACCGCGTCGAAGTCGTCGTCCGACATCTTCCACAGGACCCGGTCGCGCAGGATGCCCGCGTTGGTGACCATCACGTCCAGCTGGCCGAACTCCTCGACCGCGGTGGTGACCAGCCGGTCGGCCACCTCGGCGGATCCGACCGGGGCGACGACGCTCCTCGCCTGGCCGCCCTTGGCGGTGATGGCCTCGACGACCCGCGCGGCCGCGTCGGCGTCCACGTCGTTGACGACCACCGCCGCCCCGGCCGCGGCAAGCGCCTCGGCGTACGCGCGGCCGAGCCCGCGGCCCGCACCTGTGACAACGGCGACCTTGCCGGAAAGATCCATGGGATTCCCCCTGAGTTGTACGGCGATTGATTGGAATATATGACGCTCTCATGACGATCGTCAAAGATTTGCCCAACGTTCCCGCTCCGCCTCCCACAGGCCCTGATCCGTACGAGATCCGCACCGGGATCGGGCAGGGAACGACGGGCAGGCGGCAGCGGGCGCGCGCCAGCGGCCCCTTCCGGGCATGTGGGTGCCACGCGGCCGCCTCGGGACGGGCGCCGCCGCGTCACGTCGAGGTCAGGCCAGGACGACGTTCTCCAGCCACTGACCGATGCGCTTGACCACCTCGTCGTCGAAGGTGCGGGCGTCGACGTTGTCGGCGTGGATCTCGATCACCGGGATCCCGGCCGCCTCCAGTGCCCTGGCGGTGAAGTAGCTGCCGCGGGGGTCGTCGGAGACCAGGTGGACCACGCCGTCGATGCCGTGCAGGCGGGCCTCCTTCACATACCACTCGCTCGACCACGGCGGGGTGTAGAGCTGGTCGCCGAAGGCGGCGAAGCGTGCCGCCAGCGCCCTCATCGGGTCGTCCCCGTAGCGGATGTACCCGTCGGCGGCGATGGCCAGGTACATCGACCAGACGAACACCGCGCCGTACTCGTCCTGGAAGCGCTGGTAGAAGCCCATGTCGTACCAGAGGCCGCGGCCGATCCACATCAGCCGGGCGCGCTCGTCCGGGCACGCGGCCTGACCCGCGTCGACCCGGTCGCGCACCTCCTCGTAGAACCGCTTGGCGATGTCCCGGGCCCACTCGGTGCCTCGGTGCCACTGCGGGAGCATGACGCTGGGGATGCTGTCGACGACGCCGAGCGGGGCGGGCCGGGTGCGCGCGATGAGGTCGCGCGCCTTCCTGTTCCACTCCTCCTGCTCGTTGACCAGGGCCATCACCTCGCGGAAGCGCGACTCGCTGAAGCGGCGGCCGGTGGTGGTCTCCAGGAACCTGACGAGGTTCTCCAGCTCCCCGGTGAGCAGGTCCAGCCGGGCCGGGCCGACCGCCTGCTCCCATCGGTGCGGCATGAGCTCCCACCAGTTGGCGGGGACCTCGTTCTCGGCGGCGCTCTCCAGCGGATAGAAGGTGACCCCGGGCTCGTGGCCCCAGATGTCGAAGACCTTGCGGGTGACGTCGCCGGTGGCGTCGCCGACGACGATGGTCGGTTTGGGCAGGCCGCCCCACGGGCCGGCCTCCGGTTCCGGATCGAAGGCGGAGCCGAGGGTGACCGAGTTGTACTGCTCGGAGTAGTCGGGGTAGCCGCGCTGCCGCACCAGCTCCAGGTAGTGCCCCGAGCGCTGCTTGGCGGCCACCAGGGACGCCCACCACTGGCTGACCGCGTACGGGATGTCCATCGTGCGGAAGATCTCGTGCGGGACGTCCGCGTTCAGCAGGGCGAACGGCTCGCCGGCGGCGACCCGCCGCCGCAGGTCGGCGAACCATTCGCGCTGGTGCCTGCCCGCCTCGGCCGCCGTGGCGAGGGATTTCACACTGCGCATGGGTGTTCCTTCCGCAGACCGGTCAGGTCGGCACGCCCGTACTCCTGGCGCTCCAGCAGCACGGCGGGGATGTCGAGCGCCGCGCGCTGCGCGGGGAAGTCCCAGGCCGGAGCCTCGTCGCCGGTCCTCGAATAGGCGACGAAGAGCTCGGCCCCGCAGTGCCGTACGGCCCTCGCCGCGTGGGCCGCGCGCTCGCTCACCGTGGCCCGGTGGGCGGTCGGGCCGCTGTGGTGGTAGTGCTCGGCCAGCGCGTCGAGGCCGCCCGCGCCGACCGGCCTGTCCGGGGACAGGCCGCCGAAGGAGTGGTCCTCACCGACGATCACGTAGCCCTCGGACTCGATCGCGTCGTACACGTGCGGGGTGTCGTGGTCGCTGCCGCTCAGGAAGACGCGCCGCCCCGCGTGTTCCCCGAGCTGTCCCGCCTCGGCCAGCAGCCGTTCCAGCAGCGCGATGTGCTCGTGCACGGGCAGGGCCGCGCCCGCCACCGCGAGGAACTGCCGCCCCGTCAGGCGGGCGGGCGCGGCCCGGCGCAGGTCGGCGACGGCGGCCAGCAGACGGCGCCGCTCGTTGTGCGCCGCCACCGCTCCGGCCAGGTCGAGGGGGCGGCCGGTCCAGGCCTCCAGCCTGGCGGCGAACTCGCCGATCCTGCGGCGGTTGTACCGGGCGGTCGTGCGGTGCGGCAGGTGCAGGATGTCCACCAGGTACGCCTCGGGCAGTCCCGTGCCCGGCTCCACCCGGCGCAGCTCGCGCAGCGCGTAGAACAGCCGCAGGGACGCCTCGCAGTCGTGCGAGACCACGATGCGATCCAGGTCGCCGAAGGACCCGGCGAGCAGCCGGGTGAGCACGGAGCGGGCCATCGGGTCCACACCGCCGCCCAGGTATCGGTCGCCGAGCTCGGAGCCGGACTCCGGGTCGCCCGTGAGGCGGATCGCGCGGGCCCCCGCGGCGGTCAGCAGTTCGACCGGAATGTCCGCTCCGACGTAGCCGATGACCGGCGTCCGGTCATCGGCCGGGCCCTCCGGGACGGCCGTGGAGGCCGGGGGGGCCGTGGAGGCCAGGGGACGGGGTGCGCCGCGCCGGGCGTACGCCTCCTCCAGCGCGGTCAGCGCCGTGGGCATGTCAGATCACCCCCTCCTCGGCCAGGGTTTCGAGTTCGTCGTCGGAGTAGCCCAGCAGGCCGCCGTAGATCTCGGCGTTGTGCTCGCCGAGGGCCGGCGCCGGCCGGTCGAGCCCCGTCTCCGAGGCGGAGAAGCGGATCGGCACGCCGGTCCCGTACAGGTCCGCGGGGCGACCGTGGCGCGGATGCTCCAGCGGCACGACCTCCTCGCGCTCCAGCACGAGCGGGTCGCGTACGGCGTCGCCGGGCTCACGCACCTCGGCGGCGGGGACGCCGTGCAGGGTGAGCGCGTCGAGGATCGCGGCGAGCGGGCGGTCCGCCGCCCACGAGGCCACCAGCTCGTGCAACTCGCCCGCGTTGGCCACGCGCGCGTCGCGGGAGGTGAACCGCGGGTCTCCGGCCAGATCGTCGCGTTCCATCGCCGCGAACAGCCCGCGGGCGAACGCGTCGGTGGGCCCGCACAGCGCGAACCAGCCGTCCGCGGCCGGGAACGTTCCGAACGGCGCCAGCCTGGGCACGGTCGTCCCCGTGCGCATGGGCAGGCCCAGCTTCTCGTAGGCGTCGAACGGCTCGCACGCGACCAGCGAGGTCAGCGCCCCCAGCATGGACACGTCCACGTGCTGGCCCTGGCCGGTCGCGTCGGCCCGCAGGACCGCGGCGAGCGTGCCGATCACCGCGTACAACGGCGCGACGAGGTCGCCCACCGGCAGCCCGAAGCGGACGGGCGGCTCGCCGGGCGCGCCCGCGGTCATCATCACGCCGCTGAGCGCCTGGATGATGGTGTCCATCGCCTTACCGGAGCCGGGACCGCCCTGCGCGCCGAAGCCGCTGATCGACGTGCACACGATGCGCGGGTTGACCGTGCTCGCCCAGTCGTGGCCGATGCCGAGCCGCGCCATGACGCCGGCGCTGTAGTTGTCGATCATGATGTCCGCTTCCCTGACCAGACCGGCCAGGATGTCGCGGGCCTTGGGGTGCTTGAGGTTGAGCGTGACGCTCTGCTTGTTGCGGCCCCGAAGGAGCATCGACACGGACATGTCGTCGTCCCCCTGGCGGCCCAGCGTCAGCCCGTCCGCACCGAGATAGGGGGCGTTGTTGCGGGAGGTGTCGCCGCCGGTCAGCGGGTTCTCCACCTTGATCACGCGGGCGCCGAGCCCGGCCAGCAGCAGGGTCGCGTACGGTCCGGACAGTGCGGTGGTCAGATCGATCACCGTGCGGCCGGCGAGCGGACGGTCAGCCACGCAGCACCACCTCGTTTCCCTCCCAGTGGAACTCCGTCTTCAGGCCCGCCTGTCGAGTGATGTGCTCGATGTACGACACGACCCGCCTCCCCTCCTCGTCGTCGCCGAGCGGCACGGGCCTGCCCGCGCCGTCGATCCAGCAGGGCACGATTCCGGCAGAGACCAGGCCGGCCCCGCCCTGGCCGTCCCGGTCGAACCGGCATACCGCGATCGCGGTGTTCCGGCTCTCGGGATGGAAGGGGTAGTACGGCATGTCCGGGTCGGGCGCGAAGCCGTACAGCTCGACTCTGCGGCGTGCCCACGCGGCCCGTTCGCCCGCGTCGCCCGTGGTGGGCGTCAACGCGTGGGTGACGGTCACGAAGTTGCCCAGGCCGTGGTAGATCGGCCTGCCGCGGTACATCTCGATGCCGCGCATGATGTGCGCGTGGTGAGCGAACACGGCGTGCGCGCCGGCGTCGATGGCGGCGTGCGCCACGGGCCGCTCGTACATCGCCAGCACGGCGGGCGTGTGCCCGACGCCCTTGTGCATCGACACCGTCACGATGTCGACCTCGGCGGCCAGGGCCGCCACGTCCTCGGCCATCCGCTCCAAAGAGGCGGGGTCGGCGAAGGTGTAGACGGCGGGCGGTCCGCCGGGGCTGGCGTGGTCGAGTTCGTAGTGGGTCAGCACCTTGACGTACGCGCACCCGGGCTTGCGGCTGGTCGCCCAGGACTCGCGGGGACCGACGCAGTTGTAACTGAGCACCCCGACCCGCAGGCCGTCGCGCTCCACGACGGCGGGGCGGCGGGCCTCCTCCAGGGTCAGACCGGCGCCCGCGGTGGCCATTCCGGCCTCGGTCGCGTACTTGATCGTGTCGGCCACTCCCTGGTCGCCGACGTCGTAGACGTGGTTGCCCGCGAGCGTCACCACGTGGAAGCCGGCGCCGGCGACCGCGGACAGCGCGGCGGGGTCGGCGGGCGGAGCGGGTACGTCGGTGCTCACCTGGGCCGTGGAGGTGCTGTGGGGCACCTCGATGTGGCCGATCACCACATCGCCCCGGCCCAGCGTCTCCCGGGCCGGGGCGAAGAAGGACGCGGGGCCGGGCTCGTCGACGACGAGGTCGCCGACGGCCATTACCGTGAAGCTCAAGAGCTGGTCTCCTCCTGCATACGTTCGTGGGTCTGCGCCGCGCGCCCGGAGAAGCGCGACAAGAAGGCTCTCAGGCGGGGCGAGGCGGGGTTGTCGAAGATCTCCTCGGGAGTGCCCGACTCGACGATCTGGCCGTTCTCCATGAAGACGCACCGATCGGCCACCTCGCGGGCGAAGCTCATCTCGTGCGTCACGATGATCATGGTCATGCCACCGCGGGCCAGGTCGAGCACGACGCTCAGCACCTCGTCCACCAGCTCGGGATCCAGGGCGCTGGTGGGCTCGTCGAACAGCATGATCCGCGGGTTGGTGGCCAGCGCCCTCGCGATGGCGACGCGCTGCTGCTGGCCTCCGGAGAGCATCCGGGGATGGGCGTCCGCCTTGTCGGCGAGCCCCACCCGCTCCAGCAGTCGCAGCGCCTCCCGCCGCGCCTCCTCCGGCCTCCGGCCGTGGATGAGCACCTGCGCCTCGACGACGTTGCGCAGCACGGTCCAGTGCGCGAACAGGTTGAACTGCTGGAAGACCATGCCCATGCGGCCGCGCTGGGCGGCCACCCGCCGGTCCGGCAGGGGACGCAGGTGGCCCCGGTGGAACTCGTAGCCGAGCAGTTCCCCGTCGAGGTACATGGCCCCGCCGTCGATGTCCTGCAGCTGGTGGACGCACCGGGCCAGGGTGGACTTGCCCGAGCCGGACGGGCCGATCACCGCGACGACCTCGCCCTCGTGCACGTCCAGGCTCACTCCGTCGAGCGCCACGTGGTCGCCGAACCGCTTGCGTACGTCACGGACCCGCAGGACGGGCGTGTCACTCACCGCTGCCCCTTTCCGAAGTGCCGCTCCAGGCGCCGCTGGCCGAGCGAGAGGCTGATGACCACCACCAGGTACCAGGCGCAGGCGACGATCAGCAGCGGCGCGACCTCGTAGGTCCTGTTGTAGATCACCTGCACCGAATAGAGCAGGTCGGCCATCGCGATCACGCTGACCAGCGAGGTGCCCTTGAGCACGGTGATGAACTGGCTGCCGGTGGGCGGGATGATCACCCGCATCGCCTGCGGGAGCACGACCTTGACGAAGCTCTGCCGGGCCGTGAACCCCATCGCGCGGGCCGCGTCACGCTGGCCGCCGTCCACGGACGTGATGCCGGCCCGGACGATCTCGGCCATGTACGCGGCCTCGTGCAGGGTGAGCCCGATGACGGCCGCGGTGAACGAGCTGATCACGGAGTTGGTGGGCCACGAGACGAAGGTCGGGCCGAACGGCACACCCAGCGGGATCCGCGGCAGCAGGTAACCGAGGTTGAACCAGAAGATCAGCTGGACCAGGGGCGGGATGCTGCGGAAGACCGTGACGTAGACGGTGCAGGCCCAGACCACCGGCCGGAAGCCGCTCATCCTGCCCACCTCGAGAAGCACCCCGAGCGCGCTGCCCAGCACCATCGCGATGACGGTGAGCAGCAGCGACATGCCCAGGCCGCGCAGGATGTTCGGGTCGAACAGGTACCTGCCGACCACCGGCCACTTGAGCTCCGGGTTGGTGACGAGGAACCAGGCGAACTGCGCGACGAGCACGAGCAGCACGGCTCCGGCCACCCAGCGCAGAGGCCGGATGCGCGGACGGGCGGCGGCGACGTCCACGGCCTGTGGTGGCACGGCCTGTGGTGGCACGGTCTGGGGTGCCACGCTCATTGCGTCGCCGCGGTGTTCATCTTCGGCTCCGGCACCGACACGCTCTGGAGCCCGTACTTGTCCATGATCTTCTTGTACTCGCCGTTCTTGAAGATCTCCTTGAACGCGTCGAGCATGACCGGGCCGAGACCGCTGGACTTGGGCACGAGCATCGCCAGCTGGTCGACGCCGGCGCCCTGCTCCTCGGTCTGCGTGACGTACGTGAAGGCGTCCTTCTCCTTGGAGAGCACGTCGAGCGCGGCGCTCTCGGTCATGCCGGCGGCGTCGGCCCGGCCGGCCTTGGCGGCGAGGATGGTGCCGTTGGTGTCGGCGAAGCCGATGAACTCCATCGCCGGCTTGCCCTGCTTGGCGCACCATTCGGTCAGGCGCTTGGCCTGGTCCTCCACGATGCTGCCGGCGGTGCCGGCGACGCGCTTGCCGCACAGGTCACCCGAGCTCTTGATCGCCGAGGACCCGGCCTTGGGGATCAGGTAGGAGGTCCGGGTGACCATCCACACGAGCGCGTCGAACTGCTGCTCACGCTCGGCGCTGTCCTTGACCGGACCGTTGAAGGCGTCGTATCGGTTGGCGAGCATGCCGGACAGCGCCGCGGGCAGGCCGCTGACGATCGAGATCTCGGTGCGGACCCCGAGCACCTTGCCGAGGGCGTCCTGCAACTCCTTGTCGATGCCCGTGACGGTCTTGCCGTCGTTGGCGACGATCCGATAGGGCGGGTGGGAATCCCCGGCAAATCGGATGACGCCCGCTTCCTTGATGCTGTCGGGCAGGGCGTCGTACAGAGCCGTCGCGCCGGCCGGCCGCTGCGTCTCACCGTCGCCTCCACCGCAGGCTGCGACACTGGCGAGGGCCAAAGCCGCCGCACCCGCGAGGATGGTCCTGGGCATTCTCATGGTGGTCCTTCCGCGACCAGATAATGCTGCATTTCACTTTGCGGTCGTGGGGATAAGTGTCACACCTAGGGATGCACACCTGTCAAGAGGCGGTTGTGCAGCGGAGACGTGCGGGGCGACCGAAGCGCCGCCCCGTCGCCGGGGAGCGCTCAGGTGAGCGCGAGGATGGAGCTGGTCCGGTGATGGGCGACCAGCTCGGCCAGCTCGGGCTCGAACTCCGCGACGATCTGCTTGACGCGGAACTCGGCGAGCGGCCCGAGGGTGTCGTAGATCTCGACGAAAAGGTCTCTGGCCTCGGCGCGCGGCCAGTCGGCGGGCAGCAGCTCCGCCGGCAGGTCGGGGTCGTGGTTGGGGAACGTCCGCCAGGTGTCCATGATCCCCGTACGCGCCACCAGCGCCTCGGACGCGCCGACCACGCCCTTGCGTACGCGTTCCAGAAGGGGCGAATATCGGGCCACGAACTCCTCGTAGGTGCGCCGGAGCTGGTCGAAGTCCCATGCCTCCCGGGGGGCGCGCATGCCCGCGAGATCCAGGGCCTCGGCCCGGAAGATCGTCGACATCGGGATCTCCAGCTCGGCGAGCACGGCCGCCGCGCTGTCGGCGTCGGCGGTGGGCGAGACCCACAGCCCGTCGTAGAGCGGGGCGAAGCCGAGCCAGCGCAACCTGGCGCGCAGCGTGTGGCGCAGGTCGCGTTGTTCCTCGGAGATGGAGAACGCCGCCATCACCCATCTCCCGTCCCACGCGCCCTGCTCCAGGCCGAAGGACATGATCCGCTGCCGTCCCTCCAGCATCACGGCGGCGGCCCGATCCGTCAGGCGATAGTAGGTGCGCCGCCCGACCTTGGACGACACCAGCAGATCTCGCCTGGTCAGGCGGCTGAGCGCGGCCCGGGCCGCGACGGCGGAGACACCGAACTCCTCGGTCAGCCGCACCAGGGCCGCGGACGGCAGTTGCTCGGGCCTGCTTATCCAGTAGTCACCGAGGAGCGTCGTGATCAGGTGTTGCGGGGGTGCGCCCACCTGGAAGCGCGGGAAGTCGAGGTCCTCTACCTCGGACCTTTCAGGATCATTCACACCTGGAGTATATGGACAACGCTTGATCGTACGCTCGTTATCAGACTGTCATGCTTTCGAGCGACATGAAGCCGCACCGCAACGGATCTCCGCCACGACCGCGGCCACTGGTGCCGCAATCTACCCGAGGTGCCGCGACAGCCGCATCAGCCGAGGGACCCGCCGGCGAGGAGATCCAGGCGGTCGCGGTCCGTCGTCTCGTCGAAGTTCGTGTGACGGCGTATCGCCGGCGACTCCAGAGCGGACACCTGCGCGAAGGTGTGGTGCGCGGCCAGACCGGCCAGCTCCGGGTCGAACTCGGCGAGGATCTCGCGGAACCGCCGCTCCGCCGGTTCCCCGAGCGAGTCGTAGATCTGCACGCACAGCCGCCTGGCCTCGTCGCGCGGCCAGCCGGCGGGAAGCAGCTCTGCGGGGAGATCGGGGTCGAGCGTGGGGAACACCCGCCAGTCGGTCATGATCGCGGTCCGCAGCCGCAGCGCCCCGGCGGGGCACGGGACGGACACCGCCAGCCGCTCGGCGACCGGCCGGTGGGCGTCGATGAAGCGCAGGTAGCGTTCGCGCAGCGCGGCGATGTCGAAGGCGCGGTCCAGCACCGGGTCCAGGTCGTCGTCGGCGACCTTGCGGGCCCGGAACACGACCGCCCCGCGCACGCCCAGCCTCCGCACGAGGTCGACGACGTCGTCCGTCCTGTCGTGCGGGGACACCCACACCGCGTCGAAGATCATGCCGAAGTGCAGCAGGCGCAGCCCGTCGCGCAGCGCGCGGCGGGTGTCCCGCTGGTCCTCCGGCACCGAGAACGTGACGACCGTCCACTGCCCGTCCCAGCACGGCGTGGTGGCGCCGAACGTCAGCAGCCGGCGCATGTGCGCCACGATCACGTCGTACGCCCGGGGCGGCAGTCCGTACGCGGTGGTGCGCCCGTTGCGGGAACTGGCCAGCAGCCCCCGCGAGGCGACCCGCCTCAGGGCGGCGCGGGCGCTGGTCGCGGTGATGCCGAACTCCTCCAGCAGCCGGACCAGCGCCGCGGACGGGATGTGCTCCTGCCGCCAGAACCAGTAATCGCCCAGCAGCGTGGTCAGCAGCCGCTGGGGTTCCGCTCCTTGCCGGGCCCTGGGCAGGGAGCCGGGCTCCGGCGACGCGGCGACCCGGCGTCCCTCCATCGTCAGACTCCTCAGCCGGTGTAGGTGCCCCGGCCTGCCACGCCCGGAACAGGGGCGCGCTCACCGGGCTCGACCTGCGTGAATCTTACGTCACCCGGCTCCCGTCCGGGCTCTTCCCTGTGGTCTCGGCCGCGGTCCCGCGGCGCAGGGACGGCGTTCGCGCGCGCTGTCTCCCCGCCTGTCACCGCGCGGGAACGTGCGGACGCAGGAAGCGGCCGGGGGTGTAGTGGACGAACTCGGCGGTGCCCAGGTCCGGGTTCTCGGCGGTCAGGCGTGCGGCCAGCTTGCCGAGCCGATGGGCGTCGGCGTCCGTCCAGCGGCCGGTGGCGACCCGGTTCTTCAGAGTCTGCACCGCGGCGACGAACTCGGCTCCGGTGTAGCGGCAGTGGCCGGGCCTGTCGACGAACGCCTGGCGCAGCATCGCGCCCTTCCCCGCGCGCCGCACCACGTCGGAGTAGGCGCGGGCCTGGGTGACGGTGGGGTAGTTGTCGCCGCGCTCGTGCATCGTCAGGACGGGGACGCCGAGCGAGCCGCGCGGGGTGAAGTAGTTCTCCATGTAGGTGACCGCGCCGGGGTCGGCGGAGACGCGCGGCGCCGCCGCCAGGGCCGCGAGGTCGGCGTCGAGGTTCAGCCCCGCGCTGTCGTAGAGGGCGCGCACCTGCGTCATCCGCCCGGACTCCCGCAGTTCCCGGCGGTAGTCCACGCCCGTGTTCCAGGAGAAGTTCCCGCCCGCGCGCTGTTCCAGGGGATAGCGGGGAGAGAACACGGTCGCCATGAACGCCGCGTACTCCTGGGCCTCCTGCCCCGCCCAGTCGCGCGCGGCCGGTTCGGCGGTGCCGGTCACCGACCAGGTGGAGACCTGGGCGAAGGACGCGGCGAGGGCGATGCGGGCCCGGCCGGCCGGAGTCCGCTGGGCGGCGTCCAGGACGGCGCGGGCGGCGGTGGTGCTCCGCGTCTCCTCGTCGGCCGAGGCCAGCCGGACGAGCTTCACCGCGTCGTCGCCGGGTGCGAGCAGCGCCTTGAACGCGAAGGCCGCGTCGAACGACTGGTTGAGCATCGCCACCGGCCCGGCCACCGAGGCGCAGTAGGGCAGCGCGCCGTCGATCAGGTCGGGCCGGCGTTCGGCCAGGCCGGCCGCGATGGCGCCGCCCATCGAACCGCCCCAGGCCAGGGTGGTCCCGGGCTTCCCCGCGACCCCGGCGAACGCGGCGAGCGTGTCGGCGGAGGCCTGCAAAGTCTCCTCGACGGCCCAGCCGCTCCCGTAGGGCCGGGTGCCGGCCAGGGCGTACCCGTGGGCCAGCAGCCAGCTCTGCGCTGCGGTGTTGCCGCCGAGTTCGGCCGGCAGGTGCTGCGGCCCGGCGCCCTGGCCGTAGCCCGGGCTGAACGTCAGCACGGTGCCGTTCCAGTCGCGCGGGACCTCGATCGCGTAGGTTGCGCCGCTCGGGTGGACGCCCGTGACGCTGATGGGACCGGCCTGGCCGGACGCCGCCGATGCGTGCGACAGGCCGGCGGCCGGTGGGAGGGCGAGTGCGAGAGCCGTGGCCGTGAGCGCCGTCACGGCGCGGGCCGCCCGATTGATCACTGAACGGGGATTGATGTCCGCCTCCTGGGGTGGGAAGCTACTGCGACGCGAGACGCGCAACAGTTCGATGAACGGTCGTCCGAAATTCGCCGCCAATAACATTCGGCAGTAATCCTACGGTCGTCACAGAACTGTTGACAATGCTCTTGGGCCTGCTTACTTTGGCCCGACCACCTGCATGTGAGGAGCCTCGATGTTCCGGAAGTCAGCTCTCGGCGTCGTCGCGGCGGGTGCCGCGATCGCACTCCTGTCCGCCTGCGGTGCCGGCCCCGGAAGTACCCGCAGCGCGTCGGCCGACGGTGGCCGGCCCGACGAGCTGGTCTTCGCCGCCATCCCGTCGGAGCAGAGCGACAACCTCGAGGCGTCGTTCGCCCCGATCGTCTCCGCGCTGCAGAAGGACCTCGGCGTCCCGGTGCGGTTCCAGGCCGTCACCAGCAACGCCGCCGTCGTCGAGGCGCAGGTCGCCAAGCGCGTGGACGTCGCCGTCTACGGAGCCTTCAGCTACTACCTGGCCCGCAGCCGTGCCGACGTCGAGCCCGTCGCCGTTCCGCTGGCCGCCCCGGGCGGCGACCCCGGCGCGTACGCCTACGGGGTGACCCGCGGAGACGACAAGAGCATCGCCTCACTCAAGGACGTCGCCGGCAAGGACGTCTGCTTCACCGATCCCGGTTCCACCACCGGCTACCTGCAGCCCCTGGCCTCGCTGCGGGAAGCCGGCGTCGACGTGGACAAGGACGTCAAGAAGGTCTTCACCCACGGGCACGACACGGCGGTCGCCTCGCTGCTGGCCGGCGACTGCGACATCGCCTTCGTCGGCGACGTGTTCATCGACCAGCTGCTGCCCGCCCGCGGCCAGCTCAAGCCGGGGCAGGTCACCAAGGTCTGGACCTCTCCGCTCATCCCCGGGCCGCCGATCGTGGTCGGCACGTGGCTTCCGCAGGACGTCCGCGACAAGATCACCAAGACGGTGACCGGCCTGACCGCCACCGGCGCCGCCTCCGCCGGGCTGTGCGAAGGCAGCGAGATCAAGGGCCCGAAGAACTGGGGCCAGTACGCCGACGCGACGGCCTGCACCCTCGGCGCCTCCACCGCCTGGACGTTCGTCAAGGCCACCGACGCCACCTACCAGCCGATCGCGCGCATCTGCGAGATCACCAAGGCGGAGGTGTGCACGTCCGGTGGCTGAGGAACCCGCCGTGATCGGCGATCTCGTGCTGCGGCTGTCGGAGGTCGGCAAGGGCTTCCACGGCGCCGCCGTGCTCGACGGTGTCTCACTGGACGTCCCGCAGGGGCAGTTCGTCGCGCTGGTCGGCCCCTCCGGGGCAGGCAAGTCCACACTGCTGCGCCTGGTCAACGGCATGCACCTGCCGGACAGCGGCACCGTGCGCACCCTGGGCGAGAACCCGGCCGCCTGCTCCCGGAGCCGGCTGCGCGCCCTGCGCGCCAGGGTCGGGTTCGTCTTCCAGCAGTTCGGCCTCGTCGGGCGGCTGTCCGCGCTGGAGAACGTGCTGATGGGGTCGCTGGCCACCCTGCGGCTGCCCAGGTATGGGGTGATGAGCTACCCACGCGCGCTGCGGATCCGCGCCGTGGAGCACCTGGACCGGGTCGGGCTGGCGGACCGGCGGTTCCAGCGTTGCGACACGCTCTCCGGTGGGCAGCAGCAGCGGGTCGCGGTGGCCAGGACCCTGCTGCAGAGCCCCGAGCTGATCCTCGCCGACGAGCCGGTCGCCTCGCTCGACCCGGCGGCGAGCGTACTGGTGCTCGAGACCCTCAAACGGATCAGCGCGGAAGACGGCATCTCCGTGGTGTGCAGCCTGCATCAGGTCGAGCTCGCGCTCGCCACCGCCGACCGGGTCGTGGCGCTGCGCGGCGGCCGGCTGGTGCTGGACGAGCCGGCGGCCGGCCTCACCGCCGAGCGGCTGCGGGAGATCTACGACACCGCGGGGGCCCGCGATGGTTAGCACCGCCCCCTCCACGCGCACCCCGGCCACGGCGGAGCCGGGTCCGCTGCGGCCGCCGTGGAGCGCCCGCGCCCTCATCGCGGCGGGGCTGCTCGTCGCCGCCGTGGCCGTCACCTGGCTGACGTTCTGGTGGATCGGCCTGTCCCCCGCCTCGCTGGCCGCGGGACTGGACGACACCGCGCGGCTGCTGCGCCGGATGTGGCCGCCGGACCTGCCCGGCGCCGGCGACGTCGCCTGTATGATCGCCGAGACGCTGCTCATCGCGGTGGCGGGCACCGGCCTGGCGGCGCTGGCCTCGGTGCCGCTGGCCTTCGTCGCCGCGCGCACCCACCGCGGTCCCCGCTGGCTGCGGCCGGCCGCCCGGGTGGTCGTCGTGCTGACCCGGGCCGTGCCGACGCTGGCCTTCGCGATCCTGTTCGTGCGGATCTTCGGCCTTGGCCCGCCGGCCGGCGCGCTCGCCGTCGCCGTGCACTCCGTGGGCATGATCGCAAAGCTGCTGGCCGACGCCGTCGAGGAAACCGACCCCGTTCCCGCCGAGGCGGCCCGCGCGTGCGGGGCGAGCGAGGTGCAGGTGGCCGTCTCGACCGTGCTGCCCCGCGTCTTCCCCGCGCTGACCGGCATCGTGCTGTACCGCCTCGACATCAACATCCGGGCGTCGGCCGTGCTCGGCGTCGTCGGGGCCGGCGGCATCGGCGTGGCGCTGCAGACCGCGCTGGGCAGCCTCAACTACCACAGGGCGGCGGGGATCATCTGCGTGATCGTCGTCCTGGTCCTGCTGCTGGAGCTACTGTCGGTGGCGGTCCGCCGCCGCACGGCCGGCCACGGCACACTCCCCCGCCGCACACTCCCCCGCCGCATCCGGGCCGGCCGTTCACCGGGGGACACGACGGGCACGGCCGCGCTGCCCGCCGGGCGCGCCCCGCACGACGTCGGCTGGGACCGCGGCCGGGTGCTGCGGGTGGCCGGCGCGGCCGCCACCGGGGTGGTCTTCCTGGCGTCGCTGTGGTCCCTGCACCCCGACCCTGCCCGCCTGTACGGCGCCTGGCCCAACCTACGGAGCGTACTCACCGGGATGTGGCCGCCCGCGTTCTCCGGCGACCTGCTCATGGCGGTGCTGGAGAGCCTGCTCATGGCGCTGGGAGCCGCCTCGGCGGGCGCCGCCTGCGGGCTGGTGCTCGCCCTGCTGACCGCCGTCAACACCACACCCTGGCGGCCGCTGTCCGCGGTGGTCCGGGTGCTGCTGGCAGTGGTCCGGGGCATCCCCGACCTGGTGTACGCGCTGCTGTTCGTGGCCGCACTGGGGCTCGGCCCGTTCGCCGGTTTCCTGGCGCTGTGGATCTCCTCCACCGCGTTGGCGGCCAAGTTCTTCGCCGACTCACTGGAACAGCTCGACCCGCTGCCGCACGAGGCGCTGACCTCGGTCGGCGCCCGCCGCTGGCAGGCGTTCGCCGCCGGGATCTGGCCGCAGTTCGTGCCATCGTTCACCGGCAACGGCCTGTTCGTGGCCGACCTGGCGCTGCGCGAGTCGGTCGTGCTCGGCATCGCCGGCGCGGGAGGCGTCGGCTACCTGATGCAGGAGTCCATCGCCACGCTGCGCTACGACACCACCGCCGCGATCGTCATCGCGATCGCCGTCGTCGTGTACGCCATCGAGACGCTCGCCCGGGTCGCACGCAGGCACCTGCTGTGAGCGGACGGGCTCATGACGGGAAGGAAAAGGACCTCACCATGACCACCACCGCCGACGGCCCCGGACGCGCCTCCGACTGGGACCCCACCGCGCCGGAGACCTTCGACAGCTCCCACGAGGTCTACGCCGGGCTGCGGCGACGCTGCCCGGTGCCGTGGAGCGACGCCTTCGGCGGATTCTGGGCCGCCACCCGCTACTCGGACGTGGTGCGGGTGGCCCGGGACAGCGCGACGTTCAGCACCGCGGTGCAGAACGTCGTCCCGCACGTGCCGCGCGCCCAGCGCCGGCCGCCGCTGCACTTCGACCCGCCCGAGCATGACATCTACCGCGCTCCGATGGACCGGGTGCTGCGCCGCAGCGTGGTGCGACGCCTCGAACCGGCCTTCGCGGAGGCGGCGCGCGAGCTGCTGGGGCCGCTGCTGGCCCGCGGCGGCGGCGACTACTCCCAGGAGTTCGCGCTGCCGTACGCGGCGCAGTGCTTCGCGCTTTTCCTCGGCCTGCCGGTCGGCCAGGTGCTGGAGATCCGCCGGATCGGCGTCGAGTACAGCTTCGCCATCCAGGAGATGGACCGGGCCCGGGTCCTGGCGGCGAGCGACGAGCTCTACGGGATCGCCCGGGCCATCGTCGAGGACCGCCGGGCCGACCCCCGCGATCCGGACGAGGATCTGGTGACCAGCCTGTTGCAGGCGTCCGGCGACCCGGAACGGCCCATCCCGTACGACCTGGTCGTGGCCACCGTCCGGCAGACCATCGTGGCCGGCATCGGGGCGCCGCACGCCGTGCTGGGCAGCGCCGCCGTCCACCTCTCCCGCGACCCCGCCCTCCAGGACCGGCTGCGCGCCGACCCAGGGCTGCTGCCGGCGACGATCGAGGAGCTGCTGCGGCTGTACGCCCCCTATCGGGTGTTCGCCCGCACCGCCACCCGGGACGTGGAGCTCGGCGGCCGCACGGTGCGCGCCGGCGAGGCGATCGCGATGATCTTCCCTTCGGCGAACCGGGACAAGGCGGTGTTCGACGACGCCGACCGGCTCGACCTGGAACGCCGCCCCAACCGGCACCTCGCGTTCGGCCGGGGCGCGCACCGCTGCCCCGGCGCGGCGATGGCCCGGCTGGAGATGACGGCCGCGCTGGGCGAACTGCTCGCCTGCACCACCCGTGTCGAGCCGGACGGCGAGGTGGAGATGTTCAACTGGCTGGAGTTCGGGCCCAGGTCGGCGCCGCTGCGCCTCGTCCCCCGCTGACGATCCCGCCCACGGAACCGCCGGCCGCGAGCACCGGCCGCCGGCGTCCGCCCGGCGCGACCATCGCCTTCGGCTGCCACCTCTCGGCTCGGGCGCAGCGGGGATGCAAACCGCGTCACACATGACGTTTACCGGAACCGGCGCCGCATGGACGTCGCTCGTCGGACCGTGGACCGGGCGCGTCGGCACGCCGCCGATCACCCGGCCACGGTCGGCGTCCGGTCGCCCGACCTTTGCGGGCGCGATCGGCCGCGTACCACGCGACGGCATGTCCGGGCCACACCGGCGTACGTCCCGGCCGCTCCACATCGCGATTTATGAAGTAATCAGGGGATTGACATTGATGACATAAAGCTGAACGATCGTCTCCGTTGGCGACGGCCATGTGCCTCACAACAGCTGCCAGGCGCCCTGCCGGCCATTCGCGGACCTCGTCGGGCCCCCGAGCCAACACCCCCTGCCCGTCCATCAACCGTGGAGGAAACGCAACATGCTTGCCCGCTCCATGACCGCGCGCACCCTGCTGGCGGCGACCGTGGGGGCGGTCGTCCTCGCCGGCTCCGGCGCGGCCGCGGCGTCGTCCGCCCACAATCCGCCACCGCCGAAGACCCCCTCGCCCGGCGCCTCGACGCGGGCCGTGCTGCCCACGGTGCGTGAGGCCGCCGAGGGGTTGCCCGGGCACACCGTCTACCGCCCGGCCGATCTCAAGGCACTGCGCAAGGGCAGCCTGCCCGTGATCGTCTACGGCAACGGCGCCTGCGCGACGAGCAACCTGGAGGGGATCACGTTCCTGACCGGGTTGGCCTCCCAGGGATACATCGTCGTGGCCAACGGCGGGCTGGACGAGTTCCCCGTCCCCAACACCCCCGAGAACACGATCGCGCACCCCGAGGCGCTCCTCGCGGCCGCCCACTGGGCCACCGAGTCGAAGCAGGCCCGCAAGCAGTTCGACGGGCGGGCGGACACGACGCGGGTCGGCGTGCTCGGCCACAGCTGCGGCGGCGTCGAGGCCCTCGCCGCCGGGACCGACCCCATCATCGACGCGGTCGCCGGGTTCAACACCGGATACTTCGCCGACCCGGCCTTCGGCGGCTACGGGCGCGACCGTCTCGCCGGTCTGCACACCCCGACGCTGCTGGTCAACGGTGGTCCCGACGACGTCGCCTACCAGAACAGCATCGACAACTACGCCCTGCTCAAGGTTCCCGCCGCACTGGTCAGCGACACGGCCGCCGGCCACACCGGCCTGATCGCGGGTCTCGAGGCCACCAAGGGCTGGCAGGTGGCCGCCGACTGGTTCGACTACGTCCTGCGCGGAGACCGGGCCGCCGGGGCGCGCTTCGTCGGCCCCGCCTGCGGGCTGTGCGGCGAGGACGGCTGGAAGGTCGAGTCGAAGGGGCTGTCGCTGTGAACCGCCGTAGAGTGACCGCGTGCCTGGCCGCCGCGCTGGCGGCCGTCGTCGGAGGCGGAACCGCCGCCGCCGCTGCCCCCGCCGGGGCTCCCGGCGGCACACCGTGCCTGCCGGACTCCCCCGCCCACCCGACGTGCATCAGCGGCACCCTCAAGGACGGCACGCCGTACGAGTTCGTCGTCCCGGCTGACTGGAACGGCACCGTGGTGGTCGCCCTCGACTTCGCCGGATCGGGCCGTAACGAGCCCCTGACCGCGCGATTGCTCGCCGACGGCGTGGCCCGCGGCGGGACGAGCCGGGCGATCACCGGCTGGGACATCCGGTCCGCCATCGACAACCAGGCCGAGGCGCTGGCCCGCTTCGAGCAGGCCTACGGCCGGGCCCGGTACGCGATCGACTCCGGGACCTCGATGGGCGGTTTCGTCTCCGCCGGCGTCGCGCAGGTCCACCCCGGCACCTTCGACGCCGCCGTCCCGATGTGCGGCGGTCTCGGCGGGTCGGTCGGCCAGTGGAACCAGAAGCTC
Source organism: Microbispora sp. NPDC088329 (assembly GCF_040685655.1). NCBI lineage: Bacteria > Bacillati > Actinomycetota > Actinomycetes > Streptosporangiales > Streptosporangiaceae > Microbispora > Microbispora sp. NPDC088329. Next base: position 257,426 of record NZ_JBFBIP010000011.1, read on the forward strand.
GACACGGTCTTCGTGCTCGAGCGCCTGGTCGCGCCGGGGCTGCCGGTCGTCGACATCCCCGCGGACATCGAGTCGGCCAGGAAGGCATGGCTCGACGCCCTGGCCGCAGCGCAGCAGACTCCCGAGGGGCGAGCCAGGATCGCACTGGCGGCCGCGATCGGCCAGTTGCCCGCCTGGGGACGCAACCCCGACGGGTCCGTGCCGCCGCCTCCGGGCAGCGGGGACGCCGCGGCGCTGCAGCAGGGCGCCTACCTCGCGCTCGCCGGCGGGCCCCTGCCCTACATCGGGCAGGCCATGAGCAGCCGGCGCCAGATCATGGACGTCGTCGGCGGGAACCCGTCCTGGAACACCGGCGTGGACTACGACAAGCAGCTGGGCCTCGCCGATCCCGCCATGCGGCGTGCCGTCCGGAACCTGTACAAGGCGGCAGGCCTGGACCTCTCGGCCGACCTGAAGAAGCTGGCGGCCGCGCCCCGCGTCGCGGCGGACCCCGGCGCCGTCAAGCGCTTCTCACATGGCATCGTCCTGAACGGTGACCTGCGGATCCCCGTGCTGACCGTGTCCGGCACCGGTGACCAGATCTCCACCGTCGCCCAGCAGCAGTCGTACGAGGAGAATGTGCGCCGGGCAGGAGCGGGCTCCCTGCTACGCCAGACGTACACCGAGACCGTCGGCCACTGCGACTTCTCGCCTGCGGAGCAGGAGGCGGCGCTGATGACGATGCTCGACCGGCTGCGGAGCGGTCACTGGCCCGCGACGTCCGCCCCGGCCATGAACGCTCGTGCGGCGGCACTGGCGGCCGACCCCGCCCCCCGGTACGTCCCGTTCACCCCGCCCCGGTTCAACCGGCCCTATCCCGGCTGAGCCGCACGGAGCGCGGGCGCGGGGGGGCCGGCCCCCCCGCCCCGCCCCGACCCCCCCCCACCACCCAGGGGACGGGGGGGGCGAGGAACACCCGAACAACCACC
>NZ_JBFBIP010000012.1:0-240206 GCF_040685655.1 Microbispora sp. NPDC088329
CTTCCTCGCCTTCCGGCTGACCGCTTCCCGCCGCCGCAAGCGCATCGAGAAACTCATCCTCAACAGCCGGGGCACACCCCTCGGGGCCTGAGCACCTGAGCGCGCGGGCGGATCGAGGCCCCCGCGACACGCGTCAGGGGGACCCCCTTCCATCCGATCAGCACCATCCGCCCCTCAGGAGGTGGCGACCATCAACCGACCACCCAGGCAACCGACGCCGGTCCGGCGTCCGGCCCGGAGCCGGGCGCTCGGCCTCGTGGCCGCGTTCGTGATCGGCGCGCTCGTCGCCGGCGGCCTGGTCTTCGCGGTGACCCGGCCGTCGTCCGTCGAACAGATCGCCAACCAGATCCGCGCCGAATCCGCCCTCCGCGACAAGACACAGATCAAGACCCTGACCGAGCTGGCGCGCACCTCGCGCGACCGGCTCGTCCCCGTGCTCGACGGACTGAACCGGGCCCTGCCCGCCGACGGCACCGCGGGGCCCACCGTGGTGACCGACGCCGACGTCGAGAACTGGCGCAAGGCGTCCACCGCGGCCGTCGGCGACTTCGCCGACCCGCCGTCCGGCGAGACGGCCACCAACGTGGCGAGGTCGAGCCTCGCCTCCGCAGTCCGGCAGATCGCCACGACCGTCGACACCTACGCGGCCGCGCGGGACCTCACCGGATCGGCGCGCACCACCGCGATGGACCTGGTCGTACGGCAACGCGCCGACGCGATCTTCACCTGGTCGGTCGGAGCCACCGCCCTCGACGCCCTGAGTGTCGACGCGGGCTACGGGCACCAGCACGTCTACCTGCCGACATCACCGGGCGACGGGGCTCTCACCCCCGACACCGAACCCGAGGGGACCCACGAATCGTGAAAAAGGCACTGACCTACGTCCTCACCGTCCTGCTGGCCGGGCTCGTGCTGACGCTCGGCGCGTCCGCGGCCTCCGCCCAGGGCAAACCGATCAAGCTGGAGGTGACCGGGGACGGCGCCGACAACGTCAACGTCCTGGTCTCCTACAAGGACGGCAACGACCCCGTCATGGAGATCGTCGCGGCGACGCTGGTCGCGACCTCCGCCGACGGCCGCTCCTTCGGGCCGGTGCCGCTCAGGTCGGCGTCCGAGGGCCTGAACGTCTACCGCGCCGCCGAGCCGCTGCCGGCCGGTGAGTGGAAGGTCACCGTGACCGCGACCGAGCCCGCCAAGGCGACCAAGACGGTGCAGGTGAAATCGGGAGCGGTCGCCGTCCCCCAGGCGGCCGCCGCGCCCGCGCTGAACACCAGGGCGGCCGGGGCCGAGCAGGACGCCGACGACTCGGCGGGGATGGCGCTCAAGATCGGCATCATCGTGCTCGCGGTGGCGGCCGCCGCCGCGGTCCTGATCGTCCTCGCCCGCCGCAGGAACCTGTACGCCCGGCACTGAAAGCGGTGCGCTCCGGCCGGCCACGACCGCCGGTCGGAGCGCGAGCCGGGCGTCGTGCGCGCAGTGGGAACGCCGATCCCGCCGGGGCACGACGGACGCCACAGGAGGGCCGGTCACACCGACCGGCCCTCCTTCGCGTTCGCGGCGATGGGGAAGGGCCGCCCGGACGCCCTGACGGCCCGGAGGGGAAGGACCCGGGGGGAAAGGCGCCGCAGGGGAAGCACGGGAGGATCCCGGCGGGCGTCCGGACGGCCTGGGTACGCTCCGGCCGGTCAGGAACCGGCCGGAGCGAAGACGCCGAAGAGGTTGCCGGAGGTGTCGTGCAGGTAGGCGAAGTCGGGGCCGCCCTCGTGGCCCACCACCTCGCTGAGCACCTTCCCGCCCAGGGCCTCCACCTTCCGGCAGGTCTCGGTCACGTTCCGGACCATGACGGTGAAGATGGCGTGGCCGGGCATGCCGCCACCGGTGCCCAGCACCCCGCCACGCATCTCGTCGTCACCGTCGTAGCTGATGACCCGGTAGTCCATGCCCACGGCGGCCGAGTCCTCGTCGGTCCGGAACCGCCAGCCGAACAGGTCGCCGTAGAACCGCTGGACGCCCTCGGGGTCGTCGCCGGCGATCTCGAACCAGGCGACCGTGTTGACGGCGGGGGCGGCGGGAGTGGTCATCGTCGGTCTCTTTCTGTCTAGTTCTCTCTGGCCGCTCGCCTCTTCGTGCGCGGGCGTCGCCTTTTCGCACGGGCGCTGCCACCTCGCGCGGGTGCTGCGGGCGGCGTGACGAGCGGGGGAAGGCGCTGAGCGGGGCCGTGGCCGGCCCGTTGTCACGCGAGTAGAGCCTCCCGCCCTTCGGCGACACCCTCCTGTCGGTGTTTCAGATTTTCACGAACATATTTTCGGATCCGCGATCAGTCCAGTGCGGGAGTCCGGGCGATCATGTCGGGAACCTCGGCGTCGAACGCCTCCAGGGGCCGGCCTGGCACGGGCTCCTCGGTGAGGGCGGCCTCGGTGATCCGGTCGAGCCGGAAGACGCGGACGGCGTCTCGGAGCCGGCACCAGGCCACCAGATACCACCATCCGCTCCGCCCGCCGACGAACGCGCCGGGCTCCACCTCCCTGGTCGTCGGCACACCCTGTGCGTCGCCATACCGGATGCGCAGAACGACGCCCTTGAGAAGGGCCTCCTCGATCACCCGGCCGATCGATCCGATGTATCGGAGCTCCGGCTCGTCCTCGATGAGGATCTGCACGCGGGCGGCCAGTTGCCGGGCCCGCTCGCCCTCGGGGCTGGGCATCGCGGCGACGAGCTTGCGCAGTGCGCTGCGCGCCTCGTCGGCGAAGGGCTGCTGCTCTGTGCGGCTGAGGGCGATCGCCACGGCCACGGCCTCGGCGGGGGTGAAGTTGAGCGGGGGCAGCGACATGCTCTTGTCGAGGGCGTAGCCTCCCCTGCGCCCGACCTCCGCGTAGATGGGCACGCCGGCCTGCTGCAGCGCGGAGATGTCCCGCTCGATGGTCCGCGAGCTCACCTCGAAGCGCAGGGCGAGTTCACGCGCGGACCGGCAGCGCGGGGAGATCGCCCGCAGGTCCTCGACGATCGCGTAGAGCCGGTCGGTACGGTTCACGCCGCAGAGAGTAGGCCACCCCACCGACATTTCTCGCTGACACGTTCGACTTCCTCGCGCTGTCGCAGGTGAAGGCGGTCATCGCCGCACGCAGGCGCCCCGCGTGGGCCTCCCGCGGCTCCCGCACTCGCCTCCCGGGGTTTCCGCACACGCCTCCCCGGCTCCCGGCGCGCGAACGGACGGCCGGATCAGCCGCCGACGGCCTCGGCGAGCTCGGCCAGGCGGTCGCGGCCCGGCTCGGGGAAGCGCTCGCCGGTGACCTCGGCCCGGGAGATCCGGTCGAGCCGGAAGACGCGCACGTCGTTCCGCAGCCGGCACCAGGCCACCAGATACCAGTGCCCGCCCCGCCCGCCGAGGCAGATGCTCGGCTCGACGTCCCTGACGGTGGGCACGCCCTTGCTGCCGGCGTATTCCAGGCGCAGCACGTGCCGCCCGCGCAGCGCCTCGTCGATGGCGCGCTTCACCGTCTCGGGGCCCGCGAGCGCGTAGCCGCCCTGGTCGAGCCGGATCGGGACGCCGGCCTCCCGGAGCTTCGCCACGTCGCGCACGACCGTGCTCCTGCTGACCCCGAGACGCGAGGCGAGCTCGCGGGCCGACAGGCACCCGGCGGTTTTCAGCTCCTTCAGCAGCGCGTCGCGGCGTTTCATGATTCGACGCTACGTCGATCAGTGCGGCGAAACCCGTCCGACACTCCTCACCCGGACGCCACAGGACTATCACCCCAAGTCCGGAGCAGTCCCCCAGGGGCGGGCGTTGCGGATGCGCTCCGGCGGTATCCCGCACAGGGCCGCCCGCTCGCACCCGAACCGCTGCCAGTCGAGCTGACCGGGCGCGTGAGCATCGGAGTCGATCGCGAACTCGCACCCCATCTCGTACGCCAGCCGCATCAGGCGCTTGGGCGGGTCGAGCCGGTCGGGCCTCGAATTGATCTCCACCGCGACCCCGAACCTCCGGCACGCCTCGAAGACGATCTCGGCGTCGAAGCGCGACTCCGGCCGCCCCCGTCCGCGTACGACCCGGCCGGTGCAGTGCCCGAGGACGTCCACGTGAGGATCGGCCACGGCCGCGACCATCCGGCGCGTCATGTCCGCCGCGTCCATGCGCAGCAGCGAGTGGACGCTCGCCACCACGACATCGAGCCGTTCGAGCAGCTCCGGCTCCTGGTCGAGTGAGCCGTCGGTGGTGATGTCCACCTCGATGCCGGTCAGGACGCGGAACGGCGGCCCGCCGTCCGCCGCGTACCGCTCGTTGAGCTCGGCGACCACGTCGAGCTGCCGCCGCAACCGGTCGGCGGACAGGCCGTGCGCGACGGTCAGCCGGGGCGAGTGGTCGGTCAGCGCCAGGTACTCGTGCCCGAGCGAGCGGGCGGCGCCCGCCATCTCCTCGATGGGCGACCCGCCGTCCGACCAGTCGGAGTGGCTGTGGAGGTCGCCGCGCAGCGCCGACCGCAGCGCCTGCGCCGCCTCGTCCAGGTCGACGTCCTCGGTGTCCTCGAGCCGCCGCAGGTAGGTCGGCACGGCGCCGTCCAGCGCCTCGGTGACGACCAGGGCCGTGACCTTGCCGATGCCCCTTATGTCCGTCAGGCCGCCGGTGCGCGCGAGCCGTACCAGCTCCTCCCGGGGCAGGTCCTGGATCGCGGCGGCGGCGCCGCGGAAGGCGCGCACGCGGTAGGTCGGCTCGCCGGCCCGTTCCAGCAGGAAGGCGATGCGCTTGAGTGCCTCGACGGGGTCCACATCCGGCACGTTACCCACCGTACGGAGCCCTGGACGGACCGGAGATAACGGGCTTATCAGGAACCGCGCACCGCTGTGTCCCGTTCGTCCAACGAGACGATAATGTGTGCCGATCTCGACAGCAGGAGCGCGATGACCGTCCCACCGCACGTACCCGGCGCCTCCCCTCTGCCTCCTCATCCGATGGCGAGGGACGTCGGTGCGTCCGGTTCACCTTCACCGCCCTCCGGCGGTTCCATGTCCTCCACCGCGATCAAGCTCGGCACCCTGGGCGTCCTGTCGGTCCTGCTCGTCGGTTTCTGCGCGGCCCAGGACGACTACGAGGAGGTCGGCGCGGACTGCGTGGACACCTCGACGCAGAACCTGGACGGGTCCTACCTGGTCGTGGACGACTCCTACTGCGACGACGACGGCCACAGCCACTACTCCGGCTCGCACGGCGCCTACCGCTGGTACTACGGCGGCGCCCGCAACGGCGGCCGGGTCTACAACGGCACGACCGTACGACCGGCCGACGCGCACATCACGACCCGGACGGGGCGGGTCGTGCAGCGGGGCGGCTTCGGCTTCCACTTCGGCGGCGGAAGCTGAGCGGGGCCGGCACGTGCGCAGGCTGACCTCGGCGCCCAGGGAGAACTGGGCCGGCCTCATCGAGTCGCAGGGACTCGCGTTCCACCGCTCCGCCCACCCCGAGGGCCTCACCCGGCCCTACTGGGACGAGAGCGTCCACTACGTGTTCACCATGGACGAGGTCCTCGCACTGGAGGAGCAGGTCGAGGAGCTGCACCGGATGTGCCTGGCCGCGGCCGACCACATCGTGGCCTTCGACCGGTTCGCCGACCTCGGCATCCCCCCGCACTGCCGCGCGGCCGTCGCGGAGTCGTGGCGGCGGCGCGACCCGCACGTCTTCGGCCGGTTCGACCTGCGCTACGACGGCACGGGACCGGCCAAGCTGCTGGAGTACAACGCCGACACCCCGACCAGCCTGGTCGAGAGCTCGGTCGTGCAGTGGTTCTGGCTGAAGGACGTGTATCCCGACGACGACCAGTGGAACTCGATCCACGAGCGCCTGATCGACCGCTGGAAGTCCCTCACCCTGCAGACGGGCCCGGCCCACTTCGCGTGGACCAGCGCCGACGAGACGGGCGAGGAGGCGATGACCATCGGCTATCTCCAGGAGACCGCGCGGCAGGCGGGGCTGGTCACGGCGGCGATCGCGATGGAGGACGTCGGCTGGGACGCGCTCAACCGCCGGTTCGTCGACATGGAGCACCGGGTCGTCCGCACGCTGTGCAAGCTGTACCCCTGGGAATGGATCGTCGCCGAGCCGTTCGGGCCGCACGCGCTCGCGCAGCAGATCTCGATGACGTGGATCGAGCCACTGTGGAAGATGCTGCTGTCCAACAAGGCCCTGCTGGCGATCCTGTGGGAGCTGTATCCCGGCCACCCGAACCTGCTGCCCGCCTACCTCGACGGTCCCCGCGAGCTGGACGGCGGTCCCGGCTACGTGCGCAAGCCGCTGCTCGGCCGCGAGGGCGCCTCGATGCGGATCGCCGCACCGGGCGTCGAGGTGGAGACCGAGGGCGGGTACGGCACGGAGGGCTTCGTCTACCAGGAGTTCGCGCCGCTGCCGGAATTCGGCGGCTGGCGTCCGGTTCTCGGGGCGTGGGTGGTCGACGACGAGTCGGCCGGGCTCGGCATCCGGGAGACCTCCGGCCTCGTCACCGACGACACGTCCTCTTTCGTCCCCCACCGCATCCACGGCTGAAAGCGAACCTCATGCCCACTCCAGCGCCCCTCCTGCCGACCGACGCGGGGAGCACCTCGCTCGCCGACGTGCTCGGGCACGGCGCCCTGGCGATCCTCGCGTACGCCATCCTCGGCGTGCTGCTGCTCGTCGCCGGGTTCTACGTCGTGGATCTGGCCATCCCCGGCCGGCTCAGCAAGATCATCCGTACGGACCGCAATCCCAACGCCACGGTGCTGGCCGCCTCCAGCGTCGCCGGCGTCGGACTCGTCGTCGCGGCCTCCATCTGGTCGTCCGGCGGCGCGCTGCGCGAAGGGCTGCTCGCGACGCTCGCGTTCGGCCTGGTGGGCATCGCCGTGCAGACGCTCGGCATGGTCGCCTTCGACAAGGTCGCCGGCATCTCGGTGCGTGAGCTCGTCCGGGAGGCCACACTGCAGCCCGCCGCCGTCCTCCTCGGCGTGACGCACTTCTTCATCGGGCTCATCACGGCCGTCGCCGTCATCTGACCCGTATAACCCGTACGGACCCCGCCCGTGCCGGTGAAACATTCATCGGCACGCGGCGGAAGCCCCAGGTGGGAGCGGCGGGGCACCCGTGGAGCGGTTTCAGGGGAGACGCCCGTATAGACCGTTCCTGTCCTGAGGGCCTACTCTCCTCCTCGTGATCACGGGGACCGCGACGTCAGGGCAACCGTCGGAAGAGTCACGCGCCACGACCGCCGTCGAACCGGAGGAACGGCCGGACGGCGCGGACGACCAGGAACGGGAGGCGGAGCCGCGGCGCCCCGCCGTGCGGTTCTTGAGGTCCCGCCGCCACCTGATCGCGCTGTCCGTGCTGTGCGCGTTGTCGGCGGCCCTCAACTGGACCCTTTCCCTGCTCAGGTTCGCCCACTTCCAGCTGAGCACCTACGACCTGGTCATCTTCGACCAGGCGGTGCGCGGCTACTCGCGCTTCTCCGCACCCACGGTGCCGCTGCGCGGAGTAACCGGCAACCTCGGCATGGACTACATCCAGCTGGCCGATCACTTCTCGCCGATCCTGGCCGTGCTGGCGCCCTTCTACTGGCTCCATGACGGGCCCGAGACGCTGCTCGTGGCACAGGCGGTGCTGTTCGCCCTGGCCATTCCGTTCGTGTGGATGTTCACCCGGCGCGTGCTCGGCACCCCGCACGCCTACCTCGTCTCCGTCGCGTACGCGATCTCCTGGCCGATCGCGCAGGCGACGGCCGTGGAGTTCCACGAGGTGGCCTTCGTGCCGCTGCTGACCGCGATCGCCGTCGAGCGGCTGCACGCCGGGCGGCGCCTGCCCGGGTTGCTCGCGGTGCTCGGCCTGCTGCTCACCAAGGAGGACCTGGGCCTCATGGTGGTGGGCCTCGGCGCCTGGCTGTTCTTCACCGGGCAGCGCCGGCTCGGCGCCGGGCTGGCCTTCGCCGGGGTGACGGTGTTCGAGGTGGTGCGCAAGTTCCTGATCCCCCTCGCGGGCGGGAACCCGGCCTACTACACGCGCTACTCCAAGCTCGGCGAGGACCTGCCGCAGATGCTGTGGAGCGCCGTCACGCGGCCGCACGAATTCGTGGCCATGCTCTTCGACGCCCACCCGAAGTGGGACACCTGGGGCCTGCTGCTGTGGCCGTCGCTGTTCCTGTGCCTGCTGTCCCCCCTCGTTCTGGCGGCGTTGCCGCTGATTCTGGAGCGGCTGCTGGCCGACTCGGACAACTGGTGGTCGACCGGCTGGCACTACGACGCGTTCGTGATCGTGATCGTGCTGATGGCCGGGGTGGACGGCGCGGCGCGGCTCATCCGGTGGCTGGAGCGGCGCGGGGTGCCGCGCCCGGGACACGGCCTGCGGCTGGCCTACGCCGCCGCGGTCTTCGCGGTCGCGGTCACCACGGTCCCCTACCGGCCGTTCGACAACCTGATGAATCCGGACTTCTACCACCCGGATCCGCGTACGGCGGCCCGGGAGCAGGCCATGAGCATGGTCCCCGATGGCGTGGTGGTGGAGGCGAGCGACGACTTCGGCGCGCGGCTGTCCGGCCGGACGACGGTGCTGTGGTGGGACTACCAGAAGCGGGGCACGCCCTGGATCGTGGCCTCGATCAACAACGACCTGCGCGGCCTGATCGACAGCTACCTGACCGAGGGCTACGAGCTGCGCCTCGACCGGGACGACATCGTCGTCCTGCACCGCATCGGCGCCTGACACCGCGGACCGCCGCCGCGACCTGCGGCGACACCGCTCGTGCCCCCGTACGGCGCGTGCACAGGGATGACCTGGCACGCTAGTAGGCGTGAGCGAGCGGGGCGCGTGGAACGGCGGGCAGATGCGTGCGAACGGGCGAGGCGACGATGTCGTCCGGGTGGCCGGAGACGGAGTGCCGATGAGCGACAGGGCCCATGAGGACGGCGGTGCCCGGGAAAACGACAGGGCCCGGGAAACGGACAGGGCCCATGAGGACGACAGGATCCGGGAGGACACGGCACGGCGGCTCGACCGGGCCATGGGCAGCCTGGGGACGGCCGCCATGGCCCGGATGGAGGAGCGGCTGGCCTGGTACCGCGCGCTGTCTGCGGAGGACAGGTCGTGGGTGGGCCTCGTGGCCCAGGCCGGCATCGCGGCGTTCGTGGAGTGGTTCGGCCACGCGGGCGAGGGACGGCCGACGCCGAGCATCGAGTTCTTCGGCACGGCGCCGCGCGAGCTCAAGCGCAGCGTGTCGCTCCAGCAGACGGTCGATCTCGTCCGCATCGTCGTCGAGGTCGTCGAGGCCCAGGTCGAGGAGCTGGCCGCGCCCGGCGGCGCGGAGCTGCTGCGGCACGCGATGCTGCGCTACACGCGCGACGTCGCCTTCGCCGCCGCGCAGGTGTACGCCAGGGAGGCCGAGGCGCGCGGCTCGTGGGACGCGAGGCTGGAGGCGCTGATCGTGGACGCGCTGGTGCGCGGCCAGGTCGACGACGGGCTGCACTCGTGGGCCGCGGCGCTCGGCTGGACCTCCGCGCCGGTCGTGGTCTTCGCCGGGTACGCCCCCGACGAGGACCCGCAGAGCGTCATCGACGGGCTGCGCGACAAGGGACGGCGCCTCGGTCACGAGCTGCTCGCCGGGGTGCAGGGCGACCGGCTCATCGTGATCGTGGGCGGCGCGGACGGCGTCAAGGACGCCGCGCGCGGCGTGGTGGCGCGCTTCGGCCCCGGGCCCGTCGTGATCGGGCCGGAGGTGCCCGACCTGCACGCGGCGGCCAGGTCGGCCCGCGCGGCCATCGCGGGCCTGCGCGCGGCCGCCGGATGGCCCGACGCCCCGCGCCCGGTGCTCGCCGAGGACCTGCTGGCCGAACGCGCGCTGGACGGCGACGAGGACGCCCGGGCCCAGCTGGTGGAGAACGTCTACAAGCCGCTCGCCGGAACCCCGCTGCTCGACACGCTCGCGACGTACCTGGAGCAGGGGACCTCCCTGGAGGCGACCGCCCGGCTGCTGTTCGTCCACCCCAACACCGTGCGGTACCGTCTTCGTAAGATCACGGAACTGACCGGGTACCAGCCCACGGAGGGACGGTCCGCATTCACCCTCCAGGTGGGCCTCATACTCGGGCGCCTGTCCGTAACCTGAGCCGGGTGCCTTAATCCCCTCGACACCGAAACTGTAGGTACCCCACAACGCGGCGGCCACAAAGTTCGTTCGGATCTCCATCGGTGTGGTGAACCTCTACAGGGCAGGGTTGAGTACGTGCTCGTCATCGTCGCTCCGGGCCAAGGCGCCCAGACCCCAGGATTCCTCAGTCCGTGGCTCGAGATCCCCGAGTTCCGCGAGCGGATCTCCGCATGGTCCGAGATCGTGGAGCTCGACCTCGTGGCGTACGGGACGACCGCCGGCGGCGACGAGATCCGCGACACGGCCGTGGCCCAGCCCCTCCTGGTGGCGGCCGCCCTGGCGTCGTTCGAGACACTCGGGATCCGGCCGGACCTGGTCGCCGGGCACAGCGTGGGCGAGTTCGCCGCCGCCGCTGTCGCCGGGGTGCTGACCTCCGAGCAGGCCCTCGCGCTGGTGCGCGAGCGCGGCCGGGCCATGGCCAAGGCCGCCGCCGTCACCGAGACCGGCATGAGCGCGGTGCTCGGCGGCGCGGAGGAGGACGTCCTGGCCGCGATCGCCAAGCACGGCCTGACCCCCGCCAACATCAACGGCGCCGGCCAGATCGTCGCGGGCGGCACACGGGAGCAGCTGGAGGCCTTCGCGGCCGAGCCGCCGGAGAAGGCGCGGGTGCGCCCCCTGGCGGTCGCCGGAGCCTTCCACACCGTCCACATGGCCCCCGCCGTGGATCACCTGCGTGCCGAGGCCGCGGCCCTCACCCCCGCGGAGCCGTCGGTCACGCTGGTGTCGAACTCCGACGGCGCGGCCGTCGCCGGAGGAGGCGAGTTCCTGAACCGGCTGGTGAATCAGGTGGCCAACCCGGTCCGGTGGGACGCCTGCATGGCGACGATGGCCGAGCGCGGCGTCACCACCATGATCGAGCTGCTGCCCGGCGGCACGCTGACGGGCCTGGCCCGGCGGGCCCTGCCCGGGGTGAAGACCGTGGCGCTCAAGACCCCTGCTGACCTGGACACCGCCCGGGAGGTACTGAAGTGAGGCTCGGTCAAGGCGCCCCCGCGGCGAGGGTGCTCGCCTTCGGCGGCTACCAGCCCGCCCAGGTCGTGACCAACGACGATTTGGCCGCCCGGCTCGACACCAGCGACGAGTGGATCCAGAGCCGCGTCGGCATCAAGGAACGGCGTGTGGCGGGCCCGGAGGAGTCGGAGATCGACCTCGCGGTGCAGGCGGGCGGCAAGGCCCTCGCGGCAAGCGGCCTGTCGAGCGACGACATCGACCTCGTGATCGTGGCGACCTGCACGATCGAGGCTCCCATCCCCAACGCGGCCGGCCGCGTCGCGCACCGGCTCGGCATCACGGCACCCGGCGCCTACGACCTCAACGCCGCCTGCGCCGGGTTCTGCTACGCGCTGGCCGCCGCGTCCGACGCGGTACGGTCGGGATCGGCGACCAACGTGCTGGTCGTCGGCAGCGAGAAGCTCACCCAGTGGGTGGACCGCGACGACCGGTCGACCGCCGTCATCTTCGCCGACGGCGCGGGCGCGGCGGTCGTGGGCCCCTCCGACCGGCCGGGCATCGGCCCGGTGGCCTGGGGCAGCGCCGGCGACAAGGCCGAGGCGATCATGGTCAAGGACCGCCGGTCCTTCCTCTACCAGGAGGGCCAGACGGTGTTCCGCTGGGCCACCACCGCGCTTCACCCGGTGGCCAAGCTCGCCTGCGAGCGTGCGGGCGTGGACCCCGCCGACCTGGACGCGTTCGTCCCCCACCAGGCGAACCTGCGCATCGTCGAGGCGATCGCGCGCAAGCTGGGCGCCGACAAGGCCGTCGTCGCCAGGGACATCGTGCTCGCCGGCAACACCTCCGCCGCGTCGATCCCGCTCGCACTGTCCCGCATGATCGAGCGCGGCGAGGTCCGGTCGGGCGACCTGGCCCTGCTGCTGGGCTTCGGCGCCGGCCTCACCTACGCCTCCCAGGTGATCGAGATCCCCTGAGGACTTGTACGGCCTGCCGTACAGAACTGGGGCAACCCAGAAAACCCTGAAGACAGTAAACCCAAGGAGTAGTCGCGACATGGCACTGACCGAGCAGGAGATCCTCGCGGGCCTCGGCAAGATCATCAACGAGATCACCGGGATCCCGGCCGACGAGGTCACCCCGGAGAAGAGCTTCGTGGACGACCTGGACATCGACTCGCTCTCCATGGTCGAGATCGCCGTCGCGGCCCAGGACGAGTTCGGCGTCGAGATCCCCGACGACCAGCTCAAGAACCTGAAGACCGTCAAGGACGTCATCAGCTTCATCCAGGCCTGACCTTCGCCGTACGACGGCGCACGGACGTGCCCGCCCCGTCTCCGGCGAGGCGACAGGGCGCGTCCGGCCCCCTTTCACGCCCCGCTAGCAAGAGGAGTGCAGACAAGTGAGTAAGGACCGGGTACGTGTCGTAGTCACCGGGCTCGGCGCGACGACGCCCCTCGGTGGAGACGTCGCATCGACCTGGTCGGCGCTCCTCGAGGGGCGGTCGGGCATCCGCACGCTCACCGAGGACTGGGTCGACACCGTGCCGGTGAAGTTCGCCGGCGTGGCGGCCGTCGATCCCGGCGAGGTGCTTCCCCGGCCCGAGGCCAGGAGGCTCGACCGGGCCGAGCAGTTCGCCCTGATCGCCGCCAGGCAGGCCTGGCAGGACGCGGGCGCCCCCGAGGTGGACGGGGAGCGGCTGGGCGTGGTGGTCGGCAGCGGCATCGGCGGCATCGGAACGATCCTGTCCGCCTACGACCTCTACCGGGAGAAGGGCTGGAACCGGCTGTCGCCGTTCACCGTGCCCATGCTCATGCCCAACGGCTCGGCCGGTTGGATCAGCATCGAACTGGGCGCCAAGGCCGGTGCGCACGCCACGGTCAGCGCCTGCGCCACCGGCGCCGAGTCCATCGGCTACGGCATCGACATGATCCGCTCCGGCCGGGCCGACATCGTGGTCGCCGGCGGCACCGAGGCGGCGATCCACGGTCTGAACGTGGCGTCGTTCGCCGCGGCGCGCGCCATGTCGACCCGCAACGACGAGCCCGAGCGCGCCTCCCGCCCGTTCGACAAGGGCCGCGACGGCTTCGTGCTAGGCGAGGGCTCGGGCATCGTGGTGCTGGAGTCGGAGGAGCACGCCCTGGCTCGCGGCGCCCGCATCTACGCCGTGGCCGCCGGAGCCGGTTACACCAGCGACGCCTTCCACATCACCGGGATCGACCCGGACGGCAAGGGCGGCAGGGAGGCCATGCTCCGGGCCCTCAGGAACGCGGACCTCGACCCGTCGGACGTCGTCCACGTCAACGCCCACGCCACATCGACCCCGCTCGGCGACGAGATCGAGGCCCGTGCGATCAAGGAGGCCATCGGCGGCCACGCGATCGTCACCGCCACCAAGTCGATGACCGGTCACCTTCTCGGCGGCGCCGGCGGCATCGAGTCGATCTTCACCATTCTCGCCCTGCACGAGCGGATCGTGCCGGCCATCGCGAACCTGGACGACCCGGCCGACGGCATCGAGGTCGACCTCGTGCGCGGCGAACCCCGCAAGCTCGAGGGCGACCAGCTCGCCGCGATCAACAACTCCTTCGGGTTCGGCGGACACAACGTCGCCGTGGCCTTCACGACGTTTTGACAAGGGAGTCTCGAATGACAGTGCTGGACAGCAGGACGGTGGCCGACGCCGCCGAAGCGGCCGCCGTCGACAATCGTGACCCCTTGGTGCGCCTCGGCCACCTGCTGGACGAGGGCTCGATCCGGCCGATCACCCCCGAGGACAAGAGCGGCGTGCGTGCGGTGGCCGGGCGCGTCGAGGGTGTGCCCGTCGTGGCGTTCTGCAGCGACGCCCGCCTCCAGGGCGGCGCGATGGGCGCGGAGGGCTGCGAGCACATCGTCCACGCCTATGACGTGGCCGTGCGCGAACGGGTGCCGATCATCGGCCTCTGGCACTCCGGCGGCGCCCGCCTGGCCGAGGGTGTGGAGTCGCTGCACGCCGTGGGCCGGGTGTTCACCGCCATGACCAAGGCGTCGGGCCTGGTCCCCCAGATCTCCGTCGTGGTCGGCCCGGTGGCCGGCGGCGGTGCGTACGGCCCCGCCCTGACCGACATCGTGATCCTCGCCGACAACGGCCGCATCTTCGTCACCGGGCCGGACGTCGTGCGCAGCGTGACCGGCGAGGAGACCGACATGGCCTCGCTCGGCGGGCCGGAGCCGCACAGCAAGCGCAGCGGCGTCGTCCACGTCGTCACCAAGGACGAGCCCGAGGCGATGCTGCGGGCCCGTCAGCTCGCGTGCCTGCTCGGCCACCAGGGCCGGGTGCGCGGCGAGGTGGACGAGGTCGACTTCGGCAGCCTGCTCCCCGACAACCCCCGCCGCGCCTACGACGTGCGCCCGCTCGTCAACGGGCTGCTCGACGAGCCCGGTGTGGAGCTGCACCCCAAGTGGGCGCCGAACATCGTCACCACCCTGGGCCGACTCGGCGGCCGCACGGTCGGCGTCATCGCCAACAACCCCATGCGGCTCGGCGGCTGCCTCGACTCCACCTCGGCGGAGAAGGCCGCCCGGTTCGTCCGGATGTGCGATGCCTTCGGAGTGCCGCTGGTGGTGCTCGTGGACGTGCCCGGCTACCTCCCCGGAGTCGGCCAGGAGCACGACGGAATCGTACGGCGCGGCGCGAAGCTGCTGCACGCGTTCGCCGAGGCGTCCGTGCCCCGCGTCACACTGATCACCCGCAAGGCGTACGGCGGGGCGTACATCGCGATGAACTCCCGCTCGCTCGGCGCGACCCGCGTGTTCGCCTGGCCGAACATCGAGGTGGCGGTCATGGGCGCGGTCGCGGCGGTGCGCATCCTCAAGCGGCGCGAGCTCGCCGCCGCCCCCGAGGAGGAGCGCTCCGCGCTCGAGGCCCGGCTGGCCGAGGAGCACGAGAAGACGGCGGGCGGCCTCCAGCGCGCCCTCGACCTCGGCGTGATCGACGAGGTGATCGAGCCGGCCAAGACGCGCGGCGCGATCGCCCGGGTGCTCGCCCAGGCCACCCCGGCCCGCGGCGCTCACGGCAACATCCCGCTCTGACGACGCTCAGGAAGCGCCGGTCCCCGCACCCGGGGGCCGGCGCTTTCGCGTTCCCCCAAAGCGGACATCCAAATACTTGACGCTGGACGACAAGTACTTGAATCGCGCCCGTGGCGGCGGTGCAGAACCGGTTCCACCTGTTCGACCGGTCGGGCGCGGACGTCCTGGCCGCGTGCGAAGCGGACGGCATCGCGTTCACCGCCTATTTCCCGCTCGCCGCCGGCATGCTCCGCCCCGACCTGGATCTGTCGCAGGCCCCGCCCGGTATGGCCCCCTCGGCCGAGCGGCTGGCCGTGCTCGACGAGGTCGCCGGCCGGTACGGCGCGACCCGCGCCCAGGTGGCGCTCGCCTGGCTGCTCGGCCGCTCTCCGGTCACCCTGGCCATTCCCGGCACCTCCTCGCTCGCGCACCTGGAGGAGAACATGGCCGCGGCCCGGCTGCGCCTGTCCCCCGAGGACATCGCACTGCTGGACACGCTCGCCTGAGGCGTCACCGGCCCGGGAGCGCCAGGCGGCCCCGGTGCATCAGACGGCCGCGTGCAGCCAGCGGACTGGCGCTCCCTCACCCGCGTACCGGAACGACTCCAGCTCCTCGTCCCACTGCTTGCCGAGCAGGCGGTCGAGTTCCTCCTCCAGGACCACCCGGCCCTGCGCCGCCATGAGCATGACGTTGCGTAGCCGGTCCTCGGGGATCAGGATGTCGCCGTTCGCGCCGACGACCGCAGTGAAGGCGCCCAGCGTCGGCGTGTAGGCGTGCCGGGAGCCGTCGACGCCCGGCGAGGCGTCCTCGGTTATCTCGAAGCGGATGCGCTGCCAGCCCATGAGCGATGACGTGATCGCCGCCGCCGTGCCGGGACGCCCCTCCCACTCGGCCTGGGCCCGCAGGGTCCCGGGCGCGGCGGGCTGGGCGGTCCACGTCAGGTCGACGGGCACGCCAAGAACGCCTGCGACGGCCCACTCGATGTGCGGGCACAGCGCAGGCTGAGCCGAGTGGACGTACAGGACGCCACGAGCAGCAGCCACCGGACCTCCCAATTCGCATGAGGTGCGCCTTCCCCAACGGCCTCATACTTGGGATGATCACGGTTAGATGACTGTAGGAGAGACTACCGTCCGTCGCAGCCCGGCACCAGAGGGGGGTCATACCGATTGGTGCTTGGCGACCAACCGAATCGGGAAGGACGCGTTCCGTAACCATCGCGGAAAGGCCTCCCCATGCGCAGCCGGCTCGTCGAACCCCTCCCAGGACGGCCCGTTCTCATCCGGCCGGACGAACTCCTGACCTCCTCCCCCGCCGCCGTCGCCCGCTGGGCCCTGGCCGCCGAACCGCTTCCCGGGGCCGGTCACGTCCACCGCGTACGGCTGCCGCCGGGCACCGACGTGATCGATCTGACGGCCACCCTCCGCGACCGCGGGCATCCGGCCTCCCCCAACCACGTGCTGACGGGCCAGCCGCTGTTCTTCGGCGGGCCCGGCGGGCCGCCCGCGCCCGCGGCGGCGCCGCCGTACGAGCCGGGTGAGCCGTGCGACGTCACCGTGGCGGTCGTCGACACCGGACTGGCGCCGCATCCGTGGCTGACGCGGTGGTACAGCGATGACATCGCCGAGACACCCGACGCGGACGGCGACGGTGTGCGCGACCGGCAGGCCGGGCACGGGACCTTCGTCGCCGGACTGATCCTGCGGCACGCGCCCGGGGTCCGGCTGCGCGCCCTGCGCCTCCTCGACAGCGAGGGCGTGTGCGACGAGGCGGCGCTGCTGCGCGCGCTCGCCGTGCTGCGCGGTGAGCGCGCCGACGTGGTCAACCTCTCCTTCGGCGGCCACACCTTCGACGACGCGCCGCCCCTCGGGCTGGCCGAGGCGCTGACCGGTTTTCCCGCCGTCGTCGCGTGCGCGGGCAACACCGCGTCGCCGCGTCCCTTCTGGCCCGCGGCGATGTCCGGAGTCGTCGCGGTCGGCGCACTCGACGGAGACGCCAGGGCCGGTTTCTCCGCGTACGGCCCGTGGGTGGACGTCTGGGCTCCGGGCGTCGGCCTGACCAGCAGCTTTCTGGACCACGGAGACTTCCGCGGCTACGCGACGTGGAGCGGCACGTCGTTCGCCGCCGCCGTCGTCACCGGCGCTCTCGCCCGCCTGTGCCGGGACGTCCCGCCCGACCGGGCCGTACGACGCCTGCTCGGCGGCGGCCGGCGGGTGGCGGATCTCGGGGTGGTCGTGAACAGTGGAGATCGGTAAGGTTTCTGTCACAATGAGCTTCTCCTCGAGCACACAGAGTGACATATGTCGGCAGACGACTCCTTCACCATCATCGACCAGGCCACCTGGGAGGACCTGGTCGCCCGGTTCGACGGCAGGATGTGGGCGGTCGCCCGGGCGTTCGGGCTGAGCACCGCCGACGCGGCCGACGCCGTGCAGGGCGCCTGGCTGCGGCTCGTGGAGAACGCGGACGCCATCCGCGACCCCGAACGGATCGGCGCGTGGCTCGTCACCACGACGCGGCACGAGGCCGCGCGGGTCGGCCGCAGGGCGCGCGGGGAGATCGTCGCGGACCTCGACCTGCCGGACACCGCGCTGCCCGATCCGACGGCCGCGGTCGTGGACGCCGACTTCGGCAGGCGGGTGTGGCGCAGGCTCGACCTGCTCGGCGAGCCGTGCCGGTCGCTCATCCGCCTCTACGTGCTCCACCCCGAGGCGCGGTACGCCCAGATAGCGGTCCGGCTCGACCTGCCGGTCGGCAGCATCGGCCCCACCAGGGCCCGCTGCATGGCCCGCCTGCGCGCTCTCGTGGAGGAGGAGGTCCGATGAGGGAGGAATACCTGCTGGCGGCCCTGCGCATGGGGGCGGGCGCCGATCCGGTGCCGGAGGGCGTGTCGGCCGCCGCCCGGGCGGTCTTCGGCCTGCGCGTGCCGGGAGGCGTGCCGGCCGGGCCGGTCGACGTCACCGTGCCGCCTGGGGCCCGTTCCCGCCCCGACACCGGGACGGCGCAGACCGGCGTCCGCCGCTTCAGCGCGGGCGGCCTGGTCATCGACATCGAGACGGCCGTCGTCGGCGAACGCATGGAGGTGGCCGGACAGGTGTCCCCCGCCCCCGGGCCGGACGCCCGGATCGAGGTGCGCACCCCCCACATCGGCAAGGTCCGGGCCCCCTCGGCCAGCGGTCACTTCGCGGTGGCCGGCCTGCCGCCCGGGTGGGTCAGCGTGGTCTGCCACCGGCCCGGTCACCCGCCCGTCTTCACCCGCTGGGTCCACGTACGCCCATGACGGGGCAGGACACACCTCATCCGGCCCCCGGCGAGCGCCCCGGCCCGCCCGATACGGCTCGCCCGGGATCGGAGCCCGGCCCCTCGCCGGACCCGGCCGCCGATGTGGTGCGGACTGCTCCGGAAACTCCGCTGGGCGTGTGCCTGCTGGACCGGGCCGAGGCCGCCGTGCGGCTCTCCGCGACCGACCCCCGGCTGGCCCTCGTGGAGGCGAGAGCCGTACTGGACCCGGCCGGGCGGCCGGAGCCCGCGGGCGCGTACGGCGAGGCGGCGTCGGTGGCGCTGCGCGCGGCGGCGCTGGCGGCCCGCGAGCTGGGCGACCTGGAGCTCGCCCGGGAACGGCTGGAGGAGGCGATCGCGGCGGGGCGGAGCTTTCCGCTCCGGGTGGCGCAGGCCCGGATGTCGCTCGTCACGGTCCGGGCCCAGCTCGGCGACCCGGAGGGCGGGCTGCGCCTCGCCGATCTCGCCGAACGGGATCTCGCGGGAACCGACCTGGCCAGGCTCGGTGTGCAGCGGTCGGTCGCCCTGATCCTGCTGGGACGGCACGAGGAGGCCGTACGGCACTGCGACCGGGCGGTCGGCCTGCTGGACGACGATCCCCGCTTCCGGGCGGGCGGGCTGCTGAACCGCGGCCTCGCCCACACCTACCTTGAGCGGTACGAGGAGGCCGAGGCCGACCTGGCGGAGTGCGCCCGGGTCGCGAGATCGGCGGGCCTGGACCACGTCGCGATGCTGGCGGAGGGCAACCTGCCGTTCGTGGCGGCCCGGCGCGGTGACATCGCCGCCGCCTTCGCGCGCTACCGCGCGGCCGAGACCACGTTGTTCGGCTTCCCGGAACGGCTCGCCGCGATGCGCACGGACTTCGCCGAGGCGCTGGTGGCCGCACGGCTCCCCGGAGAGGCGCGCACGCTGCTCGAACAGGCCGTTCCCGAGCTGGTGGCGTCCGGGGCGCAGGCGGCGGTCCCCGGCGCGCGGCTGCTGCTCGCCCAGGCCGCGCTCCTCGCCGGGGACGCCCCGCTTGCCGAGACGACGGCGCGCACGGCGCTCGCGGAGCTGGACGCGCAGGGCAGGACGGCCTGGCTGCCCCTGGCCAGGGAGGTCGTCCTGCGAGCCCGCCTCGCGGAGGCCCCCGCACCCCTGCCCCCGCACGCATGCGACCCGGCGGCCGCACGCGCCGCAGCCCCGCCCGTGCACGCATTCGACCCGGCGGCCGAGGCTCCGGTCATTCTCGGGCAGGAGACGGCGGAGGCCGAGGGCCCGCCCACCGGCACACAGGACCCGACGGCGGCCGACGACCTCGTCACCGGCTTGATCACGTGCGCCGACGACCTGGCGGCGTGCGGCTGGCCCGGCGCGTCGGCGGCGCTGCGGCTCACCGCCGCGGCGGCGGCCGTACGCCTGGGCGCGATCACGCACGCCCGCCCGCAGCTCGACCGCGTCGCCGCGACCGCCACCCGCCCACTTGTACGCTGGCACGCGACGGCGATGCGGCACCGCCTGGACGGGGACCTCGACCGGGCCCTGGCGGCCGCGGCACGGGGCATCGAGACCGTGCACATTCCGGGCGGCGACGCCGGGCCCCGCGACTCAACCGGTTCCCGCGACTCGGCCGGTTCCCGCGACTCGGCCGGTTCCCGCGACCGCGACGTGGCGCGGGACGCGGAGCTGCGGGTGCACGCGGCGCGGCCGGCCGAGGATCTCGCCGTGTTCGGCCTGGAGGTCGCCGTCGACCGGGCCCGGCGGACGGGCGACGCGCGGACGGTGCTCGAATGGGCCGAGCGATGGCGGGCGGTCGTGCGCGGCGCCGCGGCCGCCTCGTTCCGCCTCCCCGATCCCGCGCCCTGTCGCCCGCCCGGAACTCTGCCCGGAACTCTGCCCGGCGCCCTGCCCGCCGGGTCCGGGCTCCTGGTGGAGCTGGTGCGGCGCGGCGACGACCTGTTCGCCGTCACGGCCGGCCCGGGGGGCTGCGCGCTGCGGAGGCTCGGCTCCTACCAGGCGGCGGTGGAGGCGACCGTGCGGATCAGGTACGGCCTGCGCCGCCGGGCGCTGCGAGACACCCCTCGCGACGACACCCCGCGCGACACGGACGGCCTTTCCTGCCCGGCGGACGAGGGGGTCGCCCGCGAGCTGTCCGCGCTCGACCGCGTTCTCCTGTCCGGCCCCGGAACCCTCGAATCAGCGGGATGCCCGGCCGGCGGGCCGGTGACGATCGTGCCCACCGGGGCGCTGTGCACGCTGCCTTGGCCGCTGCTTCCGTCGCTGCACGGCAGGCCGGTGTCGGTGGCGGCCGACGCCGCCGCGTGGCTCGCCCCGCGCCCGGGCCCGGCCGGCGCACCTCTGGTGCTGTCGCTCGCCGGACCGGGGCTCGATCACGCCGCGGCCGAGGCCGACATGGTCGCCGCCGCGTACGGGCGGGCGCGGCGCGTTCGCGCCACCAGGGCGGAGGTGCTCCGCGCGCTGGAGCGGGCCGACGTGCTCCACGTCGCCGCCCACGGGATGTTCAGCCCGCGCGGGCCCATGCTGTCGCGGATCACGCTCGACGACGCGCCGCTCATGGCTTACGACCTGCTGACCGCGCGGCGGATTCCCCGCCTCGTCGTGCTGTCGGCCTGTGACGCCGGCATGGCCCACGCCCCGGTGGACGGCGCGGCACTGGGCCTCGCCGGGGCCTTCCTCGACAGCGCCGCCCGCAACGGGGACACCGCGTGCGTGGTGGCCGGTGTGCTGCCGGTGCGCGACGAGGAGGCACTGGCGCTCATGACGCTCTTCCACACGCTGCTGGCCGAGGGCCGCTCCCCCGCCGACGCGCTGGCCCGGGCGTCCGCGAAGACGGCCGTGCCGGGCTTCGTCTGCTTCGGCGCCGGCGACACGCCCTTTGTCGCGGGCTGACGATTTACTCCCCGGGCGAAGCGGCGGGGTCAGCCGGTCGCGACGGGCCTGGCGGGGTCGGCGACCCAGTTGGACCATGACCCGACGTACAGGGCGGCCGGCAGCCCGGCGATCTCCAGCGCGAGCACCTCGTGAGCGGCCGTGACCCCCGACCCGCAGTATGCGCCGACGGGCACGCCCTCGACCGCCCCGAGGCTGTTGAAGCGCTCGCGGAGGAAGTCCCTGGCGTGGAACCGCCCGCCGGGCTCGACGTTCTCAGTGGTCGGGGCGCTGACCGCGCTCGGGATGTGGCCGGCGACCGGGTCGATCGGCTCCACCTCACCCCGGTAGCGCTCGGCCGCCCTGGCGTCGAGCAGCACGCCGTCGGCCGCCAGCGCGGCGGCCTCATCGGCGTCGAGCACGGGCATCCCGCCCGGCCGCGCGGTGAAGTCGCCCGGCGGGACGTGCCCCTCCTCCTTGGTCACCGGGAGCCCGGCCCGGGTCCAGGCCCGCAGCCCGCCGTCGAGCACGCGCACGTCGCCGTGGCCGAAGTAGCGCAGCGTCCACCACGCCCTCGCCGCCGCCGTCGAGTCGGCCTCGTCGTAGACGACCACCGGCCGGCCCTCGGACACGCCCAGGCGGCGCATCGCCTCCTGGAACGCCTCCGGCGCGGGCAGCGGATGCCGTCCCGCGGTCCCGGCCGGGGCCGCGAGATCGGCGTTGAGGTCGCAGAAGACCGCGCCGGGGATGTGGCCCTCGCGGTACGCCTCGGCACCGGGCGGTCCGCCCAGCCGCCAGCGGACGTCCAGGATCGCGGCGTCGCCGATCGCGGCGAGCTCCTCGGGAGTGATCAGCGGGCTCATGCCATCCCCTCGCCTTCGAATCCCTGTCGGACGGTGCCGCAGCCATTGTGCCAAGCCGCCGGGCTTCACGCGCCTCAGGACGCCGCGAACGCGGCGAGCAGGTCGAGGATGTCGGCGGTGGTGCCGGTCTCGCCGAGGCGCGGGAAGATCTTCTCGACGCTGTGGCGGTGCGCCTCGGGGTCGAGGTCGGTCATGGCGTCCGTCGCCAGCGTGACGTGATAACCGTGCTCGTGGGCGGCGCGGGCGGTGGACTCGACGCCGATGCTCGTGGCCACTCCGGTCAGCACGATCTGGGTGACGCCCCGCCGGCGCAGGTGCAGGTCCAGGTCGGTGCCGTAGAAGGCCGACCAGTTGCGCTTGGTGACGACGATGTCGCGCGGATGTCCGGCCAGGTCGTCGGCGATCTCGTCCCAGCCGTCGGGCCAGGCGCGCCCGGGGCGCGACAGGTCGGTGCGTCCCGGGACGGCGTCCGAGCCCTCGGCCGCGGCGGTGACGCGGACGAGGACGACCGGCAGGTCGCGCGCGCGGAAGGCCTCGGCGAGCCGGACCGTCCGGGCGAGCACGTCCGCCGCCGAGTACGGCCTGCCGGGGGCGGCCAGCACGCCCTTCTGCAGATCGATGACGACGAGCGCGGTCCTGGGGTCGAGCGTGGTGACGGGCATGGGGATCTCCCTTTGTCTGTCGGGATGTGCGGGCAGGAGTGGTCAGGTGCGGCCGACGCGGCGGAGCGACCGGTCGACGAGAGTGCCGAGCAGCAACAGGACCGAGACGCCCAGCAGGAGCAGGCTCAGGCCGTGCAGCCCGGGCATGGTGGCGCCGTGCCGGTAGAACGCCGCGTCGGCGGCCGAGGCGCTCAGCGCGCCGAGATATCCGAATGTGCGCAGCAGCCCGGCGGAGGAGCCCGTGCGGGCCGGGTCGGCCTGCGCGTACAACGCGTTCTGGTTGGCCAGCCCGGTGAGGCCCTGCGCGATGCCGACGAACGCGCCGATCAGCGCCAGCATCCACATCGGGCTGCCGGAGCCGGCCGTCAGCAGCGCGGCGCACGCGCCGATCTGCGCCGCGGCGCCCCCGGCGAGCTTGCCGCGCACCTCGGCGCGGCGGCCGGTGAGGGCGGTCACGGCGACGCCCATCGCCGACATGGGCAGGAGCAGCAGCCCGGCGGCCGAGGGGGTGAGCGACCGGCCGTCCTGCAGCCACTGGGGGAACCCGTACATGAATGCGTAGGAGGTCGTGTAGGCCAGCCACTGCCTGCCGTACGTGGCCAGCAACGGCAGGTTGCCGCCCAGCACCCGCAGGTCGAGGAACGGATGCGCCGCCCGCAGTTCCCGTACGGCGAAGCAGGTCCCGGCGATCGCGACGACCACCGGCAGCCACCAGAGCCCCCACGACGGGTTCATCAGGAACGTCATGAACGCCGTGAGCGTGCAGGCGAACAGCGCCATGCCGATCACGTCCAGTCCCCCGCCGGCGGCCCCGGAGGAGGTCGTGACGCGTCGGGGCAGCCGCCGCGCGCCGAGGACGAGGCAGGCGGCCGAGAGCGGCACGTTGACGGCGAAGATGAGATGCCAGCCGCCCGCGCCGATGAGCAGACCGCCCAGGGTCGGCCCGATGACCGCGATGACCTGGTTGGAGATCGACAGCGCCGCCAGGATCCCGCTGGGACTTCGCATGCCGGTGCGGTCGGCCTCGGCCCGCAGCAGGAACATCGAGGCGGGGTAGGCGGCGGAGGTGCCGATCCCGAGCAGGACCCGGGACACGATCAGGACGCCCAGGCTGGGGGCAAGCACGCCCAGCAGCCCGGCGACGCCGACGAGCGCCGCGCCGGCCAGGTACAGCGGCCGCGGGCGGAAGGTGTCCACCAGCCGTCCGATGACCGGCTGCCCGACCGATCGCGGCAAAAAGGGCAGTTCGGACTGTACACCTCAAACTGAGCAGTCCAAACTGCCGATCAGAGGACATGGAGATCAGCGGCGGGCATCACCTGGATCCGCGCGAGCGTCAGCGACGGATCTCCACAAGCGGGACGTTCTGCTCGGCGGGGGTCAGCGAGCCGTGGTAGCCGATCATGGACGACTCCACCGGATCCTCGGCCGAGGCCACGATCACGCATTCGCCGTACGGCACGGCCACCACGTCGCCGATGCGGCCGAGCCACTCGCGGCGGACCCGCCGGCCGAACCAGCCCGCGGAGACGGCCTCCTCCCGGGTGACCACCCAGGCGCGCCCGCGCAGGACCTCCCGCCAGGTGTCCAGCACGTCCGCGGCGGCTCCCTGAGGGGTGTAGACGTGGCGGGCGCGGGCGTCGCCGCCCAGCATGAGCACACCCTCCCGCAGGCCGGGGTCGCGGTCCACGTCGACCTTGTCGAAGGCGTTGACCATGCCGTGGTCGGCCGTGACGTACAGGACCGCACCCGGCGGCAGCGTTGCCGCGATGCGCTCGGCCATGCGGTCCACGACGGCGACCTCCTCGAGCCATTCGCCGCCGCCCCACCCGCTGAAGTGCCCCACGCTGTCGACCCCGCCGTAGTAGACGGTCACGAACGTGGTCTCGCGCAGCGCCTGCCGTACGGCCTCAACGCGCTCGCCGGGGCTCTCGGCCGCCCGGTGGCGCATGCCCCGGTAGACGGCGCGGGTCAGTCCTGTGCCGTCGAACGCGGCGGGCGCCACGTAGACGGGCTCGATCCCCGCCGCCGCCATGCGCTCGTAGACGGTCGGCGCGGGCTGCCACACGTCCGGGTCGATCGACAGGCCGGGGGCCGTCCAGCGCAGGCAGTTGAACAGCCGCCCCTCCCCAGGGACGGCCATCTGGATGCCGACCATGCCGTGCTCCCCGGGAGGGGCGCCGGTGCCCAGGGTGGCCAGGCTGATCGGGGTCGAGGAGGGGAAGCCCGCTGTGAGCGTCCCCCGCAGGTGGGCCGACAGGAACGGCGCGGCGCCCGGATGGGCGGCCAGGAGCTCGGCCCCGAGTCCGTCCACGAGGAACAGGCACACCCGCGGGGCCGGCTCCAGCGCCAGCGTGTTGCCGGTCGGAAGCCCGAGGGAGGCGAGCAGGGAGCCCGGCAGATCGGCCAGCGAGGCGGTGCCGTACGCGGGCACGTACGGCACCGACTCCCCCGAGAGCGCCCCGGAGGGCGTCCCCGGGGGCGTCACGGCGGACGTCGCAGGGGGCCGGGGGTCGATCACGTCACCTCCCGGCGGGTCGAGGGGGACGGTCGGGGCGTTTCCCGCGGATCTCACGAGATCCACGGGAACACGGGACAAGGCTCAGCTCGCCGTCTTGGCGGTGGCCTCCGACAGCGCCTTGGCGAACGCCAGCACGTGCGTGACGGCCTCGGGGCCGTCGGCCGCCTCGCTGACCCGCAGGGACAGGTCGTCGGCCGTGATCGCGCCGGTGTAGCCGTGATCGGCCTCGCAGTTCTCGTCGCCGCAGGTCGCCGGTTCGAGATCGACGTGGGAGATCGCGCCCCATCCGATCGTCAGGGTGACCTCCGTCGGGGGGACGCCGGGCACGTACGCCGCGGGGTCGGGCACGACCCTGGTCACGGCGACCGACTGGATACGACTGAGCCGTACCGCCTCGGTGGTGGTGGAGGCGTGCGACGCGGGCATGCCCTCGGCGGGCGGGTGCTCGTCGGTGTGGCAGACCAGCAGCCGGGTGGGCGAAAGGACCAGGACCGTGACGTGCCTGCGCACCTCCATCGCCGGATCGAACGTGGCCTCGTGATGCACGACGTACGCCGTGACCGCCTCGTTGCCGAGCGCGGAGTCGACGGCGTCGGCCACCAGATCCGGGTAGTAGCCGCTGCGATCTATGGCCTCGCGCAAGCCCGCGGCGGAGACTCGGGTTTCCCTCATGGGTCCATCCTGCCCTGTAAGGGACACCTCTTTCACACCCCGGTCGGCCCGGTTTTCCGCCCGCATCGCGGCGGCGGCCCGATCACTTCAGACGGCACCGATCACTTCAGGCGGCACCGATCAGCTCGGACGGCGCCGATCAGCTCAGACGGCGGGGCCCGACGTCGGGACGCAGCGCGGTGACCGGCCGCAGCACGGCCCGCGCGCCCAGCACGGCCACTCCCGCCGCGCCCACCAAGACCTGGTCGAGGTCCATCCTGGCGACCTCGGGCAGGGCGTCGGCCAGCAGTCCCGCCCGCACCAGCAGTTCCTCCAGCGCCTCGACGGCCACCGCCTGGTAGCCGTACTCGCCGAACAGCAGCGGCGCGGCGCGCACCGACCGCACCAGCCCCGCCGCGTCCTCGGCGGTGAGCGGCGCGAGGCGGTGGGCCTGGTCGCCGAGCAGCCGGGCGGTGACCTCGCCGAGTCCGAACGTGACGACCCCGCCGAAGGAGCGGTCCTGGATCACGCCGACGACGGTCGGCACCGAGGGCTGCGGCGCCATGCGCTGCACCGCGAGCGGCGTCTTCGGTCCGAGCAGGGCGGCGAGGTCCGCGTACGCCTGCCGGACCCCGGCCGGCTCGGTGAGACCGATGCGCACGGTGCCGGCGCGGCGGGCGTCCTCCGGATCGGCCGACTTGACCACCACGGGCCAGCCGATCCGCTCGGCGACGGCGACGGCCTCGTCGGCGTCCGCGGCCACGTGCGACGGCCACACCTCGATGCCGTAGCAGGCCAGCAGCGCGGTCGCGTCGATCTCCCGCTCCTCGCCGTCGAGCAGCGCGGCGGCGATGATCTCCCGCGCCGCCGCCGTGTCGATCCCCTCCACGGACGGGATCGTGCCCGGCGGCTGCTGGCGCCAGCGGGCGTACCGCACCACGTGGGCCAGCGCGCGGACCGCCTCCTCCGGGGCGGGGTACGACGGGATCGACCCCGGGCCGGGGGACTCGTCGCCAGGCCCGCCCGGCACGCGGAGCTCGGACGGCATGCCGAGCTGCCCCTCGAAAGTGGCGAGCACCGGCTTGCCCGACTCCCGCGCGGCCTCCAGCAGCGCCTCGGCCACCTCGCGGCAGTCGCCGGGAACCGGCGGCATGTAGATGGCGACGGCGGCGTCCACCTCGGGCAGGACGCTCCGCAGCGCGTCGGCGAACTCGGCGGCGCCGGCACGGGCGCCGAGGTTCACCGGCGGGCTCGGCTCCAGGCCGGCGCCGGCGCACGCCTCCTCCGCCAGCAGCGTGAGCGCGTCGGAGTTGCCGACCACGCCCACCCGCGGCCCGGCCGGCAGCGGCTGGTGCGCCAGGAGCTGGGCGACGTCGAAGAGCTGGACCAGGTCGTCCACGCGGATGACCCCCGCCTGGGCGAACAGCGAACTCAGCGCGGTGTCGGGCAGCGCGAGCACGGGCGCGCGGTGCCCGCCGGGGACGCCACGCGACTTGACCACGACGATCGGCTTGGACCGGGAGATCCGCCGGGCCAGCCGGGTGAACTTGCGCGGGTTCCCGATGGACTCCAGGTAGAGCAGGATCACGTCGGTCGCCGGGTCCTCCTCCCAGTATTGGAGGAGGTCGTTGCCGGACACGTCGGCGCGGTTCCCGGCCGAGACGAACGTCGAGATGCCCATGCCGCGCTGCGCCACCCGCTGCAGCAGGGCGGTGCCGAGCGCGCCCGACTGGCTGAAGAACCCGACCCTCCCCCGCCCCGGCAGGGTCGCCGCGAGCGTCGCGTTGAGCCGTACGGCGGGGTCGGTGTTGGCGATGCCCAGGCAGTTGGGGCCCACCACCCGCATGCCGTACGCCCGGGCGATGCGGACCAGCTCCTCCTGGCGGGCGAGGCCCTCGGGCCCGGTCTCCCCGAACCCGGAGGAGACCACGACCAGGCCCTTCACGCCCTTCTCCGCGCACTCCTCGACCAGTTCGAGCACGCCCTCCGCGGGGACCGCCAGCACGGCCAGGTCCACCTCGCCGTCGATCGCCGACACGTTGCGGTAGGCCCGCACGCCGGCCACGGCCCGTACGTGCCGGTGGACGGGGTAGACGGGGCCGGTGAAGTCGGCGGCGAGCAGGTTGCGCAGGACAGTCTGACCGATTCCGCCTGGTTCGCGGCTCGCGCCGATGACCGCGACCGACTCCGGCGTCAGCAGGCGGGCGATCGAGCGCGCCTCGGCGCGGTGTTCGCGGGCGAGCCTGACCTCCAGCGCGGTCTCGGTGCTGGACAGGTCGAGCGTCATGCGCACGACACCGTCCTCGAACTGGCTCTGCGCCGTGTAGCCGGCCTGGCGGAACAGGCCCATCATCCGGTGGTTGCCCGGCAGCACGTCCGCGATGAACGTCTTGATCCCGCGCTCGCGCGCGGCGGCCCGCAGGTGCTCCATCAGCACCGAGGCCACGCCCCTGCCCTGGTGGGCGTCCTCCACCAGGAAGGCCACCTCGGCGTGGTCGCGCGGCCGCACCCGGTCGTACCGTACGACCGCGACCATCTCCGTGCCGATCGTGGCGATGAGGGCGACCCGGTTGTCGTAGTCGACGTTCGTGAACCAGACCACGTCCTTATCGGTCAGCCGCGGCCGCGGCCCGAAGTACCGGAAGTAGATGGACTCCGCGGACAGGCGCGAGTAGAACGAACGCAGCATGTCGGCGTCGTCCGGCCTGATCGGGCGGACGTGCGCGGTGCCGCCGTCGGACAGCACGACGTCCGCCTCCCAGTGGGCGGGGTACTGAGGGTGCACGCAATCGAGGCTAGCGGTGTCCGGCTTGGCCTGTATTGAGAGATTCCTTACGACTGACCTGACCCTCTTTTTGGACGCGCTTATAGAGGATCTACCAGCCCAGACGCGGCAAGTTGGGCAACGCTTGTGCATCGACTGCGCCCGTCTGACCGCTCTCCACCCCACGACGCCCCTGGAAGCTGTTAGGTTTCTGGACGTCAGCCTCACAGCACGGAGAGGACGCCGCCCCTCCTAGGGCATGGCTCACCTCCACAAGCAGTTGGCAAGGTGGTGACATCATGACGCGGGTCGTCGTGGTGGGCGATCTCATGACGGACGCGGTCGCCCGCGCGAAGTTCCCTCTTGCCAGGGCGAGCGACACCCCGGCCGTCGTGACCATGCACGGTGGCGGCTCCGGCGCCAACGTCGCCTCCTGGCTCGCCGTGGAGGGCTCCGAGGTCGCCTTCATCGGACGCCGCGGCGCCGACATCACCGGCCGCAACCGCGACATGGAGCTCATGGGGTACGGCGTGGACGCCCGGCTCGTCATGGATCCCGAGCGGCCGACCGGAACCTGTGTCGTGCTCGTCACCCACAAGGGCGAGCGGACCATGCTGTCCGACCCCGGCGCCAACGCCGCGCTGTCCCCCGAGGACCTGCCGCGCGACCTGTTCACCGCCGGCGGTCACCTGCACGTGTCGGGCTACACGCTGATCAACGAGGGGTCGCGCGACGCCGGCCTCGCCGCGCTCGACATGGCCCGCCGGGCCGGCATGTCGATCTCCGTGGACTGCGCCTCCGCCGCCCCGCTGGAGCGGACCGGCGCCGAGCCGTTCCTGGAGTGGACCGACGGAGCCAAGCTGCTGTTCGCCAACGGCGACCAGGCCAAGGTGCTCACCGGCAGGGACGATCCCGCCTCGGCGGCCAAAGTGCTGACCGCCTGGTTCCCGCAGGTCGTGATCAAGCTGAACGCCGAGGGCTCGCTCTGGTTCTCCAACAATCGTCCGGAGCCTGTCCGGTCTCCCGCCGAGGTCGTCGACCGCGTGGTGGACGGCACCGGCGCCGGTGACGCCTTCACCGCCGGGTTCCTGCCCGTCTGGCTGGACGGCAAGCCGTCCGCCGAGGCGCTGGCGGCGGGCAACGCCCTCGCCGCCAAGTGCATCTCCAACCTCGGCGCCCGTCCCCGCCTCTGATCGCGTACGCCTGGAACGCCGGACGCCCGCGTTCCCCCGGGGATCACGGGCGTGACCGGCGGGGCGTCGTGAGTCAGAGCGCTCCTTGGGCGAGTGCGCCCGGCCGCACGGGACGTGTGCGCATCAGCGGCGCGAAGGCCACCAGGAGCAGCACCGCACCCACCGGAATCAGATCCTTGGTGGCCAGCGGGACCACCGCCTGCACCAGCACCAGCACCGGGCTCCACCACGGCACCCGCCGCTGCAGCGCGAGCTGGGCCACCAGCATCAGCAGGCCGACGTAGAACAGCAGCGGCACCACGCCGTACACGACGGGCTCGACGCCCGGGATCGCCTTGACGGCGTCGAAGCGCGGGCTCATCGCGTCGTGGTCGGCGGACAGGAAGCCGACCACGACGTCGATCGTGAACTGCGCGGTCAGCGCGAGCGCGCCGACGAGGCCGATCACATAGCCCACGGTGGCCGTCGCACCACCGCCGGCCAGGCTACGGAGCCGCCCAAAGATCGGCACAAAAAGGGCCAGACCGGCCAGGAAGCACAGATGCCCGACAGTCCAGGCCAGGCCGGGCCCCCGGCTGCCGTCGAGTCCGTCGAGAACGCGTGCGACGCCGTACGCGCCGAACAGGACCGGAGCCGCAACAAGTGATCTCATGGCGACAAGTTTGGCGATCAGCCCGGTTCCCGGGGATGGGGTGATCACCCTGACCTCACCCCGGCCCGTCCCCGAGCCCGGCCTCGGCTCTCACCACCCCACCTCTCAGGGGCGGGGCTGGGGCGCAGGCGGGAGGCCGGAGGCGGTCAGCCGGTGACGGCCGGGGCCGGGTGAGATGCGGTCAGTTCGTGACGGCCAGGACCAGGGGCAGCACGGCGGGGGCCCCGGCGTGACGGACCTGGGCGGCGGCCAGGGCCATCGTCCAGCCCGTGTCCACGCGGTCGTCCACGAGGAGCACCGGCCCGTCCACGGCGGCGATCCGCGCCGCGACGTCGCGCGGCGTCGCCAGCGTCGCCCGGATGGCCGTCACCCGCTGCGCGCTGTTGTGCCTGGCCGCCGGGGCTCCGGCCCGATAGCCGAGCGCCCCCAGGTGTTCCAGGCGGCCCACCCGGGCGAGCCGCTCGGTGAGCGTGCCCACCAGCACCGGGTGCGTGGCCGACGGCACCGCGACGACCGCGACCGGGCGCCGCTCCCACCCCCACGACTTCAGCACCTCGACCACGGCCGCGAACACGTCGTCGGGGACCGGCCCGTCGCCGGCCGCGAACAGCTCGCGCAGCCGGGTGCCCCAGCCGATGTCGGTCAGGCGGCCGAGCGCGCGGCCCGGCTCGGCGCACAGCTCCGGCTTGATCCGCCCCTTCAGATCCGGCAGGCCGGTGGGCCACTGGCGACGTGGATCGATCTCGACACCCGGGCGTGCCAGCCGCTGCCGGGCGGCCCGGACGGCCTCCTCCGGCACCTCGGCGGCACGGTGGGCACCGGTGCAGTTGTCACACCGGCCGCACGGCGTCGCCGACTCGTCGTCGAGATGGCGGCGCAGGTACTGCTCCCGGCACTCGGTCGTCGCGATGTATCCGAGCATCGCCTCCTGCTCCGCCCGGCGCTCGGCGGCGACCCGGGCGTAGCGCTCGGCGTCGTAGCTCCACGGCTCGCCGGTGGCCTCCCAGCCGCCCTTGACCCGGCGTACGGCGCCGTCCACGTCGAGCACCTTGAGCATCATCTCCAGCCGGCTCCGGCTGAGGTCGACCCTGGTCTCGAGTGCGGCGGTGGACAGCACGCCCCCCTCCGACAGCGCCTCCAGCGTCGCCCTGACCACGCCCTCCGGCGGGAAGGCGAGCGAGGCGAAGTAGGCCCAGATCTCCCGGTCCTCGGGGCCGGGCAGCAGGACGACCTCGGCCCGCTCCACACCGCGTCCGGCCCGGCCCACCTGCTGGTAGTACGCCACGGGCGAGGCGGGCGCGCCCACATGGATCACGAAACCCAGGTCGGGCTTGTCGAAGCCCATGCCCAGCGCCGAGGTCGCCACCAGCGCCTTGACCCGGTTGCCGAGCAGGTCCTCCTCGGCCGCCAGCCGGTCGGCCGGCTCCGTCTGCCCGGTGTACGCCGCGACCGTGTGGCCCTGCTCGCGCAGGTACGCGGCGATCTCCTGGGCCGCGGCGACGGTCAGCGTGTAGACGATGCCGGAGCCCGGCAGCTCGTGCAGGGTCCTGGCCAGCCATGCGAGCCGCTGGTCCGCTCCGCCCAGCCGTACGACGCTCAGGTGGAGGCTCTCGCGCTCAAGCGGGCCGCGCAGGACGAACACCTCGCCGCCGGGCAGTTCGTCCCATTCCTGGGTGACGGCGAGCTGCTCGGCGACGTCGCGGGTGACCCGGGCGTTCGCCGTGGCCGTCGTCGCCAGCACGGGGATGCCCGGCGGCAGCTCGGCCAGCAAGGTGCGGAGCCTGCGGTAGTCGGGCCGGAAATCGTGGCCCCAGTCGGAGATGCAGTGGGCCTCGTCGATCACCAGGAGCCCCGCGCTGCCGGCCAGCTCGGGCAGCACGTTGTCGCGGAAGTCGGGGTTGTTCAGCCGCTCGGGACTGACCAGCAGCACGTCGACGGCACCCTCGGCGACCTGGCCGTAGACCTTCTCCCACTCTTCGGGGTTGGCCGAGTTGATCGTCTCGGCGTGGATGCCGGCCCGCTCGGCCGCGGCGATCTGGTTGCGCATCAGCGCCAGGAGCGGGGAGACGATGACCGTGGGCCCCTCGCCCAGCTCGCGCAGCAGCGCGGTCGCGATGAAGTAGACCGCCGACTTTCCCCAGCCGGTGCGCTGCACCACGAGGGCCCGCCTGCGGTCCATCACCAGGGCCTTGATGGCGGCCCACTGGTCGTCGCGCAGCCGCGCGTGATCGCCGGCGAGCGCCCGCAGCCGGGCCTCGGCCTCATCCCGCAACGTCTCCTCTTCTTCACTCATCCCGTCATTCGTATCAGGTCACGCCGACGTTCGCGGCCTCGGCCGGTCGGCCCGTGGACCGGGGACGGGCCCACCGTGAAGGCATCGGCACGCGAGGGATCCCGCGCGCACGCGGCGGCGCCCATCCCCTCGGCCATACGGCTGCCCGGAATTCTCCGTTCCCGCTGTAACAATCCGCCGGGCGTCCGCATCTACCACTGCGGCCCCGCGAAGGCGCGGACGACGGGCGAGCGGCCGTCCCCTCGTCCTCGCGGGGCGAGACACCTTCCGACGCACCACATGGAGACGGCAATGGAGACCTTCGGCGACGCCGGAAGCGACTGGATCGACACCGACGGCGACGGCGTCTACGAGACGGAACTCGTCGACATCGACGGTGACGGCGTGACCGACGCGCAGTTCACCGACACCGACCTCGACGGAGTCGCGGACGTGGAGCGCTACGACACCGACGGTGACGGGATCGCCAACACCGAGTACGTCGACGTCGACGGCGACGGCGTGGCCGACCAGGAGCTTTTCGACACCGACAACGACGGCGTCAACGACGTCACGGTGACCAGCTACACGGTGGGCAGCGACGGCGACCTGTTCCCCAACGCCACGGCGTAGCAGAGACACCTGCGGAAAGGGGACGGGGCGGAAACCGCCCCGTCCCGGGATGCGGAGGCCCGGCACGGCGCACCGCGTGTGCGGGCCTCCCCGCCCGGCGTGACGATGCACGCCTCGGTCTGAGCGCACGCCTCGGCCTCAGCGAACACGACTGCACCAGGCCGGAAGGAACGTCCATGCAGCCGCCAAGATCCGCGCCCCTGCGCCGGCGCGTCGCCGCCGCGCTGTCCGC
This sequence comes from Microbispora sp. NPDC088329, assembly GCF_040685655.1. Classification (NCBI taxonomy): domain Bacteria; kingdom Bacillati; phylum Actinomycetota; class Actinomycetes; order Streptosporangiales; family Streptosporangiaceae; genus Microbispora; species Microbispora sp. NPDC088329. Next base: position 33,743 of record NZ_JBFBIP010000012.1, read on the forward strand.
GGCACCGGTCCTCGCCTGCCTTACGGGGGTCACGGCCTGCGCCGCCCCCGGGCCGGAGCGGCCCGCGCCACTCACCCGTCCGGCGCGGGACGCGGGCGAAGCCGCCCCGCCGGACACCGGCGCGACCGGCGGCGGGCTGACCGGGTGGCTGCACCACATCGGCGGGGAACAGGTGCTCTGGTGGGGCGGAGCGGTCCTCCTCCTGCTCGCCGTGATCGCGGTGGCCGCGCTGGTGGTGCTGTGGTCCGCCAAGCACGCCCGGCCCCACCCCGGCCACTCGCATCCCGGCCCATCACCTGCCGGCCCGCTCCAGCCCGCCACGTCCCAGCCCGCCACGTCCCAGCCCGGCCCATCGCAATCCGGCCCATCGCAATCCGGCACACTTCAGCCCGGCACGTCCCCGCCCGGCGCGGGAAGCCCCCGGCCGTACGACGCCGCCACCGCGGCGCCGCCGGCCTTCACTCCGCAGCCGGAATCCGCCGGCGCCCACCCGGACCCAGAGCAGGAGTTCGCACCGGCGCCGACCGGATCGTCACGAGCGGCGAGTTCTCAGGCCGGCGCACAGCAAGCCCTGATCCGGGCACTCGAGTACGTCGCGGGCAGCGGCGCGAGCCGGGCCGTCAGCGAGCAGATCGAGCGGCTGCTCGCGGACGGCCCGCCTGATCGCGACGCGCTCGTCCAGGCCTGCATCCGGCACCGGGACCAGCTGTCGGCGCGGTTCCCCGGCCTGGGCGAACGGTTGCACGACGCGCTCCACACGGTGGGCGTGCGGGAGGTGCGCGCCGTCGGCCGGCGCTTCGACGGACGCGTCCACGAGTCCGTCAGGGTGACACCCACCACGGATCCCGCCATGCACGATCTCGTCGCGGAGACCACCCGCTGCGGCTACGTGGACGGCGACCGGGTCCTCCGGGTGCCCCGCGTCGTGGTCTATCGGCTGGCCGGGGACCCGCCCCGATGAGACCGGCTCACCCCGCCGGTTCCGGCGTTCCCACCAGGTCCCGCAGGCTCGCGCGGGCCCGGAAGATCCAGACCTTGACCGTGTTCACCGGAACCTCCAGCACCGCGGCGGTCTGCCCGTACGTCAGCCCGCCCGCCCACAGCAGCAGGGCCTCCCTGTGCGACGGAGGCAAGGCGCCCAGGGCCCTGCGCAGGTCCACGAGGCCGGCCACCGTCTCGTCGAAGGCCGCCTCTCGCGCCGTACGCTGGTCCGTGTGGGGGACCAGCGGATCCTCCTGGGAGGACCTGCCGCGCACCAGGGCCAAAGAGGCGTTGCGCGCGATGGCCAGCACCCAGGCGGCGAACGGTGCTCTGCCCTGGAACCCGGCCAGCCCCCTCCATACCGCTATCTGCGTTTCCTGTAACGCGTCCAGCGCGTCCGCCCGGTTGCCGGTGAGGTGGAAACACAAGCCGAAGGCCCGCCGTTCGACGGTCGTCCAGAGAACACCGAACGCCTGGACGTCCCCGGCCCGTGCCGCCGCGAGGAGTGTGCCCTCGTCGTCGCTGACAAGAGGAGAAGGCATGCGCCGCGCACCCTCCGTGCTGATTACGATCTGCGACGATGACACCATGCCGGGGCTTTCACCGATATGGGCTGAGGCGGCATGATATTGGAACGTAACAATGGACATTTCGACGCCGCCGATAACGACGACGTCGTCTGCTTCCATGACCTCCTGTACGGCTCGCTGCCGTCACCCACCCCCCAGGAGAGCCGGGACATGCTCGACGTGACGATGAGCGCCGACGGTTCGGAGCCGTCGCCGCTCCCCCGCCCCGGCCCCGCCGAGCGGCTCACCGCGCTGTGCGACGCCGCCGCCGCCAGGCTGACCGATCCCGCGCTGCGACGCCGCGTCGGGCAGATCCGCGACCGGCTCGGCGCGCCGCTGAAGATCGCGGTCGCCGGGGCGGTGAGCAGCGGCAAGTCCACCCTGGTGAACGCCCTGCTCGGGCTGCCCGTCGCCCCCGTCGACGCGGGTGAGTGCACGCGACTGGTCACGCAGTACGAGTACGGCGACGACGACGGCCGTGTGGAGGCCGAGTGCGAGGACGGCCGGGTGGTGGTCACCCGGCTGCTGCCCGGCCATCGGATGCCGCCCGATCTCGGAGTGCCTCCCGAGCGGGTGCGGCGACTGCGCGTACGGCTCGCCCTCGACACCCTGCGCGCCATCACGGTGATCGACACGCCCGGCATGAACACGGTCACCGCCGAGAACGAGCAGGCGGCCCGGCGCATGCTGTTCGGCACCGACGGGGACGACGACCGCGCGCAGGCACTGATCTACGTGCTCCGCTACGTCCAGAGGTTCGACGACGCCACTCTCGCCGAGTTCCGCTCGCTCACCGACGCGTGTGGCATGTCCTGCGTGAACACGCTCGCCGTACTGACCCAGATCGACCGGCGGGGCGACGAGGAGGACCCCTGGCCCACCGCGCGGAGGCTCGCCGCGCGCGCGTACGAGGACCTGCGCACGTCGGTGTTCGACGTGGTCCCGGTGATCGGGCTGCTGGCCGAGACGGCCCGCACTCCCGCCCTCGGGCCCGAGGAGCTGGAGGCCCTCACCGCGCTCGCCGGTCTGGACGACGACGACCTCGACTTCCTGCTGCTCGACCTCGACGACATCCCCGGGCCGCCCGAGTCGCCGATCCCGGCGGAGCTGACGCGGAGGCTCGTCGCGCGGCTGCACAGGTACGGCCTGCGCGTGGCGGTCGCCGCGGTCAGGGAGGGCGAGGAGGCGCTGCGGCGCACCTTGCTGGAGAAGTCGGGCTTCGGGTCCGCGGCGAGCGCGGGCACGGTCGCGGCCGGTCTGGCCCACTTCGCGCGGCGTGCCGAGCAGCTCAAGGCCCTGACGGCCATCACCCAGCTGCGACGGCTGGCGCTCGAGGACGCCACCGGGGCCGACCGGGCCGCGCTCGACGTGCTCGCCGCCGAACTCGACGAGACCCGGCCCATCGCCGCCGGGCTGAGCGGTCTGCGGATCTTCGCCGCGGTTGAGGCCGTGGGCCGGGGACAGCTGGTGCTGCCCGGCGACATGCAGGCCGAGCTGTTCCGCATGGCCCGTACGGACGACCCCGCCGGGCAACTCGGCCTGCCGCCGGGGACGCCCGCCCGCGACGTGGCCGAGGCGGCCCGGGCGGCCACGGAGCGCTGGCGCGCGCAGGCGATGATCGACCGGGGCCGGGTGGGCGGTCAGCGGGCTCGTGACGTGCTGCGGGTGCTCGAGGACCTCGCGGTGCCGGCTCCCCCGGCCACCGCAGGGCCGGGGGCGGACGTTCACGGCATCTCCCCGGTGGACGTTCCAGTGGACGTTCCGGGGGACGCCGTCGGCAGGCTCCTGGCGTCCCCGCTGGTCCCCGCCGCCGACAAGGAGGCACTGCGGCGGCTGCTGTCCGGCGGCGGCCCCACGGCCCTGGTGGGGGCGGGCCCGGCGGCCGCGCCGGCGGACGTCGCGGCGCTCGCCGCGGCGCTCAGCGGCCGGTTCCGCTCGCTCGGCCAGCTCCTGACCTCCGTACTGGATCGGCGGGCGGCGCAGAGCGTGTGCGACGCCTTCGCCCTCATCGCCGTGCACGCACGCCACATCGCGCAAGGAGACTCCCCGCATGCCGGTCACCACTGACCTCGTCCAGCAGGTGCTTCGCCTGGCCAACGAGGTGAACGCGTTCGCCAAGCAGTGCGGCCGCGCGGACCTGTCGCAGACCCTCGTGGAGGTCGCGGCGAGGTGGAAGGAGACCGAGACCACGATCGTGGTGGCCGGGGCGCAAAAGCGCGGCAAGAGCCGGCTGATCAACGCGCTGGTGGGCCGGCCCGGCCTGCTCCCGGTGGACGCCGACGTCGCCACCAACTGCCACCTCACCCTGCGGCGGGGGCCGGTCCTGTCGGCCACCGTGCACAGGAACGACGGGGACGTCGAAATCGACCCCGAGCAGATCGCCGACTACGCGTCCACGACGGGCGACCCGGCCAAGCGCAGGGACGTCCTCGGCGTGGACGTGACGATGGACCATCCGCTGCTCGACGGCGTGCGCCTGCTCGACACCCCCGGCGTCGACAGTCTCACCCTCGGCCACCGTCAGGCGACGGTCGCGATCCTCCAGCGGGCCGACGCGCTGCTGTTCGCGCTGAGCGCCCAAGATCAGCCCGTGCTCCGGCACGAGCTGGAGTTTCTCGCCGAGGCGATGGAGCGGGTGCAGGCGGTCGCCTTCGTGCTGACGAAGGTGGAGGACTCGGCGAACGCACAGGCGCTGCTGGAGGAGAACCGGCGCAGGCTGGCGACCTTCGTCGCCGACGCGGGGCGGTCCTCGCCGGGCACCGCGGCGGCGCTCGCCCCGCTGCTGGAGGCGCCGTGGCTGCCGGTCAGCGCGAAGCTGGCCGAGGCGGCGGCCGCGCAGCGCTCACTGGGCCGGGAGGACCGGGCCGCGAAGCTCCAGGAGCGCAGCGGCATGGGCCCGCTGGAGGACTACATCCGGGCGTGCGCGGGCGGGCGGGAGCTGACCCGCAGCGCCACCGTGGTGTCGGCCTGCGTATCGGTCCTGTCGTCCCTGACGGCGGTGGCCGAGGACGACGTGGCGAGCGCGTCGGAGGACGGCGCCGAGGCGGCACGGCGGCTGGCCGAGGTGGACAAGGCCCTGGAGGAGCTCACCCGGACGATGCGCGACCGGCGCCGCCACGCAGTGGGCAACCAGTTCCTGGGGCGTGAGGTGAGCGCGATCGTGCGCGCCCGGCTGGCGCGGGTGCGGCAGCCGTACGAGCAGGCGATCTCGGAGCTCGGCACGCGGGCGGCGCTCGAGCGGTATCTCGCGCAGTTGCCCGAGAGCGTCGAGCAGTCGATCCGGGCGGCCTGGGACGACATCGTCGCCGAGGTGTCCCGCCTCGTCGGCCGGGCGCTCAACGAGTTCCTCGCCGCTCTCGGCCTTGAGCCGATGGAGATGGACCTCGCGAAGCTGTCGATGCCCACGGTGTGGTCGCACGAGCTGCAGAGCGAGCCGGGCGAGTCGGCGAAGCTCGACCTGCTGCGCGAGGGTGTGCCCGCCGCCACGATGGCGGTCACCATCGGGATGGCGCTCGCCCACCTCAACCCCATCGGGTTCCTCATCGGCCCGGCGATCGCGGCGGCCGTGATGAGCCGCCGGCGCGAGTGGGAGCAGGTGCACCGTAACCAGGCGGCGCTGCGCAGGCTGGTGAGCGAGCAGTTCACCCAGGCGGCCGGCGAGATCACCCTCGCCCTCGAACGGGAGGTGGCGAGCTGGCGGGTGGCCGTCGAGGAGACCGCGGACATCGCGCTCGCCGGGCAGCGCAAGGAACTGGAGGCGCGCAGGGCCGAGCTGCGGGCCCCGGCCGGGCGGTCGGCGGCCGATCGCGGCCAGGCCCGGCGGCGGGCCGCCGACCGGCTGGCCCGGGCCGGGGAGCTGACCGAGCGGGCGCTCGCGCTGCGGGGGGAGATCGGGCCGGCGGTCAACGCCCTGGCGTGAGCAGGCAGTGTGTGAGCAGGCAGAGTGTGCCCGGCCCATACGCGCCGGTGCCGGGCACCGGGACGGTCTCGGGGTGATGCAACACCAGCAGCCCGGACGGCACCGCCCCGACCGGCTCGACCCAGCCGCGCTCGCAGAGCGCCTCGGTCACCCCGCCCGGGGTGACCCGCAGGATCCGGGAGTACGCCTGGTCGCCGGTCACCCCTATCCAGAGCCCGTCGCCGTCCGCGACCACCCGGGGCCGCTCGGAGCGCTCACGTGAGGTGAGGTGGCCGAGCAGGGCCGCCGACGGCTCGTGGCGCAGCACGCGCAGTTCCCCGGTGTCGCGGTCACAGTGCGACACCGACCACCCCCGGGACGGCAGGACGCCGTCCATGCCCACCGCGTAGATCTCCTGCCCGGCCGGGAACCAGCGCAGGGCGCCGCTGCGCGAGCGGCGCATCACCACGCGCGGCGGGCCGGGCGCCACGTCGATCTCCAGTCCCGCCGTCGTCGAGACGAACCACATCGACTGGTGCAGGACCGCCTGGTACAGCCAGTTCGGCGGGCGCCGGTCGACGCGCCGTATCCCGCCTCCCGGATCGATCAGGCACAGCACCTGCCAGGGGTCGAACGCCTGCTGTGCGTTCTGGTGGAGCCCGGTCGTGCCGCGGTACTGGCCCAGCACCACCACGCAGCCGGGCGATCCCACCGCGAGCGCCGGCTCTCCTCCCGTCGGGGTGTCCTGATCGTGCAGGCGGCGGAGGCCGTTGTTCTCGTTGACGAACCACTGCGCGGACGGGCCGAGGGGCGCCTTGGCCGTTTCTCCCGCGAGTGAACCGCTCAGCCCGACCTCCACCACGCCGAGGCTGCCCGTCTCCCCCCACGGCAGCCCGTGCGAGTTGCCGACGGGAGCCGCCGTACGGTGGAAGGCCCAGCCGACCGCGCCCCTGGCGAGGGTGCGCACGGCGGCCGCCCCGGGCAGCGGAGTGGTGGACCGGACGGTCAGCTCGGGGGTGAGCGTACGGAGCAGGGGGGCGGCGGGACCGGGGCGGCCGGCGGGACCGAGCTCCGCCAGCAGCAGCCCCTCCTCCGTGGCCGACCAGTCGGCGACCATGCCGAAGGCCAGCTCACGGTCCACGCGCCAGGTCGACAGGTCCAGCCGCCGAAGGACGTTGCCCGCGCAGAGGGCGTACACGCCGTTGGGGGTCACCTGGACGGACAACACGTCGTCCAGCAGCGGCCTGAGCGGTCCGGCGGCCCGCTCGGGAGCGGGAGCGGGGCGGGGCACGAACGCGGGCGCCGGGCCTGTCACGGGCCCCACCGCCGGCGACGGATGCGGACCCGTCACGGGAGCGGGGCCGGGATGCGAAAGCGGATGCGGACCCGTCACGGGAGCGGGGCCGGGATGCGGAGACGGATGCGGACCCGTCACGGGAGCGGGGCCGGGATGCGGAGACGGATGCGGACCTGTCATGGGACCGGGCCGGGTTCGGCCCCCGTGCTCCCGTTCCTGCACGCTCCAGGCCAGCCGCGCCGCCCCGAGCGCCACCACGATCTTGGGGTCGTCGTAGGTGCGCACCAGGCCTCCGTGCCTGGCGCGCAGGGTCTCGTGCACGAGAGGCATCCGGCTCGCGCCGCCCGTCAGGAAGATGCCCGAGAGCCGCCGCTTGTCGATCTTCGCCCGCACGATGGTCTCGTCGAGGATGTCGGCCGTGCGCACGATGTCCGGCCCCACCAGCGCGTGGAGGTCGGCCCGGGAGATCTCGACGTCCACGTCGGCGCCGCCCACGTACTGGCTCGCGGTCTCGTACGCCGACAGCGTCTCCTTCGCCAGCCGCGCCTCGTCGAGCAGGTCGGCGGCGGCGGCGCGGTACTTCCGGTCCGGGTTTGTGCTGATCTCTGTCCACCACTCGGCGGCGGACCGTTCCAGCTGACCGCCGAGGAACGCGTAGACGCGCTCGTCGAACACCTCGCCGCCGATCATGTCGTCGCCGCCGGGCTCGCCGATCACGTCGAAGTCGCCGCCCTTGGCCGCCAGCACCGCCGTGTCGAACGTGCCGCCGCCGAGGTCGTAGACGGCGACGTTGCCGCCCCCGCTCACCCCGTGCATCGAGGCGTAGTGCAGGGCGGAGGCGACGGGCTCCTCCACGATGACGACCCGGGCCCGGGGCACCACGGCATGCCCGACGGCGCTCAGCACGGCACGGCGGTCCTCCCGCCACGCCACCGGGCAGGTGAGGACGACCACCGAGGGTGCGGCGCCGTCGAAGCGGGTCCGTCCCTCCGCGACGAACAGCTCCAGCAGGGCCGCCAGCGCGTCCTTGACATCGACGGGGACCGCGCCCAGCAGCATCGTGGACCGGCCGACGTACCGCTTCGGGTTGCGCTCCGCGCGCTCCGGATACCGCATCAGCGCCCGGTGGGCCACGCGGCCCGCGACCAGCACTCCCTGCTCGTTCAGCAGCACGGTCGAGGGGAGGCGCCGCTCGCCGCCGACTTCGAGCACGTCCACCCTGCCGTCGGCCGCCGTGGCCCCCGCGGAGAAACTCGTACCCAGATCCACACCCAGGGACCAGCGCGCCATCGACCAGCTCCTTTCCGCTGCGATAGTGGCGGAAATCGGTCTGCCGGACAACAGACGTTGCCGAAGTGAAGCCGGACCGGAAAGGAGGGAAAGCGACATGACGGAATTCCTCGGGACCCCGGAACGGACTGTTGCAGGCGAGCGGACTGCCGGGGATGGTTGGATGAATGCCGTTATGGACGTGACCACCTGGTATCTCGAACAGACCAGCCCCGCCGATCTGCGGCCGGGACGGCCCCCTGCGATGTCCGTGCAGATCGTCCGCGCCGAGGTCTCCAGCCCCGAGTTCAGCCGCTTCCTCTACACCGCCGTGGGCGGCGACTGGCAGTGGACGGAGCGTCTGGGGTGGACCTGGAAGCAGTGGAAGGAATGTCTCGACCGGCCGGGCGTCGAGACGTGGGTGGCCTGGGTGCGCGGCACACCCGCCGGGTACGTGGAACTGGACGCCCGCGAGGGCGAGGTCGAGATCGCCTATTTCGGGCTGCTGCCGTACGCGATCGGCCAGGGCCTCGGCGGCTGGCTGCTCGGCGAGGGCACGGCCCGCGCCTGGGACATGGCCGAGCGACGGCCCGGCCTGCGGCCCACGCGACGGGTCTGGGTGCACACCTGCTCGCTCGACGGACCGGCCGCGCTGGCGAACTACAAGGCCAGGGGCTTCCGTGTCTACGACGAGAAGCTCAACGTGCCGGGTGACGAGGACGAGGGCGAGACGCCCGGCCCGTGGCCCGGCGCCGGCCCCCGCGACTGACCACCCCCGGCCCGTACGACCGGGGCGGGGGGCGAAGCCGTTCCCGGGCCCGCGGCGGCGGTCCCATAGGGGAAGCCGGAACGGCCGGCGCGGGCCCGGCAGTATGGTGGTGAGTCGCGAACAGGGTGAACTCTCGGCAGAATGTTCGAGACGCACCACCGACGTTGACCTTCCCCGGTCCCGATGGGCCGGGGCCCGGCTCCTCGACACGCAGGAAACCACGACATGGCCCGACGCACGACGACACCCCCGCCGGACGAGGACTTCGAGGAGCGGATCGTCGACATCGACGTGTCCGCCGAGATGCGGGCGAGTTACCTTGAGTACGCCTACTCGGTGATCTACCAGCGCGCGCTGCCCGACGCGCGCGACGGGCTCAAGCCCGTCCAGCGGCGCATCCTCTACGCGATGAGCGAGATGGGCCTGCGCCCGGACCGCGGGCACGTCAAGTCCTCCCGTGTGGTCGGCGACGTGATGGGCAAGCTCCACCCGCACGGCGACTCGGCGATCTACGACGCGCTCGTGCGGCTCGCGCAGCCGTTCTCGATGCGCCTGCCGCTGGTGGACGGGCACGGGAACTTCGGCTCTCCCGACGACGCCCCCGCGGCGATGCGGTACACCGAGGCCCGCCTCGCCCCGGCCGCCATGCTCATGGTGCAGTCGATCGACGAGGACACCGTCGACTTCAAGCCCAACTACGACGGCCAGGAGACCGAGCCGTCGGTCCTGCCGTCGGCGTTCCCCAACCTGCTGGTCAACGGCGCCTCGGGCATCGCGGTCGGCATGGCCACCAACATGGCCCCGCACAACCTCGGCGAGGTCGTCGCGGCGGCCCGCTACCTGATCAGGAAGCCGGACGCGACGCTCGACGAGCTCATGCGCTTCGTCCCCGGCCCCGACCTGCCGACCGGCGGCACGATCATCGGCCTGAACGGCATCAGGGACGCGTACGAGACCGGCCGCGGCACCTTCAAGATGCGGGCCAAGGCGACGATCGAGCAGGTCACCCCGCGCCGCAAGGGCATCGTCGTGACCGAGCTGCCGTTCAACGTCGGCCCCGAGCGGGTCATCGCCAAGATCAAAGAGCTGGTGAACGCGAAGAAGCTCAACGGCATCTCCGACCTCAAGGACCTGACCGACCGGCACAAGGGCCTGCGCCTGGTCATCGAGGTCAAGAACGGCTTCAACCCGGAGGCCGTCCTGGAGGAGCTCTACCGGCTGACGCCGATGGAGGAGAGCTTCGGCATCAACAACGTCGCCCTCGTCGACGGTCAGCCGCGCACGCTCGGCCTGCGTGAGCTGCTGTCGGTCTACGTGAACCACCGGCTCGACGTGGTGCGCAGGCGCTCGGCGTTCCGGCTGCGCAAGCGCGAGGAACGGCTGCACCTCGTCGACGGCCTCATCATCGCGCTGCTCAACATCGACCAGGTCATCCAGGTGATCCGCGGGTCCGACGACTCCGCTCAGGCCCGCGCGCGGCTCATGGAGACCTTCGGGCTGAGCGAGATCCAGGCGAACTACATCCTCGACACCCCGCTGCGCCGCCTCACCCGCTACGACAAGCTGGAGCTCGACCGGGAGAAGGAGCAGCTCCAGGCCGACATCGCCGAGCTGAACGAGATCCTCGGCTCGCAGGACCGGCTGCGCAAGGTCGTGTCGTCCGAGCTGGCCGAGGTGTCCAAGACCTACGGCACGCCGCGCCGCACGGTCCTGCTGGAGTCGTCGGATGCCGCCCGGGCCGCCGTCGTGCCGCTGGAGGTGCCCGACGACCCCTGCCTGGTGCTGATGTCGTCCACCGGCCTGCTCGCCCGTACGACCGACGCCACGCCGATCTCCGGCGAGGGCGAGCGCGCGGCGCACGACGTGCTCGTGTCGGTGGTCCGCTCGACCGTACGCGGCGAGGTGGGCGTGGTGACGTCCCAGGGCCGCATGATCCGGGTCTCGGTGATCGACCTGCCCGCACTGCCGCCCTCGGCCAACCCGCCCACGCTGGCCGGCGGACATCCGGTGTCGGAGTACGTCTCGCTCGAACCCGGCGAGAAGGTCGTCGGCCTGGGCTCGCTCGACCCCGACGGGCCGGGACTCGCCCTCGGCACCGCCCAGGGCGTGGTCAAGCGGGTCGTGCCCGAATATCCGATCAACCGCGACGAGTTCGAGGTGATCGGGCTGCGGGACGGCGATGTGGTGGTCGGCGCCGTCGAGCTGACCTCCGCCGACCACGACCTTGTCTTCATCACCAGCGACGCGCAGCTCCTGCGCTTCCCCGCCTCCGTCGTACGGCCGCAGGGACGCCCGGCGGGAGGCATGGCCGGGGTGCGCCTCGACGGCGACGCCAAGGTCGTCTTCTTCGGCGTGGTCGATCCCGTGCGGGAGGCGCGCGTGGTGACCGTCGCCGGCTCCTCCACCGCCCTGCCCGGCACCCAGATGGGCGCGGGCAAGGTATCCGACTACGCCGACTTCCCGCCGAAGGGACGGGCGACCGGCGGCGTGCGCGCCCAGCGTTTCCTGAAGGGCGAGGACGTCCTGCTGCTCGCCTACGCCGGCCCGGCGCCGGTCAAGGCCGTCTCCTCGACCGGCAAGCCGGTGCCGCTGCCGGAGGAACTGGGCCGCCGCGACGGCTCGGGCGTGCGCCTCGTGCACGCCATCGCCGCGATCGGCGGCGCGCTGGGAGCGGACGGCGGCGAGGAGTCCGCCGTGACGGAGGGCGGCATGGCCACCACGGGTGACACCGGCGGCGAAGAGCCGGTTTCATAGCCCCGCGCCTTCACGCCCCGGCAGGCGTGCCCCGCCGGGGCGTGAAGGCGCTGTTCAGGTGGCGGCGGAGCCGCCGTGGAACGCGGTGGAGAACGAGGAGCGGTACGCCTGCGGCGTCGTCCCCACGACGCGCTTGAACCGCTCCCTGAACGCGGTGGGCGAGCCGAAGCCTGCCTGAGCGGCGATGCGCTCGACGCCGTGGTCGGTGTTCTCCAGCAGGTACTGCGCCCGCCTGACCCGGGCGCGCAGCAGCCACTGCAGCGGGGTGGTGCCGGTCTGCTGCCTGAAGCGCCTGCCGAACGTCCGCTCGCTCATCCCGCAGCGGGCCGCCATCTCCCGCAGGGTGAGGTCGCGACCGAGGTTGTCCTCGATCCACGCGAGCACCGGCTCCAGCAGTGAACCGGCCGGCACCGGCGGGTGCTCGTGCACGATGAACTGGGCCTGCCCGCCCTCCCGCTCCAGCGGCATCACCGACAGGCGGGCGGCGTCGGCCGCGACGGCCGAGCCGTGGTCGCGCCGGATCATGTGCAGGCACAGGTCGAGCCCGGCCGCGGCGCCCGCCGAGGTGAGCACCTGCCCGTTGTCGACGTACAGCACGTCCGGCCGCACGTCCACCAGCGGGAACCGCCGGGCCAGCGCGGGCGCCGCCGCCCAGTGCGTCGTCGCCCGCAGGCCGTCGAGCAGCCCGGCCGCCGCGAGCGTGAACGCGCCCGCGCAGATCGAGGCGACGCGGGTGCCCCGCGCGGCCGCGTCGCGCAGCGCCTCCAGCACCTCGGGCCGGGGCGGCCCGGCGCGCTCCGAGCAGCCGGGGACGATGACCGTGTCGGCCTCCGCCAGCGCGTCCACGCCGTACGGCACGCGCAGCGCGAACGCCTCGGTCTCCACTTCGGGGCCGGGTCCGCACACCCGCACCCGATACGGCCCGCGGCCGTCCGGCAGGCGGGCACGCCCGAACACCTCGATGGGGGTCGCCAGGTCGAACGGCACGACATGGTCCAGTGCGAGGATCGCCACGATGTGCACGATCGCCACCATAGACGGAATCCCGCCAGTGGTGGTGCCAGGGCGTACCCGTGAACGCCCAGGCGACGGCCGTTGGCGAGAATCCGTTGGTCTTTGTCGTTCTCGCCGCTGGGATCAGGCCGAGAGGTGCTCCTACGGTTGGTGATCGCATCGCCGACGACAAGGAGACATGCCGATGCCGGCCCAGTTCGTGCTGTTCGACGGGTTCGATCCGCCGGACGTCCTCGCGCCGTACGCGGTCCCGGTTCCCGTCCGCGCCGGCCGCCCGCCGATCGGAGACCGCGCACGATGACCAAGCTCTTCCTGGCCGTGCACGTCCTCGCCGCGATCCTCGCGATCGGCCCGGTCGCCGTGGCCGCGAGCATGTTCCCCGCCGCCGCGCGTCGCTCGACGGACCGGGGCTCGACGGACGTGGACACGCGGATCGGCGGTCTGCCCGCGCTCCGCGTCCTGCACCGCGTCTGCCGTGTCTACGCCGTCGCGGGCCTGGCCGTACCGGTGTTCGGGTTCGCCACGGCGAGCGGCCTCGGCGTGCTGCGCGACGCGTGGGTGATCGCGTCCATCCTGCTCACCGCCGCGGCGGCCGCGATCCTGGCCCTGGCGGTCCTGCCGCGTCAGGACGCCGTCCTCGCCCGGCTCACCGCCGGGGACCCGGCGCCGGCCGGCGATCGCGGGGTGGCGCGGCTGGCCATGCTGACCGGCGTCTTCAACGTGCTGTGGGCCGCCGTCACGGTCCTGATGATCGTCCGCCCCGGCTCGACCACGGGAGTCTGACCATGTCGCGCCCTCATTCCGCGCTGCGCGTCGCCTCCGCCGTCGAGCTGGGATCCCTGGCCGTCCTCCTGGCCAATCTGGCCACCGTGCACCTGGCGCCCGTCTCCTCGCTCGCCGGCCCCCTGCACGGCTGCGCGTACCTGGTGGTCGTCGTGGCCGCCGCCCGCGACGGCGACCTCACCGGCAAGGTCCTGGCCTGGCTGCCGGGGATCGGCGGCCTTCTCGTCCTGCGGCGCCTGGCGCGTACGCCGCGAGAGAAGGCCGCCTCCGACATGCCCGGCTGAGGGGTCAGCCCGACGAGACGCACAGGCAGAACGGGTGGCCCACGGGGTCGAGGAAGACCGCCCAGCCGATTCCCTCGCCGGGCTGGTGCTCGTGCTTGACGGCGCCCAGGGCGAGCGCCTGTTTCTCCGCCTCGGCCATGTCGTCCACGACCAGGTCGAGGTGAAACTGCTGCGGATGCTCGGCGGACGGCCAGACCGGGGGCACGAACTCGGCGACCCGCTGGAAGGCGAGGCGGGTCTGGTCGTCCCCGGCGAGGGTGATCCAGTCCTCCTCCTCGTGGGCGACCTTCCAGCCGAGCAGCCCGGCGTAGAAGTCCGCGAGGACCTTCGGCTCCGGGCAGTCGAGCACGACCGAGTGCATGCGCGCGACACCGCTCACAGGTGACCTCTCTCTCGTCGAATACAACACCAGCAAAAACCTTATACCGGTGTCTTACCGGAAGCCACTCCCCCGGGATAGAAGGAAAACCACCCCCCGCGGTGGCAGGCGAAAGCGCATCGGGCAACATCTCTGACATGACCGGTGCCTTCGACGATCTGCTTGCCGCCAACGAGAAGTACGCGACCTCGTTCACTCACTCCGGCCTGAGCGGCCGGGCCGCACGTGGGCTCGCCGTGGTGACGTGCATGGACTCCCGCATCGACCCCCTCGGCCTGCTCGGTCTGACCGCCGGCGACGCGAAGATTCTGCGCAACGCCGGCGCCCGGGTGACCGACGACGTCCTGCGCACGCTCGTCCTCGCCGTCTACCTGCTCGGCGTCGACCGCGTGCTGGTGATGCCGCACACCGACTGCCGGATGTCCAAGTCCACCGACGAGGACGTCCACAACCTCATCGCCGCGGAGTACGGCGTCGACACCCGCAGCCTGGAGTTCCAGACGGTCCCCGACCAGCGGGCCGCACTGCTGCACGACATCACCCGCATCAAGTCCAGCCCTTATCTCCCCGGCGACCTCGTCGTGGGCGGCGCGCTGTACGACGTGCACACGGGACGGCTCCAGGCCGTCGAACTCTGACCCCCTTCCGTCCCGTACGGCGGGCTCCGGGCCTGCCGTACGGGACGGGCGGGGCGCCTTCTCCGGGGTCTGCGTCCCCCGGCCGGCGGTCGCGGCCCCGCCGTGCGGGGCGCTCGCGGCAGCGGATCTGGCCCACACGATGTCGGCGTCGGGGCCCAGCAGCTTGGCGAAGACCGCCTCGCACACCTCCATCACCTCGGCCTGCACGGCCTGGGCCTCCTCGCTGAGCGGCAACTCGCGGGCGAGTGTGAATCGCCAGCCGAGCTTGATCTGCACGATGGTGGCGGTGGCCTGGCGCAGCGCCACCAGTGCAGGAGCGGTGTGCGGACGCGCGGCGAGCACCGCCTCCTGGATCTCCCGCCACGCGGCCACCTCCATGGCCTCGATCAGCGCCTCACGGCTGGCGAACCTGCGGTGCACGGTCGCCCTGGCCACGCCCGCCGCCTCGGCGACCTGCTCCATCGTGGCCAGCGGGTTACCGCTCAACACCTCTTCCGCCGCCGTCATGATCGCTCGCATGCCGCGTTCGGCGTCCGCCCGCGGCCACGACGTCGTCCTGGTCGCCAGGTCCGCACCGGCGATTGAGGCGCTCGCGGCCGAGATACGCCGCGACCATGGCGTGCGGGCCGAGGTGCTCGTCCAGGACCTGTCCGCCCCCGACGCGGCCACCCGGGTCGCCGAGGAGGTCGCCGCCCGCGAACTCACCGTGGACCTGCTCGTGAACAACGCGGGCTTCGGCACGGCCGGCCACTTCGCCCGGATCGCCCCTGAACGCGAGCACCAGGAGCTCATGGTCAACGTCGTCGCGCTGGTGGGACTGACCCACGCGTTCGTGCCCGGGATGCTCGCGCGGGGCGCCGGCGGGATGATCAACGTAGGATCCACGGCAGGCTTCAGCATCACCCCGTATTTCGCCACCTACGGCTCGTCGAAGACCTTCGTGCTCAACTTCAGCCTCGCGCTGTGGAGCGAACTGCGCGGCAGCGGCGTGAAGGTGCTCGCCGTGACGCCCGGACCGGTGGAGACGGCGTTCTTCGACCGGATCGGCACCAGGAAGGCCGCCATCGGGGCCAAGATGACCACGCCTGATGAGGTCGTCACCTCGGCCCTGCGCGCCTTCGACCGTGACTGCGGCTACGTGGCACCGGGCCGGGGCACCCTGACGATGGCGCACCTCATGCCACGCCGGCCGCGCAAGCTCATGGCGCTGATCGGCCGGGGGGTCACGCGGCCGGTGGCCGACGAGCTCACGCCCGGCCTCGCGCGCTGACGTCGTCGCGGCCGCCGGCCAGGAACCGGGGCGCCGGGCTGCTACGTTGTCCTGCCGACGACATGTGATTTTTTCCCCGGTACCGCCACCGGTTCCGCGCCCCCACAAGGAGCCCGTATGCCCCGCTCTTCCCCCGCTGCCTCCGGCGGCACGTCGCGCCGGTCCTACCGGGGCATCGCCATCGTGGCGATCCTCGTGCTCATCGTCGCCGGGGCGCCGGCCCTCATCGGCGCGTTCAGCGGGTTCGAGCGCACCAGCGGCGGCGAGGTGGCGGTCGTCCGCGACGGCGGCCCGCTCGACGACAACAAGGTCCGCCAGGTCATCGACCCCGGTTCGGGAGTCACCTGGATCGGCTGGTGGTCGCAGATCCACCGTTACCCCGCCCAGCAGCGGTATTACACGATCACCTCGAACGCCGGCCACGGCGAGAGGTCCGGCGTCGACGTGGTGAACGTGCCGAGCAGCGACGGCGTCAACATGGGCATCGAAGGCACGCTGTACTTCGGCCTCAACCTCGACCACGCGACGCTGAAGTCGTTCGACGACAAGTTCGGCACGCGCAAGTTCCGCGACACCAGCGGCAAGACCTACTACCCCTACGATGGCGACGACGGCTGGTCCGCCTTCCTCGACCAGATCATCCGGCCGGTGATCGACAACGACCTGCGCGCCCAGATCAACAACTTCCGCTGCGCGGAGCTGGTCTCCTCCTGCGCCCTCGTGCAGAACAACAGCGGCGGCCAGCAGAACGCGGGCGCGCCGCAGCAGGGCAACAACGGCAACATCGCCAAAATCCAGGAGGCGGTGAACACGAGCCTGGCCGAGGACCTCAAGTCGACCCTCGGCGCCGACTACCTCACCGGCATCCACTTCAACCTCTCCCGGGTGACCCTGCCCACCGAGGTGCAGGAGGCGGTCAACCAGGCGCAGGCCGCGTTCGCGAAGGTCACCGAGGCGCAGGCGAAGGTCGCCCAGGCGCGCGCCGAGGCGGATGCCAACAAGGCCCGGCAGGACGGCTACAACAGGTGCCCCACCTGTGCGGAGATCGAGAAGCTCAAGGCTCTGCCCCAGGGCATCACGGTCTACGCGCCGGGCAATACTGGAGGCGTCGCTCTGCCCACCAAGTAGGGAGCCGGGAACCCCGATGCGCCTGCTCGCCCTTCCGATGACGCTCATCGTCATCGCCGTGCTCGTGTATCTGCTCGTGACACTCGCACGCGGCGCGAAGCCGGCGTCCGGGCGAACCACGGGCGGGGCCCGCTGGGAGGCCGACACGGTAATGGAGAACGGCTGGACCCTGATCGTCGTACGGAAGGTCACCCCCGGCCGCAACGGGCCGGTGGAGGTGACCCGGCAGACGGTCAGGGCCATCCGGGACGACGACCCCAACTGGGACGATCTCTACCGTGAGGGCATGCTGGAGGCCCGCAACCGGGTCAGCACACTGGAGATCGAGTCCGGCTGAGCCCGGTGACCATCGGGAATCCCTCTTTCACGGACGGTCACTTACCTATTGACTTGGTAGGAATAACCGGCAACAGTGGGGCCAGCGATTCCCGCGATCCGAAAGGGCACCACATGAGCGTCACCGACGATCTCCTCGCGAACGCCGAGCGATACGCCGCGGTCTTCGACAAGGGGCGCCTGCCGCTGCCTCCGGCGCGCGGTGTGGCCGTCCTCGCCTGCATGGACGCCCGGCTGAACGTGTACGGCCTGCTCGGGCTGAACGAGGGCGACGCTCACGTGATCCGCAACGCCGGCGGCGTGGTGACCGCCGACGAGCGGCGCAGCCTGGCGATCAGCCAGCGCCTGCTCGGCACGCGCGAGATCATCCTCATCCACCACACCGACTGCGGGATGCTGACCTTCACCGACGACGGCTTCCGCCGGGACATCGAGGCGGAGGTCGGGATCAAGCCCGACTGGGCCGCCGAGGCGTTCTCCGATCTCGACGCCGACGTCGTCCAGTCGCTCAACCGCATCAAGGCCGACCCGTTCATCCCGCACAAGGACTCGGTGCGGGGCTTCGTCTACGAGGTCGAGACCGGACGCCTGCGCGAGGTCAAGCCCTGACCGGGCCCCCGGCCGTCCTACCTCGCGCAGCCCGGGCCACCCCCGGCGGCGTTCGGATACCGGCCGCATTCGACTGATCACATTCGGCTGGCCGCGTTCGGAAACTGGCCGCTTCCGGACGCCGCCTGCCAGATCGGGCCAGGGTTGTCCGGGTAGGAAGGCACGCGTCCGCGCATCTCCTCCCCCGGAAGGACGCCCCCCCATGAAGGCTCTGGTCACGCGCGTGTCCACGATCTGCGCCGCAGTCGTCCTGGCGAGCGCCGTCACCGCCGCTCCCGCCGCGGCGCAGGGTGCCGCCACCTACACCTGCACGAGCGGCAGCCGGAACTTCTTATCCGACATAGTCGGCTACGTCATCCTCGCAAGCGGCTGCACGGGGCCGAGCACCACCGGCACCGTCGGCGGCGGGACGGTCGCCATCCCGTTCGGGACCTACGCCTGCCGGACGGTGAACTTCCATCCGGAGCTCTTCGACTTCCTCTCCGCCCAGGGATGCTGAGCTCACGACAGTGAGCCCCGCCGGCACCGGTCAGGCGTCGATGTGGTCGCGGTCCACCTCGGCGGCGCTGCCGATGATGAACTCGCGGCGCGGGCCGACGTCGCTGCCCATGAGGAGGCTGAAGATGTGCTCGGCCTCCTCCACGTCCTCGATCTTGACGCGGCGCAGGACACGGTGACGGGGGTCCATCGTCGTCTCGGCGAGCTGGTCGGCGTCCATCTCACCGAGGCCCTTGTAACGCTGCACGGGGTCCTTCCAGCGCTTGCCGCGCCGCTCCAGGTCGCGCAGGACCTTGTGCAGCTCGGCGTCGCTGTAGGTGTAGATGTACTTGTCCTTGCCACGCCCGGGGTTGGTGACCTCGATGCGGTGCAGCGGCGGCACGGCGGCGAACACCCGCCCGGCCTCGACCATCGGCTTCATGTAGCGATGGAGGAGCGTGAGCAGCAGGCAGCGGATGTGCGCGCCGTCCACGTCCGCGTCGGCCATTAAGATGATCTTGCCGTAGCGGGCCGCCTCGATGTCGAAGGAGCGGCCGGACCCTGCGCCCACCACCTGGATGATCGCGGCGCATTCGGCGTTCTTGAGCATGTCGGCGACCGACGCCTTCTGCACGTTCAGGATCTTGCCGCGGATCGGCAGCAGCGCCTGGAACTCCGAGTCGCGGGCGAGCTTGGCCGTGCCCAGGGCGGAGTCGCCCTCGACGATGAACAGCTCGCTGCGGTCGACGTCGTCGCTGCGGCAGTCGACCAGTTTGGCGGGCAGCGCCGAGTTCTCCAGGGCGGACTTGCGCCGCTGGTTGTCGCGGTGCTCGCGGGCGGCGATGCGGGCCTTGGCGGCGGCGACGATCTTCTCGAGCACCGCGCGCAGCTGCTGCTTCTGCGCCCGCTTGGGATTGGCGAACAGCGCCTTGAGCTCCCGGCTGACCACGTGAGCGACGATGCGGCTGGCCGCCGAGGTGCCGAGCACCTCCTTGGTCTGCCCCTCGAACTGCGGCTCGGGAACCCGCACGGTGACCACCGCGGTGAGCCCTTCGAGGATGTCCTCCTTGGTCACCGGCTCGTCGCCGTTCTTGAGCAGCCGGGTCTCCCGCAGCTGCTCGTTGACCGTGCGGACCAGCGCCCGCTCGAAGCCGGCGACGTGGGTGCCGCCCTTCGGCGTGGCGATCACGTTCACGAAGGAGCGTACGGTCGTCTCGTAGCCCTTCCCCCAGCGGACCGCAACGTCGACGGTGAGCTCACGCTCGATCTCCGTCGGCGTCATGTGGCCCTGCTCGTCGAGCACGGGGACCGTCTCGTGGAAGTGGCCCTCGCCCTGCAGCCGCAGCACCTCGCACACGGCCTCGTCACGGGACAGGAACTCGGTGAACTCGCCGATGCCGCCGTCGAAGCGGAACGTCTCCTCGACCGGCTCCTCGCCGCGGACGTCGCGCACCACGAGCGTGAGTCCCGGCACCAGGAAGGCCGTCTGGCGCAGCCGCACGTGGATCTCGTCGAGCGAGACCTCCGCCTCGGGCAGGAAGATCTGCCGGTCGGCCCAGAAACGCACGCGGGTGCCGGTGAGGTCGCGCGGGGCCGGGCCGCCGTCGCGCAGGCCCGACTTCTTGCGGAACTTGGCGCCCGGTCCTTCGCCGTCGAACACGCCGGGCACGCCCCGGCGGAAGCTGATCTGGTGGACCTTGCCGTCGCGGTCGACCTCCACGTCGACCCGGGAGGACAGCGCGTTGACCACCGAGGCGCCGACGCCGTGCAGGCCGCCCGACGCGCCGTAGGAGCCGCCGCCGAACTTGCCGCCCGCGTGGAGCTTCGTGTAGACGAGCTCGACTCCGGCCAGGCCGCTCTTGGGCTCGATGTCGACGGGGATGCCGCGCCCGTTGTCGCGCACCTCGATCGAGCCGTCCGCGTGCAGCTCGACCTCGATCCGCGTGCAGTAGCCCGCGAGCGCCTCGTCGACCGCGTTGTCCACGATCTCCCACAGGCAGTGCATGAGGCCACGCGTATCCGTGGAGCCGATGTACATGCCCGGGCGCTTGCGGACGGCCTCCAGGCCTTCGAGCACAGAGAGGTGACGGGCGGTGTATCCCGTCTCCGCGCGAACCGCAGTCACACCCAGCTCCTACTTATCAATCGAACACGCGTACGCAGCTTAACGTCACTCATGTTTCTACGCGTACAAGCTTGCCAGGCGCAGCATGATGACCGGCACTTTCGATGTGATCCCGGTCACTTTCCGGATCATTCTGCTCTGGGCGTAGTCGCAGCATGATTGGGAAGGCCCTCATCCGGTTAGATGTTGTCCCAAGTGACTGACGCCAACGTCCCCACGATCGTGGGGCGACCCGAAAGGCGATACGTGACTGGAGCTCTCGCCCCCATCAAGCCGCTGACGGCCCTGGACCGGTGTGACCGGTGCGGTGCTCAGGCCTACATCCGCGCGACCCTGCCCGTGGGTGGGGAGTTGCTGTTCTGCGCCCACCACGGGCGTCAGCACGTGACTGTGCTGCGCGACAAAGGTGCTGAGATCCAGGACGAGTCGGCCCGACTCAGTGAATCCCCCGCGACCGCCCCTGACAGCGATCGCTGACCCTTCGGCGGCGTGCCGGAGCCGGACGACGATGTCCGCTCAGCACGCCGCCGCCATAGAGAACCGGCCCGAGCCGGCGCGCCGCCTCCCCGGCGGTGGCGCCGTCAGGGCCGCACACGGTAGTGATAGCGGCCGGCGACGGTGAAGCCCTCCCGCTCGTAGAGCGCGCGGGCGCCGGCGTTGGCCTCTGTCACCACCAGGTACGCGCTGTCGGCACCGCCCCGCCGTCCCCAGGCGAGCAGGGCGCGCAGGACGGCCGCACCAAGGCCGCGCCGCCTGGCGTGCGGCTCGACCGCCATGCAGTAGATCCCCAGCCACCGTCCCTGCGGCACGCCTCTTCCCACGGCGCCCTCCTCACGGAGGACGTACCCCGCGGGCACCCCGGCGAGGATCCGCTCGCCCCACACCCGCGCCGGAACCTCTCCGGTGTCCGCGTGACGCCCGCCGTCCACGCTCCACCAGGTGCGCAGCCACCGTTGCGACGGCCTGTCCTCCACCGCCGCATCGGCGGCAGGCTCATCGCCGGTGAGCGGCCTGGTCATCACCAAAGTGGGATCCACGAGCCGGTAGCCCCGGCGGCCGAGTTCGTCGTCGAGCCCGGGCGTCGCGCCCATGCCGACCGAGAACACGCAGGGCTGCCCGATGCCCGCGTAGAAGCGCTCGGCCCGGTCGACCGCCTCCGGCAGGTCCGCGCACTCTCCCAGCGGCAGCACCGAGTTGGCCCGTTTCGTCACGCCGCCCGCGTGCCGGTAGACCCAGCCGCCGTCCTCGGCCCGCCCCGGCGCCGGCCATGCCTCATCCACCAGCAGGTCGAACTGTGCGATTTCCTCACTCACCCGCCGCAGCCTAGTTGACCTGCACTGCTCGGGTTCAGATCTTGCGCCTGGGGCAGTGGGGGTGCCTTCGATTCCTCGGACCCCCTCAAGGGAGCGGCGGTGTCCCCCTCGCGCAGGAACCGTACCGGCATGGTCGTGCTCGCAGGAGCCCTGGCAGCGGTGTTGCCCCTGTTCGCGTGCGGCGGCGTGGGAGCCGCGGGCGGCGGTGCCGCCTTGACCATCATGGGCTTCGGCTTCCCCGACGAGATCGCCACCACCCGGGCGGACGCCTTCAGGAAGGCCCATCCCGAGGTGAGGCTCACCGTCAACCAGGGCCAGTTCGACGAGCAGGCGTTCCTGTCGGCGGTGGCGAGCGGCAACCCGCCGGACGTCGTCTACCTGGACCGCCAGCTGATCGGCACGTACGCCGCCAGAGGCGCGATCCAGCCGTTGGACGACTGCGTGGCCGAGGAGGGCATTCCGATGTCCGACTTCTATCCCGCCGCACAGCAGCAGGTGAAGCTGAACGGCAGGTGGTACGGCGTGCCGGAGTTCTACACCTCGATCATCCTGCTGGTGAACGACAAGGCCGCCAAGGACGCCGGGGTGGACCCGGCGAGCATCGACACCTCCGACTGGGACGCCCTGGCCGCCCTGGCCGGAAAGATGAACAAGGTCTCCGGCGGCAGGATCGAGCGTTTCGGCTTCTATCCCAAGCTGCCGGAGTTCCTCCCCCTGTGGGCCAAGGCGAACGGCGCCGACCTGCTGTCCGCGGACGGGAAGACCTCCCGTCTGGACGATCCGAAGGTCGCGGAGGCGCTCGACTACGCCAACGGGCTGCTCGACGACCAGGGCGGCTGGACCAAGCTCAAGGCGTTCACCGACACCTTCGACTACTTCGGCGAGAAGAACCCGATCACCGAGGACCAGATCGGGATGATGCTCACCGAGCATTTCCTGGTCACCTCCCTGGCGAGCACCTCCCCCGACGCGAAGATCACCGTGCTGCCGTTCAAGGACAGACAGGGCAATCCGATCACCATGGTCGGCGGCAACGGCTGGGTCATCCCCAAGGGGGCCAGGCACCCGGACGTCGCCTGCCAGTGGATCAAGACGATGACCTCGGCCGACACCTGGATCGCGGCGGCGAAGGCACGGGCGGCCAAGCGGGCTCAGGAGGGCAAGCCCTACCCGGGCACGTTCACGGCCAACGCCAAGGCCGACCGGGAGATCTTTTCCCAGATCGTCAAGCCGAGCGGGCACACGCCGTACGACGACGCGACCACGACGATCACGGGCGTGCAGGACAAGGGCTTCGTCGTCCCGCAGTCGGCCGCCGCGGCGGAGTTCCGCACCGCGTGGATCGATGCGGCGACCCGGGTGATGCAGGGACGCCAGGATGCGAAGGCCGCCCTCTCCCAGGCGCATCAGGAGGCCGCCAAGGCCCTCCGGGCCGCGGCGGGCTGACGTGGCCCGCCCGCTTTCCGGACTGGCCCGCCACGAGGCCCGCTGGGCCTACGTGTTCCTGCTGCCGTGGCTGATCGGCCTGGTGGTGTTCCAGGCCGGGCCCATGGTCGCGAGCCTCGTGCTCTCGCTGACCGACTACGACCTGATCTCCACGCCGAAGTTCGCCGGCCTCGGCAACTACGCCGCGATGCTGGAGGACCCGAAGGTCGCCAGGGCGATCGGCAACACGGCCTTCTACACGGTCCTGCACGTGCCGCTGGCGCTGGTGATCTCACTGGTGCTGGCGCTCATGCTCAACCGCGTCACCGGCCGGGCCGCCGGATTCTTCCGCACGGCGTTCTACCTGCCGTCCATGACGCCGTACGTCGCGGTGGGCGTGCTGTTCCTGTTCCTGCTGAACGGCCAGGCGGGGCTGGTCAACCAGTTCCTCGGGCTCTTCGGCGTGGACGGGCCGCAGTGGACGACCGACCCCGCGTGGGTCAAGCCCGGCATCGTGCTCATGTCGCTGTGGAACCTCGGCTCGACCACGATCATCTTGTTCGCGGCGCTGCGCAACGTGCCGCGCGACCTGTACGAGGCCGCGATGATCGACGGCGCCGGCCCCTGGCAGCGGTTCCGCTCGGTCACGCTGCCGATGATCAGCTCAGCGCTGTTCTTCGTGCTGATCGTCAACACGATCGCGGCGCTGCAGATGTTCGACCAGGTATACACGATGTTCTTCGGCAACCAGACCGCGCAGCACTCCTACGGGGACTCGGCCCTGTTCTACGTCGTCTATCTCTTCCAGCAGGGCTTCCAGTTCCTGCACATGGGCTACGCGTCGGCGCTCGCCTGGCTGCTGTTCGCGATCATCGGGATCATCACGATCGTGCAGGTCAAGGTCGGCAAGCGGTTCGTCTACTACGAGGCCGAGCCTCCGGGAGGGACGCGATGACCGCGGCGGCGGGCCGTACGCCGCCGGGGGGCGCCGGCGTGGCGGAGCGGGCGCGGGAGGCCGCGCGCGACGACCGCCCGGGCACGGCGGGCACCCGCAGGGCGTTCTTCCTCATCATGCTCTCGGCCGCCGCGGCGGTGTTCCTCTACCCGTTCGTGTGGCTGGTCGTGGCCTCGCTCAAGCCGCGCGACCGGACGTTCGCCGACCCGTTCCTGCCCTGGCCACACCCGTTCGCCCCGGAGAACTACGCGAACGTGTGGGACGCCGCGCCGATGCCGGCCTGGCTGTTCAACACGGTCGTCGTGGGGGTCACGGCGGCCCTCACCGTGACCGTGTCGAGCGCGTTCGTCGCCTTCGGGTTCGCCTACTTCCGCTTCCCCGGGCGCGGCGTGCTGTTCGGCAGCGTGCTCGCCACGATGATGCTCCCCGCGGCCGTCACGCTCGTGCCGACGTACCTGATCTGGAACTCCGTCGGCCTGACCGGCACGCAGGTGCCGCTGTGGGCGGGCAACCTGTTCGGGTCGGCGTTCTACATCTTCCTGCTGCGCCAGTTCTTCCTCGGCATCCCGCGCTACGTGTTCGAGGCGGCCAGGGTGGACGGCGCGTCCTACCTCGACCTGTTCTGGCGGATCGCGCTGCCCCTCGGCCGCCCGGCCCTGATCATCGCGTTCATCTTCGAGCTCAAGGCGAGCTGGTTCGACCTGTTGAAGCCGCTGATCTACCTGCAGGATCCCGCGCTGTTCACGCTGCCACGCGGGCTCAAGGCCGTGGTGGACCAGTTCTACCAGGGCGGCGACCCCAAGTGGGAGATCGTCCTGGCCGCGAGCGTGATCACCACGCTGCCGCTCGTCGTCGTCTTCTTCGCCGGCCAGCGCTACTTCGTCCAGGGCATCGCCACGACCGGTCAGAAGGGCTAGCCCGCTCCCCCGGGCTCGGCCGTGTCCGGCTCTGTCGGGGCGTAGCCGAGCACGTGCTCCCGCAGCAGGACGCCCACCTCGGGGTCGTTTCGCTCGAACGCCTCCACGAGGGGTTCGTGGTCGGCGGCGTTCTCGTGCGGGCACATCCGGAACAGGCGGATCGACAGGTGGGTCCACACCTCGATGCCGAGCGACTCCCACACCGCAAGCAGCACCTCGTTGCCCGAGGCTTTCACGATCTCCCGGTGGAAGGCGACGCCGTGCCGCACCTGATCGCGCGGGGAACCGGCGGCCGCCGCCTCGTGCAGGCGACTGACGTGCGCACGCAACGCCTCCACGCGCGGCCTGCCCAGCCGGACGGCCGTCTCCTCCAGGCCCGCCCGCACCTGGTACACCTCGCGGAGGTCGCCCCTGGTGAGCCTGCGGACCCGCGCGCCTCTGTTGGGCGCGGACTCGATGAGCCTGAGCGCCTCCAGTTCGCGCAGCGCCTCACGCACCGGGGCCTGGCTGACCCCGAGCTCGGCCGCCATCCGCCGTTCGACGAGGCGGTCGCCGGGCTTCCACCGGCCGTCGGCCAGGCCGTCGAGCACGGTCTGCCGGATCTGGTCGCGAAGCGGCGACCGCACGACGTGTTCCACGACCCGATGATAGGGCCGCACGGGCATACATCCGATGATCGATCATAGGGTGTTTAATGAATCCATGGACGAAGACCTGGATCCGCAGGAGACCGCCGAATGGCTTGAATCCCTCGAGGCGGTCCGCCGTGCAGCCGGCCCCGAACGGGTCGACTACCTGCTGAAGCGGCTGGCCACGACCACCCGCTACATCAACACCGTGCCGACCTCGGAGGAGCCCGTCTACCCGGGTGACCTGGAGCTGGAGGCACGCATCGCCGCGTACGACCGGTGGAACGCCGCGGCGATGATCACCAGAGGGAGCCGGCTGGGGCTCGGCGGTCACCTGGCGACCTACGCCTCGGCCGCCTGGCTGTACGAGGTGGGCTTCAACCACTTCTTCAACGGCGGCCGCGACCAGGTCTACTTCCAGGGCCACGCCTCCCCGGGCGTCTACGCCCGGGCCTTCCTCGAGGGCAGGCTGAGCGAAGCCCAGCTCGACCTGTTCAGGCGCGAGCCCGAGGGCGGGCTGCCGTCGTACCCCCATCCGCGGTCCATGCCGGACTTCTGGCAGTTTCCCACCGTCTCCATGGGCCTCGGCCCGCTCAACGCGGTCTACCAGGCCAGGTTCAACCGCTACCTGCACAACCGCGGCATCAAGGACACCTCGCACAGCCACGTATGGGCCTTCCTCGGCGACGGAGAGATGGACGAGCCCGAGTCCACGGCCGCCCTCACCCTGGCCGCCCGCGAGGGGCTCGACAACCTCACGTTCGTGATCAACTGCAACCTGCAGCGGCTCGACGGGCCGGTGCGGGGCAACACCCGCATCGTGCAGGAGCTCGAGAGCGTCTTCAGGGGCGCGGGCTGGCACGTCGTCAAGGCGCTGTGGGGCCGGGAGTGGGACGGCCTGCTCGGCTCGGACGAGCTGGTGGCCCGGCTGGGCGAGGTGCCGGACGGGCAGTTCCAGACGTTCGCCGCCTCGACGGGCGCCTACATCAGGGAGCGGCTGTTCCAGGGGCTGGACGTGCCCTGCTCGGACGACGACCTGCGGCGGATCGTGGGCCATTCCCGAGCGGGCCACGAGCCGCGGAAGGTCTACGCCGCCTACCGCCGGGCCCTGGACAACCGCGGCGCGCCCACGGTGATCCTCGTGCAGACCGTGAAGGGCTGGACCCTCGGTGCGGGGATCGAGGCCCGCAACGCCAACCACCAGATGAAGAAGCTCACCCAGGACGAGTTCCGCGCGCTGCGCGACCGGCTCGGCCTGCCGGTGCCGGACGAGGCTCTCGACGGCGACCTGCCGCCGTACCTGCATCCCGGGCCGGACTCGCCGGAGGCGCGGTACGCCGCCGAGCGGCGCCGCGAGCTGGGCGGGCCCGTCCCCCGCCGCACGGTCTCCTACCGCCCGCTGCCGGCCCCGGGTGAGGCGCCGTTCCGGGCCCTGGAGAAGGGCTCGAAGCAGCCGGTGGCGACGACGATGGCCTTCGTCCGCCTGGTCAAGGACCTGATGAAGGAGCCGGAGACCGGACGCCGCTGGGTGCCGATCGTGCCCGACGAGGCCCGGACGTTCGGCATGGAGTCGCTGTTCCCCACCGCCAAGATCTACTCGCCCCTGGGCCAGCGCTACGAGTCCGTCGACCGGGACCTGCTGCTGGCGTACAAGGAGGCGTCCGACGGGCAGATCCTGCTGGAGGGCATCACCGAGGCCGGGTCGATGGCGTCGTTCACGGCCGCGGCCTCCAGCTACGCCACCCACGGCGAAGTCATGATCCCCTTCTACATCTTCTACTCGATGTTCGGCTGGCAGCGCACCGGCGACCAGATGTGGGCACTGGCCGACCAGCTCGGCCGGGGGTTCCTCGTCGGCGCCACCGCGGGCCGGACCACGATGACCGGGGAGGGCCTGCAGCACGCGGACGGTCACTCGCAGCTCCTCGCCTCCGCCAACCCGGCGTGCCTGGCCTACGATCCCGCCTTCGCCTACGAGGTGGGGACGATCGTGCGTGAGGGCCTGCGGCGCATGTACGGCCCCGGCGGCGAGGACGTGTTCTACTACCTGACCGTCTACAACGAGCCGATGCCCCAGCCGCCGATGCCGGAGGGCGTCGAGGAGGGCATCCTGCGGGGGATCTATCGCTACGCCGCCGGTGGCGGTCAGGCCCACCTGCTGGCCAGCGGCACCGCGATCCACTGGGCGCTGGAGGCGCAGCGGCTGCTCCGGGAGGAGTACGGCCTGGGCGTCGACGTGTGGTCGGTCACCTCCTGGAGCGAGCTGCGCCGCGACGCCATGACCGCGACGGGCGTGCCGTACATCCGGCAGGCCCTGGCCGGGACGACGGGTCCGGTGGTCGCGGTCAGCGACTGGATGCGCGCGGTGCCGGACCAGATCAGCCCGTGGATCGACCGGCCGTGGACCTCGCTCGGCACCGACGGGTTCGGGCTGTCGGGCACCCGAGAGGCGGTCCGCAGGCATTTCGGCGTGGATCCGCGCTCGATCGCGGAGGCCGTGCTCAAGGCGGTGGAGACCGGCCGGGAGTGAGCGCCGGGACGCGGCGCCCCGATCGGGGAGAACTCCCCGGTCGGGGCCTCTCCGGTCGGGGCCTCTCCGGTAGGGGCCTCTCCGGTAGGGGCCTCTCCGGTAGGGGCACAGTAGGCTGCGGAACCGTGCTCATCCTGCTTCCGCCGTCGGAAGGGAAGGCCGACCGGGGCACCTCCGCCGTGCGCCGGCTCAGCTTCCCCGAACTCGCCTCCCCGCGCGAGAAGGTCCTCGACGCCCTCGTGTCGCTCTGCCACACTCCCGAGGCGCGCGACGTGCTCGGCCTGTCGGACGGGCAGGCCGGCGAGATCGAGCGCAACCTGGCGCTGCCCACGGCGCGCACGCTGCCCGTCGCCGCCCTCTACACCGGCGTGCTGTACGACAACCTGGGCCTGGCCACCCTCTCCCCCGAGGCCCGGAGGCGGGCCGACCGGAGGATCGTCGTGTTCTCGGCGCTGTGGGGCCTGCTGCGCCCGTCCGACCGCGTGCCGCCCTACCGGCTGTCCATGGGCGTACGGCTGCCGCCGATGGGCGGCCTCGCCGCGTTCTGGCGGCCGTCCGTCACCGCGGTGCTCGACACGACGAAGGGTCTCGTGGTGGACATGCGGTCCGCGACGTACGCCGCCGCCTGGCAGCCCGGCGAGCGCGGCGTGGCCGTACGGGTGCTGAGGGAGGCGGCCGGGAAGCGGACCGTCGTCAGCCACATGGCGAAGGCCACCCGGGGCATGGTGGCCCGCTCGCTCGTCGAGACCCCCGGCCGGCCCCGCACGGCCGCGGACCTCGCCGGCCTGCTGACCGGCCTCGGGCATCGGGTGGAACTGACGGCGCCCGCCGGGCGGGGACGGCCGTGGACCCTCGACGTGATCGTGAACGACTGAATCCCGCGGCCGAAACCCGCGAGCACCTCGCGCTCCGGACCGTCCCGGCTCCGACGGCCACCGGTTTCAGACATTGAGCCGGGCGCAGGCCCGGCGGTACTGCTGCCCCGGATCGCCGAGGTGCGACCAGGGCAACCGGCTGAAGCGGCCGCCCGTCCTGGCGAGGTGCCCGCGCGCCGGACGCCGCAGATCCGACAGGTAGAAGGCGGCGCCGAAGACGTTGTGCGCCTCGATCGCGCGCGGGTGCGCCCCGCCGAGGCGCCGCTCGGCCCAGTGGCCGGCGGCCGAGACGATCTCGCGTTGGGCCTCGAAGGAGAACCAGCCGCCCCGGGACATCGGCATGCGGTCGGCGGCGACGATCTCGAAGTGGGCCAGCGGCACGAGCGCCGGGAGCGGGCTGCCCTCCGGGGCGTGCGCGGCGGCCGAGCGGGCGAAGCCGAGCATCTCCTGCGCGGTGCCGCCCCAGCCGGGAGACAGCGTGATCAGGCGGGCCAGCGCCCCCGAATACAGCGTCGGCCATCGGCGCGAGCACTCGTACCAGACCGCGTCCTTGTCGGTCCGTGGCCGGTCAAGCCCGATGGCCAGCCACATCAGGCACTCCCAGGGCACCGGGTCGCCCGGCGCGAGCGTCGCCGCCGTCAGCAGCGGCTGCCTGGCCTGTTCCATCGCCCTCTGGTAGACCCGCAGCCGGTCCGCCTGCACCGCTCTGGCCCGTACGTCGGGCCGCAGCTCCCATGCCTCCTCCAGCCGCGCCCGGCCGAACCACAGCCACAGGTCGGGATTGCCCTGGTCGCGGGCGAGCAGCGATTCGATCGCCCGGCTCGCCCCCACGACGGCGCGTGACAGCGCCTCCGTCCGCAGCGATCGGATCTCCGGGTCGCCCCTGCTGTCCGCGAGGACGGCCGCCCCCGGTCTGAGGTCGCCTCCGCGGGCGGCCTCGACCGCCTCGTCGAGCATGGTGTCCGCCCAGGGGCGGTCCGGGATCACTCGTGGCCCCCGAGCACGCGCCCGATCCACTTCGATCACTCCCATGAGGCGCGAGCCTAGGAGCGTCAACGTGCCCGTGGCGCTACCACGAGGTTACGGGGGCGTTAAAGTCGTCATCGTCCCCGCGGCCGTGGTGCGTGGCCGGGGGACGATGGACCCCGTGCGTCAGTCCAGGTAGTCGCGCAGCACCTGGGAACGGGAGGGGTGGCGCAGCTTCGACATGGTCTTGGACTCGATCTGGCGGATCCGCTCGCGGGTCACGCCGTAGACCTTCCCGATCTCGTCGAGGGTCTTCGGCTGCCCGTCGGTGAGGCCGAACCGCATCGACACCACGCCCGCCTCCCGCTCCGACAACGTGTCGAGAACGGAGTGCAGCTGCTCCTGCAGCAGCGTGAAGCTGACGGCGTCGGCCGGGACGATCGCCTCGGAGTCCTCGATGAGGTCGCCGAACTCGCTGTCGCCCTCCTCACCGAGCGGAGTGTGCAGGGAGATCGGCTCACGGCCGTACTTCTGCACCTCGATGACCTTCTCGGGCGTCATGTCCAGCTCGCGCGCCAACTCCTCCGGCGTGGGCTCGCGGCCGAGGTCCTGCAGCATCTGCCGCTGGACGCGGGCCAGCTTGTTGATCACCTCGACCATGTGGACCGGGATGCGGATGGTCCGCGCCTGGTCGGCCATGGCCCGGGTGATCGCCTGCCGGATCCACCACGTGGCGTACGTGGAGAACTTGTAGCCCTTGGTGTAGTCGAACTTCTCGACCGCACGGATCAGGCCCAGGTTGCCCTCCTGGATCAGGTCCAGGAACAGCATGCCGCGGCCGGTGTACCGCTTGGCCAGCGAGACCACCAGACGGAGGTTGGCCTCCAGCAGGTGGTTCTTGGCACGGTGGCCGTCCTCGGCGATCCACTCCAGTTCGGCGCGGACGTCGACGGGCAGGCCGTCGGTCTCCTGGGCGAGCTGCTCCTCGGCGAACAGGCCGGCCTCGATCCGCTTGGCGAGCTCGACCTCCTGCTCGGCGTTGAGGAGCGGCACCTTGCCGATCTGCTTGAGGTAGTCCTTCACCGGGTCGGCGGTGGCGCCGGCCGCCGCCACCTGGGCGACGGGCGCGTCATCGTCGTCGTCGGTGAGGATCAGCACCTCGTCCTCGGACTGGGCGAGCGCCTCGGCCTTGGGCTCGTCGCCCTCGGTCTCCGCCTCGGCGTCGCCGTCGGATTCTTCGGTCTCCGCCTCGGCGTCGATCTCGACGTCCTCGACCTCGATGTCGAAGTCCTCGATCTCGACGTCACCCTCGAGGTCGATGTCCTCGTCGTCCTCGGCGAGTTCGGCGGACTTCGGCTTCGAGTCGGCCTTGGGCGCCTTGGCCTCGGGCCCCGTGGTGGGAGCCTCCGGCTTGGCAGGCGCGGCCTTCTTGGGCGGAGCGGGCTTGGCCGGAGCCTTGGCGGCAGCGGGCTTGGCCGGAGCGGGCTTCTTCGCCGCCGGCTTGGCGGCCGGCGCGGAGTCGGTCACCACGGCGGTCACGGTCTCCGGCTGCGACTCCTTGGCCGCTGCGGATTTGGTGGTGGTCTTCTTGACGGGCGCGGTGGTGCGGCGCTTGGCTTGACCTCGAGAACGCTTGGGAGCCGCGGAGTCGGCGGCCGTCACCACGACGGTCACACCCTCCTTGCTGAGGCTGCGCAGGAATCCAGCGGCTTGCGACATCGGGATGTCCGCTTCCTCGAAGGCCTTGCGGACATCCTCGGACTCGAGGAAACCCTGCGAGCGCCCACGCTCGAGGAGCTGCTGAATCACTGGCTCGTTCAGCTCCGACGGCTTCGAGCGAGTCGAACTTGCAGGCGACACGAACACCTCTCGAACGAACGCATGGCGAGAATGGACCCAGGTGCTTCTTCTTTTCCGGTGGTGAGGTCGCGCGGACCGCGACATGCCATTGTGGCACGCCACGGCACGTGATACGGCCGCGTCCCGCCGGTTGCTCCTCCACCCTAGGCCGACCGAGACACTAGTGCGTACGGAAGGAGGTCACTGATACCCGGTTGCAACCGTTATGACTGTTTCATTCAGTCACTCTTCGTGGCCGGTGGAACGTGGACCGCGAGTACCGTTACGTCATCGTCCTGTTCATACCCGGACAGCATGTGGTCCACCAGGAAATCGAGCAGCATATTCGGACTGTTCAGGACCTCCGGGGGCGCTTCGGCCACGACGGACGAAAGCTCCCTGAGCCCGGCGTCCAGCCCACGCTTGCGGTTCTCCACCAGACCATCCGAGTACAGGACGGCGGTGTGACCCGGCGGCACGCAGAACCTGAACTGCTTGCGGCTCGTGGCCCAGCCGAGCGGAGTGCCCGGCTCGGTCTCGTGCAGCAGCCCGACACCCTGCGGCGAGACCAGCAGCGGTGGCGGATGACCGGCCAGGGCCAGCGTGCCCTCCCCGGTCCCGGGCTCGACGACCATGTACGCCAGGGTGGTGACCTGCTCCTCCTCCTCGGTCGCCTCGAAGACGCGGTCCAGCCCGGTCAGCACCGCCGCCGGGGGCGGGTTGTTCAGCGCGAGCGCCCGCATGGCGTTGCGGATCCGGCCCATGCCGGCGGCGGCCTTGACGCCCTTGCCCATGACGTCGCCCACCACGGCCGCCACCCGGCCGTCCTGCAGGACGAACGCGTCGTACCAGTCGCCGCCCACCTGCACGTGGCGCGAGCCGGAGCGGAAGCGGTGGGCCAGCATCAGCCCTCGAACCACCGGCAGGCGGTCCGGCAGCAGGCTGCGCTGCAACGTCTCGGCCGTCTTGTGCTCGCGTTCGAACAGCGTGGCCCGCTCGACCGCGAGGGCGCACTGCCCGGCCAGCGCCTCCAGGAAGACGCCGTCCTCCTGCGAGATCTTCTGTGTGCGCGTGAACGAGAACCGCAACGCGCCGAGCGCCCGCCCGGCCGCGAGCAGCGGCAGGCCCACCCAGGCCCGCTCGTCCGTCTGCGCGAGGAACTCGGAGATCCGCGCCTCGTCGGCGCCGGCGTCCACGAGCTGGGCGCGCAGGCTGTCGGGCGACTCGGCGAAGAGCGGGCGCCGGCTGTTGACCGCCATCGTCATCACGTTGGGCTGCGCGAGGTCGATCTCCCCGCCCGGGGCGTCCGGGATGCCGCCACTGCTGATCAGATCCAGCGTGCCCCGGTCCTGGTCGAGCAGGGCGACGGAGGAGTGGTCGGCGGCGAGGGCCGTGCGGCCGACGTCGATGATGACCTGCACCACCTGCTCGACGGTGAGCGCCTCGGCGAGCTGGGCGGTCGCGCCCTGCAGGCGGGCGGTGCGCAGCGCGGCGGCGCCGAGCTGGTCGGTGAGGCGGCCGCGCATCTCCTCCGCCTCGCGCTGCGGCGTGACGTCGGTGTTCGCTCCGACCCACTCCACGACGCGGCCGTGCCTGATGATCGGCACGGCCCGGACCTCGAAGTGCCGGTAGCCGCTGGCCCGGGTGCGCACCCGGTAGCTCCACTCGAACATCGTCCGGCCGCGCAGCGCCTCGCGCCACGCCTCCTCGGTGCCCGGACGGTCGTCGGGGTGCACCGCGTCCAGCCAGCCGTGCGCGAGGTACTCCTCCAGGCCCTGGCCGGTGATGGCCCGCCACTGGGGCGCGTCCTCGACCACCGTGCCGCTGGGCGAGCTGATCCAGACGAGCTGCTGCTGCGACTCCACCAGCGAGCGGTAGCGTTCCTCGCTGCGCTCCAGCAGTTCCTCGTTCGACTGCCGCTGGGTCACGTCCACCCCGAAGAGCGCGGTCCCGATGACGCCGTCGTCGCCGTGGAGCGGGAAGAACGACATCGTCCAGTGGCGGGTGTCGCCGTTCTCGGCGCGGGTCCTGATGCGCTGGTCGGTGACCGGCAGCGCCTCGTCGGCGACCCGGCGCAGCGCCGCCTCGATCAGGGTGGTCAGGTCGGCCGGCAACAGCTCGGCAGGCTGGCGGTCAAGATGCAACTCGACAGGATGGCCGGTCAGCTCGGTAAAGGTGGAGTTGACCCGGACAAAACACCCATTCGGGCCAAAAAACGCGAAGGCAAACGGCGCCTCCGACATCAGGCCTCTGAAGAGGTCGGAGTCTGATATGTCCAAACCGGGCTCCCGGGGCCGGGGCACGGAGGTTTCGGCGCTCATGGTCGGCACCTCCGTCGCGTGCCAGCGTCTCCCACGAGGCACATCTCCATAACTGTGATTGGTAGCGCAGATCTGCCCTACATCATGGGCGATCGGCATACGCGGACGGAAGCCCCGCCCACCATGCGGTCAACGCATCCTGTCAAAAGACCGGCGCCTCGCGCAGGAAGATCCGGCCTACTTTTTGGCCGCCCGCTTCGCTTCCTGCTTGGTCGCGCGGACCAGTTGCAGGCTCTCGGCGTCCACGACGTCGGCCACCGACCGGTGCACCCCCTCCTCGCCGTACGGCCCGGCCGCCTCACGCCAGCCGTCCGGGCGCACACCGCACTGCTTACCCAGCAGGGCCAGGAAGATCTGGGCCTTCTGCCGGCCGAACCCGGGGAGGGCCAGCAGCCGGCGCAGCAGTTCGGCACCGTCGCGGACATCCTCCCATACCTTCTCGGCCGAGCCATCGTAGTGCTCGACGAGATAGGTCGCGAGCGCCTGGACGCGGGCCGCCATCGCCTTGGGATAGCGGTGAACGGCGGGCGTCGCCGCGAGCAGGGCCGCGAACTGGTCAGGATCATAGGAGGCGATCTCACGCGCGTCCAGGTCGCGGCCGAGCCGGTTCACGATCGCGCGGGGCCCCGCGAAGGCCCGCTCCAGTGGCACCTGCTGGTCGAGCAGCATGCCGACGAGCAGTGCGAGGGGGCTGCGGCCGAGCAGCTCGTCGGCCTCGGGATCCTGGGCGAGCCGGATACGCATGGGCCAAGCTTCCCACGCGGCGGCCGGTGAGGAGGTGACCTGCCGAAGGAGGTGACCGTCCAAGGGTTGACACCGCCGGGGAAAGAGGTGGAATAAGGGGCGGCAGGTCCCCATTCAGCGAGGAATGCAGTCCATGCCCATACTCGCAGCACGAATCAGTGGCGGCCCGACACCGGAGCAGAGCCTCCGTGAACCGGTGGAACTCGTGACCGACCGGCTGGCCGCGGAATTCCTGACCGTCCCCCTGTCCGCAGTCGCCCGCTGCGTCGCCGACACCTGGGCCTGCGGCGAGCATCTGGGGCTCGACGTCACCCCGGAGATCGTCGAACGGGTCGCCAGGGAGCACCTCCTGGGTATGGTCAACTCGGCGCCGCCTTCCCGGAGGTGAGGCGGCGTACGACGCCTCCGCCTCCGTCGCCGTAGGCTGGAGCGGCAGATAACGGGGAAGTCACCGGCCCGTGTTCCTGATGCCCTTCACGGCGGGAATGCGAGAAGGTGGTGACCGTGAGCGAGCGGAGCGAGATCTCGTGAGTCGCCGGCGCCGACGTGACCCCCGGGAGACCCGGCCGCCGGACGACGTGTTCGCGGAGATGCTGCTGGCGGCCAGGGAACTGCTCGCCGTGCGCAGCCCGCTGGACGCGGAGCTCATGGTCTCCGACATGCTCGGCGCCTGGTGGGGCAGACGGCTGCGCGGCGGTGACGTCGAGCAGATCCTCGGCGAGGGCCTGGTGGACTACGCGGCCAAGGCCGGCACGCCGGCCGCGCTCACCCTGCTCATATCCGTCGCCTACCTCGGCACCGCCCGGCAGGCGGCCAAGGCCGAGGGAGCGGCGCTCGCGCTGATGGAGTCCGACGTCGCCCGGCCCCGCTGGGCGGACCGCGTCGGCGCCGTCAAACCGACCGGCTGCTACGTCTCCAGGGACGTGTACGGCGACCAGGACACCGTTGTGTGCACGTTCGCCTACAACGGCGAGGACAGCCACGCGCTGGTCGTGGTCGTCGACTACAACATGGGCGGCATGGCCCGCGACGCCTGGGTGTCGTCACAGGTCGACAAGCTGCTTGAGCAGGCCAGGCTGGAGGCGGACGGCAACGCGCTGCTGCGGTTCGAGGAGCTGGAGCCGCAGCAGGCGCGCGCGCTGCTGGAGTTCGCGATGAAGGCCACCCGGGCCGCCGCGCACGGCCGCACGGGCCCGAAGCTCGTGAGCGACAGCTACAGCGCCTATCACGCGTTCGCGCGGGCCCGCGTCAAGGCGCTGCCGCCCGGGCGGATGAGGCCCGCCCCCGCGCACACCGAGGCCCCCTACAGCCGCGACCGCCGGGCGATGCTCGCGGCCGAGTTCCTCGCCTCGGACGCGGCGGAGAACCTGTCTGACCCCTCGGCCGCCTCCCGCTGCGCCGACCACATCATCGACTACGGCTGCGACCGGGACTTCGGCCGGCCGATGCGGGTGAGCCCGACCAAGTGTGAGACGTTCCTGCTCGACTGGCTGCCGCGTAAGGTCCTGCTCACACCGGCGGAGCAGGACGCGATGCCGCACGTGCTGTCGGCGTGGGTGCGGTTCGCCGGCCCCAGGATCGGGCTGCCGGAAGAGGGCGTGCGGGCCACGCTCGACGCGGTCTGGGAGGCGACGGCCCGGTTCACCGAGGCCTACCGGGACCCCGCCGCCTTCGGGCTGGACCGCTCTCTCGTGGAACGGCTGCTGCCCGACGGCGACCTGTCCGCGCTGGCCCGGCGCGCGTTCGCGTTTCCCCTGCTGCAGGGCATGCGCGGGTCGACCGACCTCGACCTGCTGAACCCGGCGGACGAGGCCGACCGGCGCATCCTGCTGGAGATCGACCACGCCGGCGAGCTGGGCCGTACGGACCTGGAGGAGCACCTCGCCTGGCACGAGGAGATCGCGGGGCGGCTGTGGGTCGGCGACCCGCCGCAGCTGTGGGAGGCCGCCCAGCGCCTCCTCGACCTCGGGCACGACCGGCACGACGTGCTGCACGTCCTCATCGAGATCGCCGAGCGGATCGGCGACCATCCGGACGAGCTGGCCGCCGCCCTGGATGACATCGCCGACATCCCCGACGAGCCTCCCGCCTGACACCACGACCGCCGTTCACGAGGCGAAGCCGATGTCCTCGTACCTGAGGTCGAAGAACCCGCCGGCCCCGATGTTGGCCAGCGCGGACCGCACGGCCACGCCCTGCGGGCACTGGTAGAGCGGCAGCACGTTGACCTTGTCCCAGACGAGCCGGTCGGCCTCGTTCAGCAGGCCGGGCACCTTGGCCGCGTCGAGCGTGCTGCCGGCGCGGTACATGGCGTCGTCGATCTGCTTGCTCCCGCTGCGCCCGAGGTTGGAGTACCACTCGACGTCGTCGCCCCGGCCGCCGCTCTCGCCGTTCGCGTAGACGTCGAAGACGCTCGACACCGGGTAGGGCGTGCTCGGGTAGGCGAAGGCGGTGATGTCGAAGTCGCCGGGGATGAGGTGCTTGCCGAAGAAGTCGTCGAAGGACACCTTGCGCACCTCGACCCGGATGCCGACCCGCTGGAGCATCTGCCGGGCCACGTCGGCCTCGACCCCGCTCATGACGATCCCGTCGGGAACGACGAAGCGCAGCGTGAGCGGTTTGCCGTTCTTCACGCGGGTCTTGCCCGACAGCTTCCAGCCCGCCTGGTCGAGCAGCCGCCCGGCCCGCCCCGGGTCGTACGCGCCGATCTCCCCGGCGTTGGCGTGGTAGCCGTACTGACTGTTCATGAGGAAGTGGTTGTCCAGCGTGACGGCCGGCCAGCCGAGGCCCTTCAGGTCCACCTGCATGAGACCGCGGCGGTCGAGCGCCGCCGCGACGGCCTCGCGCACGCGCACGTCGGCCAGGACCGGGCTCTCCCCGTTGAAGGTGAACTGCCGGTACTGGGTGCCCGCGGCCTGCCGGATCACGGCGTCCCACGCCTCCCTGACCCGCGCGTAGTCGTCGGGGGACGGGCCCACCTCGAAGACGTCCACGTCCCCCTTGGTGAAGGCGTGGACCATCTGGTCGGGACGCACGGTCCGGAACACGATGCCGTCCAGCTTGGCCCGGCTGCCCCACCAGGCGGGGTCGCGCGTGAGCGTGACCGTCCTGCCCTTGGCGTCGAGACGCTCCACCCGGAACGGCCCCGCGGTCACCGGGATGCGGTTGATCCAGTCGGCGTTGAACGCCGCCGCGGTCGCGTTGGTGGTGCTCGGATACAGCGGCGTGAACAGGGACTGCCATTCGTTGAACGGCTGGGCGAGGGTGACCACCACCTCGCGGTCGCTCGCTCCCCGGGCCACGCTCTGGATGTTCTCGTACGCGATGGTCGAGTCGACCCGGTAGTCCCGGTCGCGGCCGCTCATGGCCTTCCATTGGGCGGCGAAGT
The DNA here is from genome assembly GCF_040685655.1 of Microbispora sp. NPDC088329. NCBI lineage: Bacteria > Bacillati > Actinomycetota > Actinomycetes > Streptosporangiales > Streptosporangiaceae > Microbispora > Microbispora sp. NPDC088329. The sequence goes on from NZ_JBFBIP010000012.1 coordinate 72,225, forward strand.
CCGTCCAGGTGATCGGCCTGCCGTCCGACCACTTCGCCTTGGGGTTGATGGAGTAGGTGATGACCTGCCGGGGAGAGGTCGCGGTGATCCTCGCGTTGGTCACGTAGTCGGTGTCGATGGTCAGCCGCCCCCGCTCGTCCGACCGGAACGTGCGCGGCATCAGCGCGTCCGTCACCGCCTTGACGGCGGTGGTGTCGCCGTTGACGTGGTTGCGGTTCCACTGCGCGGGGAAGTCGGTGAGCCCCCACCGGAGCGTGCCGCCGTCCTTGACCTTGTCCCGCGGCAGCGGGTTGATGTCGTACGCCTTGACCGGGGAGGGGGCGAGCCCGCTGTCCGGTTCGCCCGGCCCCCGCTGCACGCCGCAGGCGCCGGCGGCCCACAGAGCGGCCAGTGCGGCCAGGGCAACCGGCCATCGTGCTCTCACGTGCTTCTCCGATCCCTCCGGCTACCATCCGCAGTCGATTAGTAGCAGGAAGTGACGGCCGGCGGCCATCGGGACACGCGTCCGGAGTCTCCCTACGAGATCAGGACAACTCGTCTACCGCGCTGCGGACGTCCTCGCTGGTGATCGTCGTCAGCTCGGCGGCGTTCGCCGACCCCTGCTCGGCGAGGCGGACGTCGCGCCGCAGCGCGGCCCGCTCGTAGAGTGAGCGCGCGAAGCGGCCGTTGCCCAGGCCGTCGATGAGCCTCTCCCGGCACACCCATTCGAAGACGTCGGCGAGGTCGCGCGCGGCGGAGGCGTCGAACCTGTCGCCGCTCCCGGCGGCCAGCAGCTCCGCGATCTCGGTCAGCTCCACCGGCGAGTAGGAGGGGAACGACACGCGCTGGTTGAACCGGGAGGCCAGGCCGGGGTTGGTCGCCAGGAACGCGTCCATCTCGCGCTCGTAGCCGGCCAGGATGATGACGACGCGATCGCGGTCGTCCTCGGCGCGCTTCAGCAACGTCTGCACCGCCTCGGCCCCGAAGGCGTCGCCCCCTGAGTAGCCGGTGTTGACCAGGCCGTAGGCCTCGTCGATGAACAGCACGCCGCCGAGCGCCCGGTCGACCAGCTCGTTGGTCTTGATCGCGGTCGCGCCGAGGTGCTGGCCGACGAGGTCGGCCCGCGACGCCTCGACCACGTCGGGCCGCGCCAGCAGGCCCAGCGCGGAGAAGATCCGGCCGAGAATACGCGCGACGGTCGTCTTGCCGGTGCCGGGAGGACCGACGAACACGAAATGCCGCATCTGCGACGGGACCGGCAGGCCCTGCTCCTGGCGCATCCTGGCCACCTTGAGCTGAGCGGTGATCGCGTGGACCTGCCGCTTGACCGGTTCGAGGCCGGCCATCCTGTCGAGGTCCGCGAGCGCGTCGTCCAGGGTCGGCGTGACCTGGTAGCCGCGGTATCTGGCGGTGATCTCGTTGAACGCCTTGGTCACGTCGTCGGCGTTCGTGGTGACCAGGTCCTCGCCGCGCGGCGCCCCTCCCGCGCTCACCACGCGCACGTCGCGGGCCTGCGCGGCGGCCTCGGCGAGGCTGCGGGCGAAGCGGGCGTTGCCGAGGTCGTCGACGAGCCCGCGGCGGTCCACGTCCTCGAACAGCCGCCGCAGCACGGGACGGGCCTCGGGCGCGAGCCGGTCTCCCCGGCGCTGCTGCAGCGCCTCGGTGATCTCCAGCAGTTCGGCCGGGCTGTAGCTGGGGAAGCGCACGCGGGTCACGAAGCGGCTCGACAGCCCCGGATTGGACGCGAGGAAGTCGTTCATCTCCCGCTCGTAGCCCGCAAGGATGACGATGAGCCGGTCGCGGTCGTCCTCGGCCCGCTTGAGCAGCGTCTGCACGGCCTCCGCGCCGAACCGGTCGGGCTGGCCGTCGCCCGAGTTGATGAGGCTGTATGCCTCGTCGACGAACAGGACGCCGCCGAGCGCGCGGTCGATCAGCTCGTTGGTCTTGATCGCCGTCGCCCCCAGGTACTCCCCCACGAGGTCGGCCCGCTGCGCCTCGACCACGAACGGCGTCTCCAGCAGCCCGAACGCGTAGAAGATCTTGGCGAGCGACCGGGCGACACTGGTCTTGCCGGTGCCGGGAGGCCCGACGAACACGAAATGGCGCATCGGCCGCTCGTTGGCGTAGCCCGCCTCTTTGCGCAGCCGGGCGGCCTCGATCGACGCGGCGATGGCGCGCACCTGCTCCTTGACCGGCTCGAGACCGATCATGGACTCGAGCTCCGCGAGCGCCTGCTCGACCGTGATGGGCGGCGGAGCGCCCGCCCCGGCCGCGGCGGGCTGGTGGCCGCCGGCCCGCCCACGCTCCTGCACCTGGGCCTCGGCGCCCGCCGCCGACCGCTCCGCCTCGGCGCGCACCCTGCGGGCCAGCACAAGGCGGTAGAGGAGCATCGCGGCGGCCACGCCGTACGCGCCCCAGAGGGCCGCGGACGGCGACAGCGGCGACAGGGACAGCGCGACGACCCCGGCGGGCGCGAGGGACATGAGCGTCGTCAGCCACGGCGGAACCCACCGGATCAGGTGGGCCGCGCCACCGGTGAGCGCGCCCAGCAGCATCAGCAGGCCGGGCGCGATCGACTGCGCGCCGAACACGCCCATGAACAGCGGCAGCAGCAGACCCCATCCGGCGAGCACGAGCACGGTCGCGGCGGCGCGCGGATAGCTGAGCGCCAGCGCGAGGAAGGACAGCGCCAGGAACGTGTAGATGAACGTGGGCGCCAGCGACCAGTTGAGCGCCGCGGCCGCTCCCATGGTGGCGACCAGCAGCACCACGAACAGCGCGCGCCGCGCGAATGGCGGAAGTTGGAAATAGCGGAAACGCACCTGTTCGAACAGATCACGTGCCGCAGTCCGGCTTAAGAGGCTCGCCGCCCGTGCCCTGTCGGAGTCCCGCATCGACGCCTCCCCGCTTCGACCCCGGTTATACCGCACGCGCGCGCGGAATGGGTGGACCCGTGCGGCGCGGTGTACGACACACGCCGCCGTTCTCCGGTTGATCACCTGGGGAGATACGAATCCGGCGATATGTTCCCGACATCACCGGAAGGGCTGAGAGATCCGCTTCTCATGGCCTAAGCTGCCACGCATGTTCCAGCGGGCCGGAGTTTTCGGACGGGAGCACTGAGCGGTTTTATGATCATGGTTTCCGTCGAGTCCGCCACCGTCCGGGGCGCGGGCGCCCTGCGCGAGCATCGTGCGAGCCGATGGTCGGTGCTCGTGCTCCTGTGTTTCAGCCTGCTCCTGATCGCGGTCGACGCCACCGTGCTGCACATCGCCGTCCCGGCGCTCACCGCGGCCCTGGAGCCGTCGTCCGTGCAGCTCCTGTGGATCATCGACGTCTACTCGCTGGTCGTCGCTCCGCTGCTGATCACGTTCGGCACGCTGGGCGACCGGTACGGCAGGCGGCCCTTCGTGCTGGGCGGCTACGTGGTGTTCGGCCTCGCCTCGCTGTCGGCCGCGTTCGCCGGGACCCCGCTCGCGCTCATCGTCTCGCGGGCCTTCCTCGGCGTCGGCGGTGCCATGATCATGCCGGCGACGCTCTCGATCATCCGGCAGGTCTTCACCGACCGGCGCGAGCGGGCGATCGCGCTCGGCGTGTGGAGCGCCGTCGCCGCCGCGGGCGCGGCCGTCGGGCCGCTGATCGGCGGGGTCATCGTCGAGCACCTGTGGTGGGGCGCGGTCTTCCTCATCAACGTGCCGCTGCTGCTGGTCGCGTTGCCGCTCGCCGTACGGATTCTGCCGGCCTCGCCGCGGCGTGCGGACCATCCGTGGGACGCGCTGAGCGCGGTGCTGTCCACCCTCGGCATCCTGGCCGTCGCGTGCGGGCTGAAGGAGGCGGGGTCGGGGCACGTCCTGGGCCGCGGGCCCTCGCTCGCCGTCCTCCTGGCCGGCGTCGCGCTGCTCGTCTGGTTCGTCCGGCGGCAGCGGCGGCTGGCCTTCCCCCTGCTCGACATCGGGCTGTTCGCCCAGCGCGGCTTCGCGACCGGCGTCGGCTGCGTGCTGCTGGCCATCTTCGCGCTGGTCGGACTGGAGCTGATGCTGGCGCAGTATCTCCAGCTCGTGCTGGGGCTGTCGCCGCTGGAGGCCGCCGTGCGGATGCTGCCGCTCATGGTCTCGGCCATCGCGGGCGGCCTGACCGCCGCGTACGTGCTGGGGCGCGTCGGGCTGCGCGCGACGGTCGGCGGCGGGCTCGCCCTCACCGCGCTGTCCCTCACTCCGGTGCTGACGTGGGGCACCGAGCAGCACCCGGTGATGCTGTCCGTCTGTTTCGTGGGCATCGGCTTCGGCGTCGAGGTCGCCCTGCTCGCGGCGTCGGACACGATCATGGCCTCGGTGCCCGAGTCGCGGGCCGGCGGCGCGGCCGCGATCGAGGAGACGGCCTACGAGCTCGGAGCAGGCCTCGGCATCGCCGTCCTCGGCACGATCACCACGATCGTGTACGCCCCGTCTCTCGGGACGGTTCCCGGAATCCCGGCCGGGCTCATGGCACAGGCGCGGGAGTCCCTGGCCGCGGCCGCGCACGTGGCCGACGAGACCGGCGCGACCGGGGCCGCGCTGCTGGGCGCCGCCCGCGCGGCCTTCGTCACCGCGCTGCACTCCACCATCGTCGTCAGCGTGGCGCTGCTCGCGCTCACCGCGCTGGCCGTGGCCCTGCTGCTCCCCCGCCACCTTCCCCCCACGCCCTGCGACGACGCCGAGGGGCCCGGCGGCGTACGGACCTGAGCCGGCCGGGCGCATGAGGGCGGCGCAGGCGGGAAAGTCTCCGGGCAAGTCACCCCCCACCCCAGGATGAGAACGCCGTGAAGAGAACCCTGCACGACTTGGCCACGCTGGCCGCCCGCATGGGCGTCGGCGGCATCTTCTTCGCCAACGGCTGGCAGAAGCTCGAAGCCGGTCTCAACGCCACCGCGGACCAGTTCACCGCGCTGCAGGCCCCGCTGCCCCACGTGTGGGCGCCGGTGACCATGCTGACCGAACTCGTGGGCGGCACGCTGCTGATCGCGGGACTCGCCGTACCGGTCGTCGGGCTGCTGCTGTTCGCCGAGGCCCTCGCGGTGTTCGTGCTCACGGCCGGCGACACCGGCCTGCCGCTCACCGGCGGCGACATCGAACTGATCGTGGCCCTCGGGGCCGCCTCCGTGCTGCTGGCCGTGACCGGCGCCGGCCGGATCTCGGCCGACCACATGGTGGTCATCAAACGGCGCGACGCCGAGGCGGCCGGGGAGTTCGCCGCCGCCTTCGCCGACCCCGACGCCCGGGCCGACGCCCGGGCCGACGCCGAGGCCGACGCGGTCATCGCGGCGCTACGCCCGCCGCGGCCCGGCGAGCCGGGCGCGGGCGGGTCACCGGCCCGGCCCGCCGCTCCCTCCGGCTCCACGCCCTCCTCCGGGGAGCGGCCCGCGACCGCCCCTTCCGGCGATTCGCCCGGGTCCGCGGGGCCGCCCGCGGCGGCCGGATCCGATGCGGGTACGGGCTCCGCCGCGACGGCGGTGGACCGGCCCGGCGGGGATGCCGAGACCACGACGGTACGCAAGGCCGCGCCCCGCCAGCGGCGTACGAGACGGGAGGACGACACGACCGCGGAGAGCCGGACGGAGGCGCCCCCGGCCCGTTGAACCGGAACCGCGCCGCGCCGCGCCGGGGTGACCCCGGGCGGTCACGTGCCGGGCGGGTCAGCGAGGTCAGGGCTTCCGGACAGCGGCAGGCGCAGAAGGAAACAGGCGCCGCGCGGGCTGTCGATGATCGTCAGGCTGCCGCCGTGGCTCTCGGCGATCTGCCTAGCGATGGGCAGGCCCAGGCCCGCGCCCCCGGCGTTCCTGCTGCGGGCGGTGTCGAGCCGGGTGAACCGCTGGAAGACGAGCTCACGCTGGTTCCGCGCGATGCCCGCACCGTCGTCGAGCACCTCCAGCACGGCCACGCCGGAACGGAAACGGGGGTCGCCGTCGGGCGGGACCTCGCGCCGCACCTCCAGCCGTACGGTGCTGGCGGCGTGCCTCTCGGCGTTGTCGAGCAGGTTGGTGACCAGGCGGCCCAGCCGGATTCTGTCTCCCCGGACGACCACGCCGGGAGCCAGGCGAGGCACGACCTTCCTGACCGCGCGGCGGGTGTCGAGTTGCGTGGCCACGAGCCGGCCGAGGTCCAGCGGCTCGCGCTCGCAGGGCGCGCCCACGTCGAGGCGGGCCAGCGTCAGCAGGTCGGCGGCGATCGCCTGGAGCCGTTCGAGGCTCTTCAGCACGGCCTGCCCCACCTCCCGCAGGTCGGACTCCTGCGGGGCGAGCAGCGCGCCCTCCACCTGGGCGCGGATCGCGGTGATCGGGCTGCGCAGCTCGTGGGACGCGTCCGAGGTGAAGCGCCGTTGCTGTTCGAGCGTCTCCTCCAGCCGGTCCAGCGTGTAGTTGACGCTCTGCGCGAGGTCGTGGATCTCCCCCTTGGCCTCCGGGACCGGCACCCGCCGCCCGAGGTCCGAGGCGTTGATCTCGTCGAGTTCGGCCCGGATGGCCCGCACCGGTATGAGCGCCCGCTTGACGCTGCGCCGGGTGCCGTAGGCGACGGCGGCCGTGACGAGCGCCGATCCCGCGGCCAGCCCCGCCAACAGGGCCGCCGGCACGCGGATCGCCTGGACCGGAGCGGCGCTGTAGATGGTCCAGTCCCCGCCGTCACGGTAGACCTGCTGCGCGACCACGATGTGACACCCGTGCGCGGCGAAGACGCCGCCGCAGACCTCCTGCGAGGCCCTGCGCTGCGGCGGCCGGGGCAGGAAGGATGCCATGACCGGCTTTCCTGCCATGTCCGGCGTCGCCGCACGCACCCGGCCCTGTGGATCCACCACCTGGATCGGTCTGTCCCGCCCGAAGGGGTCGGCGGGCAGCACGCTCCCCGCCTCTCCGTGGTCCACGAGGTAGGCGACCCGCCCGTTCGCCGCCGTAACCTCGCGCATGAGGCTGTCGCCGGCCGTCACGTGCAGCGCCCACACCAGGACGATCGAGAACCCCACGCACAGCAGGGCGACCACCGTGCCGGTGAACAGCGCGATGCGACTCCTGACCGACCATCGATCTCCGAAACCCACGTGATCGCCCACTTACGAACGCGGCCCTACTGACCACGCCTAAGAAATTTACCCTTAATGTCGTTATTGGTCGGTAACGGAACAAAATGGACGTGCTGGGCATGTTGGGCCAAAATACTCGCGCACGCAACACCATCGGCAAGCGGGTAAAGAAGCCTTCCGGACGACCCTCCCGGGTGGTGGGATAGGGGGGTATGAACGCCACCGGAGCACTGCCGGTAATCGACGTGGCCGCCCTCACCGGCCCCGGGACGGACCGGGAACGCGCCGAGGTCGCGCGCCGGATCGAGGCCGCCTGCCTGGACAGCGGCTTCTTCTACCTCAGCGGTCACGGAGTTCCCGGGGATCTGATCGTCCGGCTCCGGCAGGCCGCCGCCCGCTTCTTCCGATTGCCGCAGGAACACAAGGCGCGCATCTCCATGGACCGGGGCGGACGGGCCTGGCGCGGATACTTCCCGGTCGGCGGCGAGCTCACCTCCGGCCGGCCCGACCTGAAGGAGGGCGTCTACTTCGGCGCCGAACTCGACCACGACCCCCGGCCGCTGCACGGGCGCAACCTCTTTCCCGAGGAGGTGCCCGAACTGCGCCCCGCCGTGCTGGCCTATATGGACGCCCTCACGCGGGTGGGACAGGCGGTCATGCGGGGCGTGGCGCTGAGCCTGGGTCTCGACGAGGACTACTTCGCCGCCGGCTACACGGCCACACCCACGACCCTGTTCCGCATCTTCCACTATCCGCCCCCGGCGTACGCCGGGCCGGACGAGTGGGGGGCCGGCGAGCACACCGACTACGGCCTGCTGACGCTGCTGCTCCAGGACGACCATCCGGGCCTCCAGGTGCACACCGCACGCGGCTGGATCGAGGCGCCGCCCATCCCGGGCACGCTGGTCTGCAACATCGGCGACATGCTCGACAAGCTGACCGGCGGCCTCTACCGGTCGACCCCGCATCGCGTGCGCAACGACACGGGCCGGAGCAGGCTGTCGTTCCCCTTCTTCTTCGACCCCGGCTGGGACTGCGAGGTGCCGCCGCTGCCCTCGCTGCCCGCCCGCGACGAGGGCCGCGCCCGCTGGGACGGTCTGGACCTGCGGGCCTTCACCGGGACGTACGGCGACTACCTGCTCGCGAAGGTCGCCAAGGTCTTCCCACGGCTCGGCGAGCGGGTCCTGCCGCCCACACCGGGCGAGAGCTGACCTGGGCGGCCGACGGCCACCCGGGGGGCGCCGATCGTCGCGGCCCTGCTCGGCGACCTGTGGTTCCGCCGGGTGCTCGGGATGGGACGGCCCGTCGTACGGGTCGCCGCGGCGCTGCCGGCCGCGGCGACCGTTCCGATCGGCCTGTGGTCGTCGGCCGCCCACCTCTGCGCGCCGGTCGTCCCGCTGGTCGCGTTGATCTGCCTGGAGAACGTCCTGTAGGGGCGTGGCCCCTCAGTCCGCTCAGTCCACTCAGTCCGCCAGGCCGCCCCGGGCGATCACCTCGCGATACCACCGGGCGCTGTCGCGCGGTGTGCGCTCCAGCGTGTCGTAGTCGACGCGGACGAGCCCGAACCGCTTGTGGTAGCCCCGGGCCCACTCGAAGTTGTCCATCAGCGACCACACGAAGTAGCCGCGCAGGTCGGCGCCGCGGTCCATGGCCGACCGGGCGGCCCGGAAGTGGGCGTCGAGGTAGGCGATCCGGCCGGGGTCGGACACCCCGTCGGGGACGGCGGCGCCGTTCTCCGTGATCATCAAAGGCGTGCCGGGATAGTCGCGCGACAGCCGTACGAGCAGGTCCTCGAGACCGGCCGGGTTGACCTCCCAGTCCATCTCGGTGACCTCGCCGTGCGGGTCCTCCCAGGCGATGCCCTCGCTGCCGGGATACTCCGCATGCCCCTCCGACGAGGGGTCGGCGACGACCCGGTTGACCGTGTAGTAGTTGACGCCGAGCACGTCGATCGGCTGCGCGATGGTGGGCAGGTCGTCCAGGTCGACCTCGGTGAAACGTTCCATGTGGGCGAGGACGTCGGCGGGGTACTTCCCGCGCAGCACGGGGTCGAGGAAGAGCCGGTTCGCCAGCCCGTCGATCAGTCGGGCCGGCTCGGCGTCGCCGAGGATCGGCGTCAGGTTCAGCGTCAGCGAGACCGACTCCGCGCCTCCCGCCCGCAGCGCCTGCACGCCGAGGCCGTGCGCGAGCATCAGGTGGTGGGTGGCGGCGAACGCGGCGGCCGGGTCGGTCACGCCGGGCGCGTGCCGGCCCGAGGCGTACCCCACGAACGCCGACACCCAGGGCTCGTTGAGCGTGGTCCAGGTCGCGACGCGGTCGCCGAGGCGCTTGTGCACGGCGGCGGCGTAGTCGGCGAACCGGTAGGCGGTGTCGCGGTTGGCCCAGCCGCCCTCGTCCTGCAGCGTCTGCGGCAGGTCCCAGTGGTAGAGCGTCGCGACGGGCGTGATCCCCCTGTCGAGCAGGGCGTCGACGAGCCGGTCGTAGAAGCCCAGATCGGCCAGGCGCGGCCAGGCCACCGAGAACCGGTACGCCTTCAGCCCCAGCCACGCCATGATCTCGACGTCCTCGAGATAGCGGTTGTAGTGGTCGCAGGCGACGTCACCGGTGTGGCCGTCGGCGACCATGCCGGGAGTATGGGAGAAGGTGTCCCAGATCGACGGGACACGGCCGTCGGCGTGGACCGCTCCCTCGATCTGGTACGACGCGGTCGCGGCGCCCCACAGGAAGCCGTCGGGAAATGAGATCATCGTGAACTTTCGCGAATCGTCAGCCGGGGTTCGAGGAGCGTCGACTCGGGGACGGCCTGGCCCTCCAGCTTCGCCATGAGCAGCCGGACCGCCTGCCTGCCGACGTCCTCGGCGGGAATCAGCACGGAGGTCAGCGCGGGGCTGGCCCGTTCGGCGATGTCGTCCGGGCAGATCGCCACCACCGAGACGTCCTCGGGCACCCGCCTGCCGAGGATCCGCAACGCCCCCAGCACATGGCCGGCGGCCGCCTCGTTGTGCACGACGAGCCCGGACAGCCGCGGCCGCTCGTCGAGCAGCAGCTTCACGGCGGCGTGCACCTCGTCGAACGACTCCTCGCAGGGCCGCGCGTCGGCCTCCAGGCCGTGCCGCCCGGCCGCCTCGACGAAGCCCGCCATCGTCCGCTCGGCGAAGCCCGTGCCGCGCTCGTAGACCACGCGCGGCGCGCCGAGCAGCGCGATCTCGCGATGCCCGAGATCGGCCAGGTGATCGGCGCACAGCGCCCCGGCCCGGGCGAAGTCGAGGTCGACGCAGGTCAGCCCTTCGGGGTCGGCCGGGAAACCGATCAGCACGCTCGGCTCGGCGAGCTTGCGCAGCAGCGGCACCCGGGGGTCGTGGATCTCCACGTCCATCAGCAACAGCCCGTCGACCAGCGCGCTGGCCGCCACCCGGTGCAGCCCGTCCGCCCCTTCGTCGGCCGTCATGAGCAGCACGTCGTGGTCGTACTGGCGGGCCGTTGTGACGACCGAGGTCGCGAACTGCATGAGGACCGGCAGGTTCATGCCGGCCCGCAGCGGCAGCACCAGTGCGATGACCTTCGCGCGCTTGCTCGCCAGGGCCCGGGCGCCCGCGTTGGGGTGGTAACCGAGGACCCGCACGCTGTCCAGGACCCGCTGCCGGGTGGTCGCCGAGATCGCCCGCTTGCCGCTCAGCACGTAGGACACCGTGGAGACGGCGACCCCCGCGTGCTTGGCGACATCGGCGATCGTCACGGTCCTCACGGGCGCAGCCCCATAAGGAAACCCAGCCCGCTCACCGTGACCCCCTCGCTCTCGTACACCACATAAAGATCGCGCACTCCGGCGGCTCCCGCCAGAGGGGTGCTCACCTCGACGAAATCGTGCCTGCTCACGGTGGGCGGGACGCTGACCGCGCCGGCGACCTCGCCGTTCAGGGGGTCGTCGAGCCGTAACGTGACCACCCCGCCCTCGTCGCTCGACACCGCGAGCACGCACGCCGAGGGGCCCCCGTCGGCGGAGTCCCCATCGAAGTCCCCTCCGCCGAAGTCCTCTCCCCCGAAGTCACAGTCGCGGAAGGCGATCCACGATCCGGGCGACGTGGAGCGGACCGCGTCACCGGAGTCCAGCGCGGCGTCGCACAGCACCACACCGTCGTACTCGTCGTGGTCGGCCGCGTCCAGTGGCCCCGAGGTCAGATCACGCGGCGGGATGCGCTCGCCCCGCACCCGGAACGGCGCGCACAGCCGGATGTCGCCCGACGAGGCGCCCACCTGCACCTTGTGCGCGGCGTCCTCGACCACGAACCGGCCGCGCGTCACGTCCCAGAAGGCCAGGTCGGCGACCGGCACGTCCACCGACACCGTGCGGCTCTCGCCCGGCGCGAGCCGCACCTTGACGAAGCCGCGCAGCTGCCGCAGCGGTTGCTTGACCCGGGAGCGCCGCTGGTGGGTGTAGACCTGCACGACCTCCTCCCCCACGTGCTCGCCCGCGTTCGTCACGGTCACCCGGACGGTCAGCGTGTCGCCCTCGGCGAGGTCGGCCGACGACAGCTCGAGATCGGAGTACGCGAAGCGGGTGTAGCTCAGGCCGTGCCCGAACGGGTAGAGCGGACGGCCGCGGTAGTAGAGATAGGTGGCGTCGGAGGCGACGATGTCGTAGTCGAGCAGGTCGGGCAGCTCGGCGGCCGAGCGGTACCACGTCTGGGTGAGGCGGCCGCCCGGGTCGTCGTCGCCCAGCAGCACGGCGGCGAGCGCGTGGCCGTACTCCTGCCCGCCGTGGGCCGACCAGACGATCGCGGGCAGGTGCTCCTGCGCCCAGGTCACCGCGAACGGGTAGCCGCTGGAGACCACCAGCACCGTGGCGGGGTTGGCCGCGTGGACCGCCTTGAGCAGGGCCTCCTGCCGTTCGGGCAGCGCCAGCGTCGCCCGGTCCTCGGTCTCGCGGCCGTTCACCAGCGGGTGGTCGCCGAGCACGACGATCGCCACGTCGGCGCCGGCCGCCGCCTCCGCCGCGCGGGCCGCGCCGCTCTCGACCAGTTCGACGGACAGCACGGACGCGGCGTCGGGGTCGTCGGTCGTGCGTACGACGCCGTCGGCCACGGTGACGTACCTGCCGGAGGAGATGTTGCGCAGCACGACGCCCCGGGGCCGCTCCTCGATCCGGAAGGTCTGGCGCACCTCCCAGCCGCTCGGGCCGGGCTGGTCGTTGACCAGTACGCCGTCCTCGCCCGCCGCCACGTGCCGCCCGTTGGCGCAGGACCGGAACGCGAACGCCCCACCGCCCCAGTCGAACACGTCGAAGCAGGACCGCTCGCCGCCCACGTGGAGCGGCCCGCCCGCGGGGTCGGCGGACGCGCCGACATAGCCGCCCTCGGTGCGCAGCGCCACCCGGTCGACGCCCTCGTGGTAGACGGTCTCGCACCGCTCGGCGAGCCCCGCCAGGGCCGTCACCTGGTAGGGCAGCGTGCCGCTGTACCAGTCCTCGAACAACGCGTCGGCGAGCGGGCCGATCACCGCGACCGTCCGCGGGGCGGTCAGCGGGAGCAGGCCGTCGTTCTTCAGCAGGGTGATCGACTGGCGGGCCGCCTCCCGCGCGACCCGCTGGTGCTCGGGCCTGTTGACGACGTCCTGGGTGATGTCGTCGTACGGCGTGGCGGGGTCGAACTCGCCGAGCCGCACCCGGATCGACAGCGCGTGCCGGGCGGCGGCGTCGATGTCGGCCTCGGTCAGCAGGCCCCGGCCGAGCGCCGTCCTGATGTGGCCCAGGGTGGTGGCGGTGTCGGCGTCGTCCTGGGTGAAGCTGTCCAGCCCGGCCTTGATCGCGTGCGCGTACGCCTCGGGCAGGTCCTTGTGGTAGCCCTGCATCCCGGCGAGGTTCCCCGGTGCGTACGCGTCGCTCACCACGAGGATGTCGTCGGGCGCCCACGCGCGCAGGTGACTGGCGATCAGCGGCGACAGGTGGGCCGGCCGCCCGTTGACGAGGTTGTACGACGGCATCACGGCCACCGCGGCCCCCGACTCGACGGCCGGGCGGAACGCCTTGAGCTCGTATTCGTGCAGCACCCGCGGCGGCAGGCCGCTGGAGGTCACACACCGGTCGGTCTCGTTGTTGTAGCCGAGGAAGTGCTTCAGCGTGGGCGCCGTCTTCAGCACGGCGTGGCCGCCGCGCAGGCCGCCGGCGTAGGCCGTGCCCATCACCCCGGTCAGCCAGGGGTCCTCCGAGTAGCCCTCCTCGTTGCGGCCCCAGCGCGGGTCGCGCAGCGGATTGACCACCGGCGCCCAGACGTTGCGGCCCACGCTCTGTGGATCCTTGTGGTGGAAGGCCACGACCTCGTCGCCGGTCGCCTCCCCCACCCGGCGGACCAGGTCGGGGTTCCAGGTGCTGGCCAGCCCGATGGCCTGGGGGAACACGGTGGCCGGGCCGTGCCAGGCCAGGCCGTGCAGGGCCTCGGTGCCGGTGCGGAAGGGCCGCAGGCCGAGTCGTTCCACGGGCGCCTGGTACTGGTGCAGCAGGCCGATCTTCTCGTCGAGTGTGAGCCTGCCGAGCAGGTCGTCCACCCGTTCGGCGGGAGACAGCGTGGGATTCCGGAATGCCGGGTCTTGGGCCGGTTCGTTCATCTGGAGACTTACCCTTCGCGTCGAAGCGCTTCGATGACCTGCCGAAAAACGCGCCCACAGGGCGTCGCGAGGATCCGCATGTTCCGTCGGGGAAGCGCCGCTGTCGAAGCGCTTCGAAGGGGTTACCGCACGTTTCCGGCGTGTAAATCCGGGCTTATCCGGAAGATTGCCCTCATCCTCGGCTGAGGTCAAGACCCCCGCCGTACCGGTTTCCCCCCTCGGCTCACACCGGCGTCCGCTCCCGTCATACGCGAAAGCGGGCGCGGGGCCGGGAGTCCCGGCCGGTCCGCGCCCGCCCTTTCCGTTGAGGCTCGGGTCAGCCGACGATCTGCAGCAGCGCCTGCTGCCTGGCCGCGGCGGGCTCGGTCAGGCGCTGCACCTGCCGGCCGTTCCGGTCCAGCACGACCAGGGTGTTGGCGCCGCGTCCGGCGACCCGGACGACCAGGCGGCCGTCCCGCAGGTAGAAGGCGCCGATGAGCGAGCCCTTCACCGGGATGGCGACCTTCCTGCCGGTGGTGACGTCGACCACGGCCGGGCGGAAGCCGCTCGGCCAGGAGCCGTCGCCCGCGTCCGCGTTCCTGGACAGCGGCGCCACGACGACCTTCGTGCCGTCGGGCGAGAGGCTCTGCACGTGGTTGGCGAGGTCGACGCCCTTGGCCTTGACCGCCTTGCCGGTCCTCACGTCGAGACGGTAGACGCCCTCGGTCGTCCCGGCGTAGCCCGCGAGGTAGCGGCCGTCCGCCGACCACGCCAGGTGGCAGACCCCGAGGGTCGTGCCCGCCTTCCTGCGGCCTCTGCCGTCCGCGCCGACGACCGAGACGGTCCCGGCGTCGGAGCCGCCCTTCCCGACGTACGCGACCTGCTTGGAGTCGGGCGACCAGACCGGGGTGCTGCACGGGCCTCCGGCCGCGGCGCCCTTGGCCGCGGTCGTGACCGTGCGGCCGTCACCGACCCGCACGTACCCGTTGCCGGCGATCCAGGCGATCTTCCTGCCGTCGGGGGACGCGGAGAACTGGCCCGTCATCGGCATGGCGCCCAGCTTCGTGAAGCCCTTTCCGGGCTCGTACCGGCTGATCGGAAAACCCTTGCCGTACGACAGGTAGACCGCGACCCCGGTGAGGGGCTTGGGCCCGGCGGAGACGCCGGCCGGAGCGGCGTTGGCCGCGGGGGCGGCCAGTGCGGGGGCCAGTGCGGCGGTGAGCACGGCGGAGAGCGCGGCGGCGGAGAACAGGCGTGTCTTCATGATGTCCCAATTCGTTGAGGATGCCATTGTTCGACGCCTCGAACCCCGGCCTGGTTCGCCGCCGCGCGACATCGGTACGCCTGCCGCGGGAAACGGTGCACCGGGCGCATGGGTCGCCCTGCGACGGTGGGCGGCGGGCAGGGGACGGGCAGGGCCCGAGGAGGCGGCGGAAGGGGACGGTCAGCGCTGCGCCGGCAGGCGGCCGGAGTCGACCGAGTCGAGCACCCGCGCGGCGGCCCCGAGCGCGGCGGCGCCGTACCCGAGCGTGGACACCTCCAGCCGGCAGCCTCCCCCACCGGGGGCGAGCACCCTGCCGTACAGCTCCTCCTCCGCGCACGCCACGAGCCAGGGCGCCAGGGGCACGTAGTAGCCGCCGAGGATCACGACCTCGGGGTTGAGCATGTTGGCCACCGCGGCCATTCCCCTGCCGAGATGGCGTCCCACGTTCTCCAGCAGTTCGAGGATGTCCCGCTCGCCGTTGCGGGCGCGCCGTACGACATCGTCGATCTCGAGTTCGAGCTCGGACGGCGAGGCGTCGGGCGCCGTGCGGGCGAGGATCGCGCCGATCCCGGCGACGGACTCGAGGCAGCCGCGCCGGCCGCACCTGCAGGTGGGACCGGCGGGGTCGACCTCGATGTGGCCGATCTCCCCGCTGTAGCCCTGCCCGCCCCGCCTGAGCCTGCCGTCCATGACGATGCCCGCGCCCACGCCGACCTCACCGGTCACGTAGACGAGGTTGGCGGCGTTGCGGTGCGGCCCGAACCGGTGCTCGGCCAGTGCGGCGAGGTTGGCGTCGTTGTCCACGAGCACGGGAAAGCCGGGGTCCCGCAGTGCCTTGGTGAGGTCGCCGGCCAGGTCGGCGTCGCGCCAGCCCAGGTTGGGCGCGACCCGGACGATGCCGTTGACGTCCACCAGTCCCGGCACGGCCACGGTCAGGCCCAGCACCTGGCGGGCCTCCTTGGTCATCCGGCTGACGACCCGCCGGGCGAGCGCCGCCATGGCGGCGACCGCCTGGCCCGCGCCCGAGGTCCCGCCGGGGAAGGAGCGCCGCCAGTTCAGCAGTTCCTCGCCCTTGAGGTCCACGGCGACCGCCGTGATGTAGTCGACGTTGACCTCGATGCCGATCGCGGCGTACGGCGAGCCGTCCAGGACGAGCATGGTGGCGGGCCGGCCGACGCGATGCTCGGTCAGCCCGGTCTCGCGCAGCAGGCGGCGGTCGATGAGGTCGGCGACCAGACTGGACACGGTGGCCTTGTTGAGGCCCGTGGTGGCGGCGATGTCGGCGCGTGAGCAGGGCGCGTTCTCCCGCACGAACCGCAGCACGACGGCGAGGTTGGTCGCGCGCACGTCGGTGAAATCGGCCGGCTGTGGACCGTTGTGCGATGTGATCACTGTTCGCCCCGTTCCCGCTTGGGCTCATCATGCCGCAATTGCGAGCAATTTGACACGGCAACGGCGTCCGGGATGGCGGCACGCACGGACGCGCGGGCCGCTCCGCGCCCGGCTCGGCACCGGCCACCGGCCCCAGCGCCTCCCGGGTAACCTGGTGGCACTCGCCCCTCCGACGTTTGTTTGGCTATGGAACTAACTAAAGCCTACCGTGGAGCGTCATGCGAATCCAGGGGCGGGCGCCCGGGCGAGGCCGGTTGCGGCGCGGGGCGGGGGGGGCGGGCGGTGGGGTAACGCCCGGTCACCGGCGGCGGTCCCGGACGGTGGATGCCGCACGAGCGACGGCGAAGGTACGCAGAGCGCCGATCCTTTCAGTCCCGGCCGCACGCCGGTACGGCGGACGCGTGGCCATACGACATGAGGGCCCTCCCGCGGGTGTGCGTCCCGCTCGAAGGCCCTCACGATCGTCAAGGTGATCCGTACCTCTAACGGGCCACGGCACCCGTGACCTCTCTGTCGACAATTCTGGTCGCACCCGACTCCCGGGCGCAGTGCGCGCAGCAGAACCAGCGGCCGTCGTATTCGGAGCCGTGGCCCACGATGCGGCACCCACAGTGCTCGCACACCGGCGCCATCCTGCTGATCGCGCACTCGAAGCTGTCGAAGACGTGCACCACCCCCTGAGTGTGCACCTCGAAGGCCATGTCGTAATCGTTGCCGCAGACTTCACAGGTAGCCATGGTTTCCCCCCGTCGACTCGCGGTCCAGGGGGAAATACCCGCGCAAACCTGTGCGAACACCGGCTCACAGGGCGTCAAGCAGCGCTTCAGCCACGGACTTCGCCCCGGCTTCGGCCTCCTTTGCGTTCATGAGCACCGAATCGGACGCGTTGATCGGCGTGTTCTCCGGACGGTCGCTTCCCCCCATCAGCACCCACACGACGTTCTTGCCGTCGAGCGCGTAGATCTCGTACCGGTTGGACTGGGCCGTGTCGGTGCGCTGGCTGATCGCCTGGCCGAACGCGTCCTGCCCGATGCCGGTGAGCTTCTCGAGCTTGCCCCACCTGATGCCGCCGATCCGGCTGCTCGCCGTGAACTTGGACTTCGAGCGCTGGTCGATGAGGTAGTAGCGGGCGGATTGGGCGTCCCAGAAGGAGTGGACGGCGACGCGCAGGTTGCGCCACCGGACCTTGCCCCCTTCGAGCGGAAGCTTGTCGTTCCACCACTGGCACTGGGTGACGGTCGAGTTGCCTTCCCTGTTCCGCACGGCCACGCCCTCGGTCTGCGGCACCAGGGTGGCCGCCAGCGCCTTGAGACTCAGGCACGACTGCGGCAGCGGGATCCGGGTGGGCGAGGGCGACGGCGTGGGGCTCGGCTTGGGACGCGCGTGGTAAGGCAGCGGCTGCCCGGCCCGCCATGCGGTCACCGACTTCGCGACCTGTGTGAGCAGGCCCTTCATCTCGCGAAGGGCGTTCTCCTCGGTGATCGACTGGGTGGTCTCGGTCGAGAGGAGGTCCGCTTCCTTCTTCTTCTGGCTCGCCTCGAACTTGACCTGGAAGACGACGTCGCCGACGCGGCCGGCTCCCTCCCCGAAGGAGTACCAGTACTGCTTCCCCTCCCGGGTCCACTGGTAGCGCGCGACCGACTCCTCCCCGATGCCCGGGAACTCCTTGGGCACCGAGTAGTAGTGCTCCTTGTCCGAGTGGGTCGCGCCGTACTTGTACTGGCTGAGCTCACCCTTGTACTGGATCTTCGCCGCCTCCTGGGCCGTGGTCGTCCCGAGCGCCTCGTACTTCGAGACGTTCAAGGTGATCTCACGGCTGCGGATCACGTCCTTGTAGGAGATGTTCCGGTTGGACCAGGAGCACGTGTAGCGGACGTAGCTGACGAGGCTGTCACCGCGGTTGTCGTTCGTCGAGGAATTGATCGTCGCCTGCGGCACGAGGCGCTCGGCCTCGTCGGGGTCGAGCATGGCGCACACGTCGGCGTTCGCCGTCTCGGGCGCGGCCGACGCCGACTTCGTGGCCGGCACCGCCGCCGTCGAACCCGCCGCACGGGGCGTCGACCCTGTCTGGCGCACCGACATGAACGCGAACGTGCCGCCGGCTATCACCAGCACGGCCACGACCGCCGCCACCGGCAGCACCCACCCGCGCCGCGGCGGCGCGGAGGGCTGGGTCGGCATCTGCCACAGTTCGGGCGGGGGCGGCGTCGGCGCCTGCCAGCCCTGCCCCTGCTGCCCGATCTGTCCGCCCGGCCCGGGGTTCGGGCCGGGATAAGGGCTGGAGTACGGCCCGGAGTAGGGGCCGGGGTGGGGGCCGGGGTAGGGGCCCTGCTGCGCCTGCGGGCCGGGCGGCGGGGCGGCCTGCCCGCCGGGCATCGGATAAGGATAGGGATTCGAATGAGGCGGCGGCCCGGCCGGAGGCGTCGCCTGCGGCCACCCCTGGCCGGCGGGCACCCCCGGATACGCACCAGGCTGCTCACCGGGCTGAGACCGGCCCGGCTGGGACTGGCCCGGCTGAGGCTGGCCGCCGGGATTCTGACCGGAATGAGCCTGCGGGGCGGGCTGACCACCGGGTGCGGCGCCCGGATACGCACCCGGCTGAGGTGGCTGACCCGCCTGGGGACCGGGATACGCGCCCGGCTGGAGCGACTGACCCGGCTGAGGGCCGGGATACGCGCCGGACTGAGGTGGCTGACCCGCCTGGGGACCGGGATACGCGCCCGGCTGAGGTGGCTGACCCGGCTGAGGACCGGGATACGCGCCCGGCTGGAGCGACTGACCCGGCTGAGGGCCGGGATACGCGCCGGACTGAGGTGGCTGACCCGCCTGGGGACCGGGCGGCGGGCCGTACGGCGCCGGGTAGGGCGGAACGCCCGGACGATCCTGATCCTGCGGTGGGCCCTGCGGCGGGTACGGCGGTGTGCCCTGCTGCCGGGGGTCCTGGGGAGGGGACCCGCCGGGCTCGATGGAGGCGTCGTCACCGCTGGTCATATCGTCTCCTACGGTCGGGAGGTCACCCGAGCCCGATGCCGACGAGTTCGGCGGCGCGCTCGGCGGTGCGCCGGTCGGCCGGGGTGACCGAGGGGTCACCGGCACGCCGATAGGCGACCTCGACGATGAGATTGCTGAGGCGGAACCAGACCGTGGCCCCGGTGGTCCCGGTGGCGGGGTCGGAGGAGTCGCAGGTGAAGGCTTCGTCGGCGATGCCGGGCCGGTCGCGCGACGCGGCGGCCCGGGCGGCCCGCTCCGCCGCGAGGTCGCGGGAGGCCGCCGCCTCGCCGTCCCCGCCGGCCGGCAGCCGGTAGGCGACCGTGATCGCCCCCTCACGACCGGTGGTGTGCTCGTTCCACGCGCATCGCCCCTCGGTGGCGGGTTCCGCGCGGGGCGCGGCGCCGAGGAGGTCGCGGATCTGCGCTGTGGTCAGACTGCGGCAGGCGTCCGGGACCGCGACGAACCGCGCGGAACCGTCCTGCCGCCCGGACACGAGGAACCAGGCGCCCAGGCCCGCCGCCAGGCCGACGACGGTCACCAGACCGGCCACGGCGGCCAACCTCCACCTGCCGGCGGGGCGCGCGGCGGAAGCGGGCGCGGGCGGCACGGCTGCGGCCCGCAGAGCCTGCCGTACGGCCTCGGGCGGCGGACGCCGTGCCGGGTCCTTGCCGAGCAGCGCGAGCACGATCCACGCGAGCACCCGCGAGGCCCGCGTCATCGGCCGGGGGTCGTGGAGCAGTACGGCGGCGACGAGCGCGGCGGCCATGCTCCGCTGGAAGGGCGGCTCCCCCTCGACGGCGGTGTAGAGCGTGGCCCCGAGCGACCACAGGTCGGAGGGCGGGCCGTCCGGCTCGTCGCGGAACCGTTCCGGGGCCATGTAGGTGGGCGATCCCGCCGAACTCTGCCAGGAGTTCCCGGCGCCGCCGACCGGCGCGGCGATCCCGAAGTCGGTGAGCAGGGCTCGGCCGTCCGGCCCGATGAGGACGTTGGCCGGTTTCACGTCGCGGTGCAGGATGCCCCGCGAGTGGGCCGCCTCCAGCGCGTCGAGCACGGCCAGCCCGATCTCGGCCACGCGCTCGGAGGGAAGCGGCCCGTCCTCTCGAATGATCTTGTCGAGGGAGCGGCCCGGCACCAGGTCCATGACGATCCACGGCTGCCCGGCGTGCCCGACCACGTCGTGGACGGTCACGATGGACGGATGGGTGAGCCGCCCGGCCGCCCGGGCCTCCTCTACGGCTCTGCCGAGGAAGTCGGCGCGCCGGCGGTCGTCCAGGCCGGGTGGGACGCGGAGCTGCTTGATCGCCACCTCACGGCGCAGCAGCTCGTCGTGGGCGCGCCAGACCGTGCCGCCGCCGCCCTCACCGAGCGGTTCGGCGAGCCGGTACCGTCCGGCGAGCAGGTCCACGGCTAGACCAGCCCCCTCAGGCCCTCGGCCGCCGACGCCGCCGCCGCGACCGCCCGCTCGCGCAGGGCGGCAGGGGACGTCGTGTCCAGGTCGGCGTACCGCAGCCGGACGACGAGGTCGCCGAGCCTGAAGTACACGTAGGCGGCCTGTGCCCTGCCCTCCGGCGTGGTGAGGTCGACGGCGAACGCCTCATCGGCCACGCCCGGCGTCTCCCGTCCGGCCGTCTCGATGGCCTGGGTCCTCTGGTCGAGGCCGATCTCGTACCAGAGCCAGCTCACGTCGCGCGGTCCCGAGGCGTACTGCCTGTGCAGCCCTTCCATGAGCGTGCGCGCCGCGGCGGTGTCGAGCTCCCACGGCTCGGGGGTGTCGGAGTCGGTCTCGGCGCTCAGCTCGACGCCGGAGCCCGTGACGGTCCACTGGCAGCTCGTCTTCCCCGGCCGGGCCTGCGCCGGGGCGCCCAGGAGCCCCCGCACCTGGGCGGCGGACAGCGACCGGCACAGGTCCACGGCGCGGGTGAAGGTCGGCGAGACGCCCGCAGGCCGGGCGACGGCCGGGCCGTCGGAGCCGGGCCGCAGGACGATGACCAGGGCGACGGCGGCCGCCACGACGGCCGCCCCCGCGGCGACCCACCACCAGACGGTGCGCCGTCGCGGCGGCTCGACGGTGATGCCGGGGCGAGGGCCGACATGCGGGACGGCGCCGTCGGCGATCTGCCGCAGCAGCCCGACCGCGGTCGCCGCGTCCGGGCGGCCGGCCGGATCGCGCGCCATCATCCACGTCAGCACCGGGCCGAGCGGCCCCGCGAGCACCGGCGGGCGGGGAGCCTGGGTGAGGGTCGCCCGGATCACTTCGGAGTGCGAGCCCTGATAGGGGGCGACGCCCTCGGCGGCCGTGTAGAGGGTGGCGGCGAGCGACCACAGGTCGGCAGCCGGACCACCGGACTCCCCCGCGAGCCGTTCCGGCGCGATGAACCCCGGTGAGCCGACCAGCAGCCCGGCCTCGGTGATCGACGCCTGGCCGGACGGGCGGGCGATGCCGAAGTCCGTGAGGAGCACCCGGCCGTCGGCGGACAGGAAGACGTTGCCCGGTTTGACGTCCCGGTGCTGCACACCCTGCGCGTGTGTGGCCGACAGCGCGTCGAGCACGCGGGCGCCGAGATCGGCCACCTGCCGGTATGGCATCGGCCCGTACGCCGCGATCTGCCGGGAGAGGTCGTGCCCGTGGAGCAGTTCCATGACGATCCAGGGCCTGCCGTCCTGCAGGAGCACGTCATGGAGGGCGACGATCCCGGGATGCCGGACACGGGCCGTGACCTCGGCCTCGCGCATGACCCTGGCGATCAGTTCGGCCCGCTCGCGCTCGCCGAGCCCCTCCGGAAGGCGTAGTTCCTTGATCGCCACCTCGCGATCGAGCACGGAGTCCCTGGCGAGCCACACCGTGCCCATGCCACCCGAGCCCAGCGGGCGCAGCAGGTGGTATCGCGAGGCCAGCGTCCCCCCCAGCGATTCGGCCATATCGGGGAGAATAGCGAAAGCGTGATCCTACGCCCGACCGTTTCCGCACCGTCACCGTGATGCCGTCCAGGACGGATCACCGTGCCCCCGCGGGCGCACCCGGCCACCGGACGCCTGTACGCCTGGCTGCACGGCAGACCGATTACCTCACGCGTCATCGTCTTCGCGACGCGTCCGGGGGATGCTCAAGACGCGAGGACGCACCACACCGGCGCCCCGCACCCGAGCACTGGAGGGACCATGACCGCCTACGCCGTCGCCCAGCTCCACGATGTCGACATGAACGCGGACATCGTGGAATACCTGGAGCGCATCGATGCCACGATGGAGCCGTTCGGCGGCCGCTTCATCATCCACGGCGGCGAGACGGAGCCGCTGGAGGGCAGCTGGCGGCCGCAGACGCTCATCGTCATCGAGTTCCCCGACCGCGACAGTCTTTGGGCGTGGTACCGGTCGCCCGCCTACCAGGAGATCCTCCCGCTGCGCACCCGGAACCCCTCCTGCGACGCCGTGATCGTCGAGGGCGTTGACGAGGACCACAGGGCGACGGACGTGCTGGCGGGCTGACCTAGCGACGGGGAACGCCCCGCGCGGGGCGTCCGTTGTTCGCGGCGGAGCCTCAGCTCAGGGCGAGACCCTTGATCCGGACGTCACCGGTGAAGACCAGATAGACGTCCTTCACGCCGTTCGCGCCACAGACTGGGGCGGTCGCGGTGGCCCAGGAGTAGACCCCGCCGGTCGCGGCGACCGGGATCGCGGCCACCTTGGCGCCGGTCTCGGCCCGCTCGCGCTCGCCGAGCCCCTCCGGAAGGCGTAGTTCCTTGATCGCCACCTCGCGATCGAGCACGGAGTCCCTGGCGAGCCACACCGTGCCCATGCCACCCGAGCCCAGCGGGCGCAGCAGGTGGTATCGCGAGGCCAGCGTCCCCCCCAGCGATTCGGCCATATCGGGGAGAATAGCGAAAGCGTGACCCTTCGCCCGACCGTTTCCGCACGGTCCCCGCGATCGGCGAACCCCTCAGCCGCGTGATCGTGCCGGGCCGGCCTATCCGGCGATGGTCCACGTCTTGCCCATGCAGGCGGAAGGGCCGAAGGTGACCGTCCTGCCGCTCCGCGTGGTCGCGATGAGCACGTCCTCGTCCGGCATCATGAAGCAGCCAGGATCGCCCACCCGGAGGTCGAACTCCTCACCCGGACCGACATCGATGCTGCGGTCCTTCTCATGTATCCACCGCACGGACACCGGCTCCGGCAGCCGGTTCTCGATGTGCAGATAACGACTCTCCCGGGGCTGGCAGGCAGTCGCGGCAGCCAGCACGACGCTCGCCAGCGACAGAGCGACCGCCGTTCTCCGCGCGCCCATCGCCGCTCACTCTCCCATCCCCGCCGGGCCCCTGCCGGCGAGGCAGCGACTCCGGACGAGCACCGCTCCACCGCGTCGCGAGAATTCCCGGAAGCCAGTTTAGGACATGAAAAGGCTTCGCCACAGGGCACGACGGCCCGCATCCGAAAGCGGCCGCTCGAACGCATCCAGTCAGACACCAGCCGATATCCGGCCGACGGTAATTACCATCGCGTAGCACCTTGTTCGAACACCGACAAGATCTTTCATTACGATCATTCTGATTGTTAGCATCAGTCCGTTTTGTCGGCTCGTACGAAGGATGGGTTGTGTCACTACCTCCCCACAAACACCTCGTCGGGCGCATCGCGGCCATCGCGCTCGCAATCAGTGTCGCGCTCACGGGGTGTTTCGTCCCCGCGGCGAACGCGACCACTCCCTCTCCGGAGCCCGCCGCACCGGCGGCGACCGAAACTCCGCCCACCGGCGAACTGCCGTACCATCGGGTGGACAGTACGCCGCCGAAACGCGAGCCATCCGGAAAGAACAAGCGACCAGATTTCGGACCCGATGACAAGATTTCGGCGGCCTGGGCCAAGGGCAAGCTCTCGGTGGACGACTACCTCCGTTACTCGCTGCAACGACTCTCCCGGCCCGACGAACTCCCCCAAGAGCTGAAGCCGGACAAGAAGCTCCCGGAAGCAGCCGGCCTCGCCCTGGGATACGCGCTCTCCCTCGCCGACAAAGCCTCGCCCGAGACACGCACGTGGGTGAAAGAGCGTCTGGAGGGGACCGTCACGCCGCCGACGGCGACCGCCGGCGCCTCCCAGGCGGCCCTCGCGTGGGGCGAATGCGACGCCGACTATTCATGGCTGGATTACAGATTCGACTGCCGTCATACCATTTCCACGACCCCGCCGATTCAGGTGCACTACAACATCCAGGGAGTCAGCGGATACTGGCAGCAGGTGAAGGGCGAGAGCATATGGGTCGCGCTGCCCGGCCTGCCCGCCGTCGACCAGGACGGCGACAAGATCCCCGATGCCGCGAACACGATGAGTGCCTCCTTGATCACCGCGTCCCAGAAATACCGGAACTGGGGTTACCAGGTGACCGGCTCGGTGATCGACGTGTACGTCGGGGTGGACACCTTCGACAATCCCGGGGTCACCTTCCAGACCGGTGACATGTTCAACGACCACCCGATCATCTTGATGTCCCACGATCCCGGGGCCAGCGCCGGCACCTCCGATTGGTACACGTACCTGCCGCGCCACGAGCTCTTCCACGCGTTCCAGTACCACTACATGTCGAACTGGCACTTCGTCGCCGCGGTACACGAGATCAACTGGTGGATGGAGGCCACCGCGGAGTGGGCCACGCACCAGGTGTACGAGCAGACGGGCCCGACGGACGCCGGGTCGAGACAGTATGCGCGAAACGTCACCGCTTTCCTCGGCAAACCCCAGGACGCGGTGAACGCGAATGACGGCCTCGGGGGAAGCAGGCAGTACGGCGCCTTCGTCCTCGCCCAATACCTGATCGAACGCACCGACTTCAATTTCGTGCTGCGCACCTGGCAGGAGATGGCCGACCGGTATCCGATCACCGCGATCTCGAACGTCCTGCGGGGTTACGGCCGGGATCCCTCGACCGAGCTCCTCGGCTTCGCCGTGGCGAACTACCGGCTGACGTCGCCGTCCTCGGCTCTCTCGGAATTCGTGGGCGCCGACGACGGGTACCAGGACGACGACGCGTACTTGGCCTGGCAGGGCATTCTGGGCAGGGCGGGCTATGGCTCCCGTCCGGCACGGGCCTCCGAGAAGTCCATGGTCTGGGGGTCGTCGGCCAGCTTCAGCCCGCTCAACACCGACCTGTGGCTGCGGCCCGGCGGCACCCAGTACTACGACTTCACTCCGGGCGGCAGCGGGCAGGGCCAGCTCAAGGTCCACGTGAACGCCCCGGACCAGCACGGAACCGACTCCGCCGCCGAGTTCCACTACCTGCTCGTGGTGTGGGACAACCTGACGAGCAGGAATCCGCTGCGCTGGGACCGCGCCGACGCGAAGGGCAACGACGATCCCGCGGAACACGACCTGTCCGTACCGATCAAGGGCGGTGAGGTGGCCACCCTCATCGTGACCCGCACGGACCTGTCCGAGAGCGCGGCGGTGACGATCGCCCAGCTGCAACCCGTCATGTGGACGGCCTCGCTGACGTCCGGCATCGTCACCACCCCTGCCGGTCCCGACACCGCCCTGAACGCCATGTGGGCCCGTCACGCCGACCGCACCGGCTACGACACCATGTGCGCGAACTGGAGCGGGGCCGACGGCACCCAGTCGGTGCTGCTGCCCAGCGGGCGGCGCGCGTGGTTCTTCTCCGACACCTACCTCGGGGACGGGGCGCTGCGCCCGACCTTCGACAAGAGCATCCTGCGCAACTCCATCGTGGTGCAGGACGGCGCGAATCCCGCGACGGCGAGCCTGCGGACCGTCACGGGCGGCAACACCTGCCGCGAGCGGGACACGTCGATCCCCAACGCCGCCGATCGCTACGCCTACAGCCCGGTGCGGTCGACAACGACCGGCAACGACCCCGCGGGCGAGTACTACTGGAGCGCCACCGGCAAGGTCCTCGGCGACAACGTCGTCTGGTTCTACCTGAAGGGCCGCAACCTGGAGTTCCTCAACTCCAGCATGGCGATCATCCCCGTCAGCAGGCTGGACAGCTCAAGCGTCGTGAACGTCGTACCGGTCGACCTGCCCAAACACAGCTACTACGGGTCCAACAACCCGATCATCTGGGGCAGTTCCGTGGTCGACGACCCCGACGGGAAGACCTACATCTACGGCTGGGCGGTGGTCGACTCCAGCAATCGCAAGAAGCCCTTCCTCGCCCGCGTACCGAAGGCCCAGCTCACGGACTTCAACGCGTGGCGCTTCTACAAGGGAAGCGGGCAGTGGACCAGCGACGGCGGCGCCACGGGCCAGGCCCAGGCCGTGCCGCTCAACTCCGCCTACACCGACCCGATGTACAGCGTGATCACCCTGAACGGCCGGTACTGGCTCGTGACCCTCGATCCGACCACCCACGCCATGGTGGCCTATCCCTCCACCACCCGGTGGGGCTTCTCCACCTCCAGGGTCACCCTCTACACCCCGCCGGAGAACGTGGGCCAGGCACCGGAGTTCAAGCTGATCTACGACCTGCACGTCCACAAGGGCCTGTCGACGAGCGGCGACAGCGTGGTGATCTCGTACAACGTCAACTCGACGGGCGTCAACATCGGCTGCCGCCCCGAGATCGACTACGTGCCCAAGATCTACCGCGCCAGGTTCGTCGACGTGCCCACGGCCTCGTTCGACCCCACCGCAGCCCGGGCGCCCGTCGCACCTCGGACGCAGGCGGGCACGTCCGGGGCCGAGGCGCTGTCCAACGGTCCGGCGGACGACGTACGCGCGGGCCGGGGCGTCAGGATCCCGCCGCCGCCCACGGGGCAACCGGCCGCGCCGGCCGCGGCCGCGGACTCCGGCCCGAAGATCGTCACCAAGGCCGCCACCGTGGCGGCGGACAACGGCTACTACAACTCTTGGGACTACCAGAGCGACGCCGACAGGCAGAAGGACCACGCGGGATGCCCCTACATCCCGGCGCCCACCGGACTCACCGGCAAGATCGTGAACACCGCGTGGGGCTGGGTGGAGCTGAACTGGAACGCCGTCGGCCCCGACGTGGGCTACAAGATCTACGAGTACAACGTCACCGAGAAGGCGAAGCGCAAGTGGCCCTGGGACTGGAGCTTCGGGCCGCCCAGGACCATCGGCCCGCTCGACGCCTATCCCGGTGACAGGGGAGACGTCTACGAGTGGTACTTGGTGCCCGTGAACATCTGGCAGCAGAACGAGACGTCCATGTCCAACAAGTTCCAGCTCCGGCTGCCCCTGTAACGGGACACACCGGCCGCTCATGGGTACGCCCCGTGGCGCGAGGGTGCTCGCGCCACGGGGCGTCCGTTGTTCGCGGCGGAGCCTCAGCTCAGGGCGAGATCCTTGATCCGGACGTCACCGGTGAAGACCAGATAGACGTCCTTCACGCCGTTCGCGCCGGAGAGCGGGGCGGTCGCGGTGGCCCAGGAGTAGACCCCGCCGGTCGCGGCGACCGGGATCGCGGCCACCTTGGCGCCGGTCGGCGAGCCGAGACGCACCTCGATGGTCCCGCCGCCCGTGGAGGCCACCCCGGCCGTCACCTTGGCGGGCTTGCGGAGCCGGACGTCCTTGAAGGCTATCCAGCCGCCGGTCGCGCCCGCCACCGCGTCGCCGCGCACCTTGGTCTCGTCGACCAGGTGGATGCCGGAGTAGTCGTCGAAGTCGGCCGCCCGGGTGGTCTTCGACAGGTCGCGGTGCGGGATGTGCTCACCCTTCACGTTGATCGTCGCTCGCTGGCGGATGGTCGCCGAGGACGATCCCACGAGCACGTCGTGGGTCGCGTTCTCGACGGTCCACCTGCTCCGCGTGACGTCCCACAGCGCGAGGTCGCTCTTCTTGACGGTGAAGGCGACCGTCGCCGTCCGGCCCGGTGCCAGCGACACCCGCTGGAACGCGCGGAGCTGCTTGACCGGCTGCTTCACCCGCGACTCGTGCTGGTGGGTGTACAGCTGGACCACCTCGTCACCGGCCCGGGAGCCGGTGTTGGTCACCTTGACCGACACCTCGTAGCCGTCACCCTTCGGCACCGCCTTGAGGCCCTGGTAGGAGAACGACGTGTACGACAGGCCGTATCCGAACGGGTAGAGCGGCTTGCCCTTGTAGTACAGGTACGTCCGGTCCTTCTTGACGATGTCGTAGTCGAGGATGCCCGGCAGCTCGTCCGCCGACCGGTACCACGTCTGGGTGAGCCGGCCCGCGGGGTTGACGTCGCCGTACAGCACGTCGGCGAGGGCGTGCCCGGTCTCGGCGCCCGCGTGGGTGGTCCACAGGATCGCCGGGACGTTGTCCTGCTCCCAGGTGATCGTGGTCGGGTAGCTGTTCTCCAGCACGACCACCGTGTTCGGGTTGGCCGCCTTCACGGCCTTGACCAGCGCCTCCTGCCTCTCGGCGAGGTTCATGTCGGTGCGGTCGTGGGCCTCCCGTCCGTTGATGAACGGCATGCTGCCGACCACGACGACCGCCACGTCGGCGGCCTTGGCCTTGGCCGCCGCGTCGTCGACGCCGCTGGAGACGACCTCCTTGGCGTAGTGGGTCGCCTGGTCGGCGGAGGTCAGGCTCAGCGTGCCGTCGGCCGCCGCCTTGACGTACGGGTCCGACCCGAACCAGCTCTCGGTCGTCTCGTAGCCGGCGTACCGCAGCAGGTACGACCCGTCGGACTGCTGCTCCAGTTTGAACTGCTCCTGCACGAACCAGCCGGACGGCTGGTCGGCGGTGTTGGCCAGCGTGGACCAGTTGGCCCGGCTGACGTACTTGCCGTTGGCGACGCTGCGCAGCGTCAGCACGCCCTGGCCCCAGTCGAACGCGTCGAACTGCTCGGTGGCCCCGGCCGATGTCGCGCTCTCCTTCAGGTCGCCGCCGGCCGCGGGGGCGCTGATGTACCTGCCGGTGGCGACGTCCTTCAGCGCGATGCGGTCGACGCCCTCCGAGGAGGTCACCGACGCCGCCCGCTCCTTGATCCCGTCGAGCGGGGTCACCTTGTACGGCAGACTGCCCGAATACCAGTCGGTGTAGAGCACGTTGGCCAGCGGGCCGACCACGGCGACCTTCTTGCCGGGCTTCAGCGGCAGCGCCCCGCCGGAGTTCTTCAGCAGCACCATCGCCTCGGCCGCGGTCTCGCGGGCCAGCTTCTGGTTCGCCGGGCTGTTGACCACGTCCTTGGTGATCTTCGCGTACGGCCCGCCGTCGGGGTCGAACTCGCCGAGCCGGAAGCGGATCGCGAGCTGGTGCCCGACCGCCTTGTCGACGTCCGATTCGCTGAGCAGCCCCTTCGACAGCGCCTCCTTGACGGCCGCGACCGTCGGGGCCCCGTTGGTGTCGTCCACGGTCATGCTGTCGAGGCCCGCCTTGATGAGCGCGGCGTCGGCCTCGGCCTGGGTGGCGTGATACTTCTCGGTCTGCACGAGGTTGTTCGGCGCCCAGGCGTCGGAGACGTTGAACAGCGTCCGCTTCGTCCAGGAGCGCACCACGTCGTTCAGGTCCGGGCTGACCGTGTTGGGCCGGCCGTTGACGAGGTTGTACGACGCCATCACGCCGGTCGCCGCGTCGGCCTCGATCGCCGGTTTGAAGGCCGCCTCGTCGTACTCGTGCTTGACCCGCGGCGGCAGTTCCGAGGAGGTGGTGTCGCGGCCGGCCTCGTTGTTGTTGGCCAGGTAGTGCTTCAGCGTGGGCGCCGTCTTCAGATGGTCGGGGTCGTCGCCCTCCATGCCCGAGCCGTACGCCGTGGAGATGGCGCCGGTCAGCAGCGGGTCCTCCGAGTAACCCTCCTCGTTGCGGCCCCAGCGGGGGTCGCGCAGCAGGTTGACCACGGGCGCCCAGAGGTTGAGCCCCCACACCCTGGGGTTCTCGGCGTGGAAGCCGCGGGCCTCGTCGCCGACGGCGGAGCCGACCCGCTTGATCAGGGCGGTGTCCCAGGTGCTGGCCAGGCCGACGGCCTGCGGGAAGACGGTGCCCTTAGCCGTGACGACCGCGCCGCCGTTGTCGTGGTCGGTGGACCAGGCCACGCCGTGCAGGGCCTCGGTGCCCGTCTTGAACAAGCCGATGCCGAGGCGGTCGATCGCCGGGGAGTACTGGTGCAGCATCGCCACCTTCTCGTCCAGCGTGAGCCGGCCGAGCAGGTCGTCGATGCGCTGGGCGAGCGGCAGCGAGGGATCGCGGAACGGATAGTCGTCGGCCGCCCTCGCGGGGCCGGCGCCCAGGCTCAGTGCCAGAGCCAGGGCGGCCGACGCGGACAGCATCGCCGAACGGCGATGGGACATTGCGCCTCCAGGTCAGGTAGTGACGCGTTACTTGGGGGGTGTTACTTGATCGCGCCGACCGTGATGCCACGGGTCAGCGTGCGCTGGAAGATCAGGAAGAAGGCCACGGCGGGGATGACGCCGAGCAGCGCGGACGCGCTGGACATGGTGGCGTCCATCATCTTCTCGCCCTGCAGGACGCCCAGGGCGACCGGCACGGTCTGGTTGTCGTTGGCGATGAGGAACACCATCGGCAGGAAGAACTCGTTCCACGTCCAGATGAAGAAGAAGATGAGCAGCACCGAGAGGGTCGGGCGGCTGATCGGCACGACGATGCCCCACAGCATCCGCCACCTGCTCGCGCCGTCGATCTCGGCCGCCTCCAGGATCCCCCGGGGAAACTGCCCGAGCACCGACGAGAGCAGGTAGGTCCCGAAGGCCGCCTGGATCACGGTGAAGATCAGGATGACGGCGAGCTTCGAGTCGTACAGCCCTGCCTCCTTGGACAGGTAGTAGAGCGGGTAGACCAGCGCCTCCTGCGGCAGCGTGTTGGCGACCAGGAACAGCACCAGGATCCACAGACGCCCGCGGACCTTGCCGATGCCCAGCGCGTACGCGTTGAGCACCGACAGCACCACCGCGGCGACCGCGACGACGCCACTGATCAGGAGGCTGTTCCAGAGCTTGAGGCCGAAGTCGACGCGATCCCAGAAGGCGACGATCCCGTCCAGATAGAGCCCGTGGGGCAGGCTCAGCGGGCCGCCGGAGGAGTATTCGGCCGGGGACTTGAACGCGTTGAGCGTGACGATGACGAAGGGGAAGAGCATCACGACCGCGAGCACGACCAGTGCCGCGAGCACGGCCCACCGGCCCGGCTGACGGAAGGTGCGATCGGCGTTCACGAGCCGCCCTCCTGGTCACGCTCCTGCACGCGCAGGAAGAGGAAGGTCACCACGACGATGATCAGGGCGAGCACGGTCGCGATCGCCGAGCCGTATCCGACGTTGACCTTCTGGAAGAAGTTCAGATAGGAGAAGTACGACGGCACCATGGTCGCGGAACCGGGCCCTCCCCTGGTGAGCACGAAGATCGGACCGAACACCTTGAGCGCCGCGATCGTGCAGGTCAGCAGCACCACGAAGATCTCCGGCCGGATCTGCGGGACCGTGATGTGCCAGAACCTGCGCGACCACGAGGCGCCGTCGATCTCGGCCGCCTCGTACAGCGAGGGATCGACCCGCTGGAGCCCGGCCATGAAGATGACGACCGGGTAGCCGAGCTGGAACCACACCATGATCGCCATGACCGTCGCCAGCGCGATGTCGGGGTCGCCCAGCCAGTTGACCTTCAGTCCGAAGATCTGGTTCACCGCGCCGTACGACGGGTGGAGCATCCACCCCCAGACCACGCCGGCCACCGCGACGGGCAGCACCTGCGGCAGGTAGAACGCCGCGCGCAGGGCCGAGGCCGTGCGCCCGCCGAACCGCTTGGCGATGTAGTCGAACAGCGCGGCGGCGAGCACCAGGCCGATGATCGTCGGCACCACGGCCATCGCGACGATCAGTGCGACGTTGTGCTCGAAGGACGCCCAGAAACGCTCGTCCTTGAACAGCTTGGTGTAGTTGTCGAGCCCGATCCACTTGGGGGTGCCGACGCCGGACCAGCGGGTGAAGCTCGTCGCGACGTTCATCAGGAACGGGACGACGATGATCGCGAGGAACAGCACCAGGCTCGGAACCAGGTAGAGCCAGTAGCCGCCCCTTCCGCGCGGGCGGGCCGCGCCCGCGCCGGGTGGTGCCATGTGCAGACCTTTCGGGAAGGTCCGGCGGCGGGGACCGGTCAGGCAGCCCCGCCGCCGGGGTCGGGGGGGTTACTCGGCGATGTCTGCCAGGTTGTCGTTGTACGGCTGGGCGATCTCGTCCAGGACCTCCTCCGGCTTCTTGCTGCCGTTGATCAGTTCCTGGACACCGGCGACGAGCACGTCGTAGTAGCCGGGGGCCGGCCAGTCGGGGTAGAAGGCCAGGCCGTCCTGCGTCGAGAGCTTGTTGAAGTTCTCGATGAGCTCCTTGTTCTGCGCGTCGGTGATCGCCGCGGGGTCTGCCGCGACCGGGACGCCGCCCGAGTTGCCGAGCAGGTTCTGGATCTCCTTCTTCATCGTGATGTCGATGAAGTCGTAGGCGAGGTCCTTGTTCTCGGACTTCTCGGGCACCACCCAGATGTTGCCGCTGGAACCCGGGGCGAACTGGCCGGGCCACAGGAACGAGCCCCACTTGAAGCCCTTGATCTCCTCGGCCAGCCGGCCGAACCACCAGCTGCCCGACACCATGATCGGGTACTTGCCGCCGATGAACGCCACGCCCATGTCCTCGGCCTTCATGCCGGCCGAGTCCTTGCCGATGTAGCCCTTCTTCACCCAGTCGGAGATCGTCTGCGCGGCGTAGGTGAACTCGGGGCCGTGGAAGTCGACCTTGCCCTTGTAGAGCTCGAAGGAGTCGATCCAGGCCCGGTTGGCCTTGTTCAGAGCGAGCAGGTAGAAGAGCTGCTGGGCGGGATACTCGGCGCCCGCCATCGCGATCGGCGTGGTGCCCTTCTTCGCGAACGCGTCGAGCGCTGCGGTGAACTCGTCGAAGGTGGTGGGCACCTTGACGCCCGCCTTCTCGAACATGTCCTTGTTGTAGTAGACCATCACGTATTCGCCGTAGTTCGGCACGCCGAACCACTTGCCCGAGCCCATGATGCCGCGCTCGTCATACTTCGCGGTGGTCTGCAGCGATGGGCTGAGCAGCTTGTCCCAGCCGCGCTTGGTCGCCTCCTCCGTCAGGTCGGTGAGCAGGCCCTGCTTGGACAGCTGACCGGCCGTCGCGTTGCCCTTGTTGTACTCCATGATGTCGGGCGCCTCGTCGGAGTTGAGGACCATGGACGCCGTCTTCTGGATCTGCTCGAAGCCCTTCTCCTCGAACTTCACCTTGACGCCGGGGTGGCCGGCCTCGAAATCCTTGATGGCCTGCGCCCAGGCGGTGCCCATGGCGCTGTTGCCGGTCTCGTAGTGCCAGAGGGTGAGCGTCTTGCTCTCCGCGGAGCCGCCGCCGCTGCTGCTGCCGCCCTTGGACTCGTCGGAGGAACCGCCGCACGCGCCGAGCGCGAGCGCGGCGGCGGCCAGCGCCGCCACCGCCGCGCTCCTGCCTAATCTGAACATGGTCTTTCTCCAGGGGGTTTCGTCTATTTGAGGACGACCGGGGCGCCGGGGCCGACGAACTCGACGCCGTCGATCTGCTTGGGGCCCGCGGCGGTGACGACCAGGCTGTCGCCGTCCCGCACCGCCGTGACCGTCGTGACCCCGTCCAGGTCCCTGATCGTCGTACGGCTCTCGCGCTCCGGCAGGCCGAAGGCGAGCAGCGAGACCCGGGGGTCGTCGGTCACCGTGTCGCCCGGCTCGGTGACCGGGATCAGCGAGCCGTGCCGTGCGAACAGGGGGATCTGGTCGAGCGGTGGCGACACCGTGACGTAACGCCCGCCGTCGACGGCCTCACCGGTCCAGTAGTCCACCCACACCCCCGAGGGCAGGTAGACCTTCCGGGTGCCGTCGGCGGAGGTCATCGGGGCGACGAGCAGATCGGTGCCGAGAAGGTACTCCAGGTCCGCCTGCCAGGCCACCGGGTCGTCCGGATAGTCGACGCACAACGCGCGCAGCATCGGCGCGCCCGTGTCGGCCGCGGTGACGGCCGCCGAATAGATGTACGGCATGAGCCGGTAGCGCAGCCGCAGGGCCGCGATGGCGGCCTGCTCGGCGTGCGGCGGGAACTCCCAGGGCTCCCGGGTGGTCGTGCCGTGGAACCGTACGAGCGGGGACAGCGCGGCGAACTGCGACCAGCGGATGTAGAGGTCCGGGCTGGGCGTGCCGGTGAATCCGCCCGCGTCGTGGCTCCAGTAGGGGACGCCGGACAGGCCGTGCGAGAGGCCGCCGCGGATCGTGCTGCCCATCGCGGAGTAGGTGGTGTCGACGTCGCCGCTCCATTGGGCGGAGTGGCGCTGGCCGCCGAGGTAGGACGAGCGGGCCCAGACCAGGCCGTGCCCGTTCACCTCGCGGGTCACGTCCGCGACGATGTCGTTGAACAGCAGCGTGTAGACGTTGTGCAGCTCGGTGCCGGTCATGCCGTTGAAGGCCACGGCGTCGGCGGGGACGCCCTCGGCGAAGTCGGTCTTGAACGCCGCCACACCCTCGCGCAGGCGGTCGCGCAGCAGTCCCTTGAACCACTCGACGGCCTCGGGATTGGTGAAGTCGACGATGCCGCAGGCCGGGTAGGAGCCGTGCCAGGTGTCGGCGACGTACGTCTCACCGTCCGGCCGCTTGAGGAAGTAGCCCTTCTCCGACGCCTCGGCGAAGGCCGGGCTGAGGTGCGAGATGTAGGAGTTCATCCACAGGCAGACCTCGAAGCCCTGTTCCTTGAGCGTGGCGAGCATGCCCACCGGGTCGGGGAACGTCTCCGGGTCCCACTGGAGGTCCGACCAGTGCCCGTCGGCCTGCCAGTAGCAGTCGAGGTGGAGCACGTCGCAGGGAATACCCCGCTCCCTGATCTTCCTGGCGCGCTCCAGCACGCGCTCCTGGCTGTCGCGGAAGAAGCCCGAGGAGATCCAGGTGCCGAACGCCCACTTCGG
Organism: Microbispora sp. NPDC088329; assembly: GCF_040685655.1. Classification (NCBI taxonomy): domain Bacteria; kingdom Bacillati; phylum Actinomycetota; class Actinomycetes; order Streptosporangiales; family Streptosporangiaceae; genus Microbispora; species Microbispora sp. NPDC088329. Next base: position 107,340 of record NZ_JBFBIP010000012.1, read on the forward strand.
CGGCAGCTGCGGCCGGCAGGTCAGCCCGTCGAACCGGTCCAGGACCTCGGCCGGGGTCGGTCCCGCGATCACGTAGTAGTCGATGAGGTCGTCGGGAACGATGATCTGCACGGCGCTGTGCGTGGACTGGCACATGTCGAACTCGACCGGCGTGCCGCTGTCGACGCAGATGCCGTACCCCCGGCTGGACAGGTAGAAGGGCACGTTCTTGTACGCGCGCTGCGACTCGGCGCCGAACGCGTCGAAGTTCCACATGAGCGGGCGCTGGCCGCGCTTGTCGAGGGGCGTGAACGACTCGCCGAAGCCGCCGAACGCCTCGTCGGCCGGCGCCACGAACGTGTCGTGGTAGGCGACGGGGGCGCCGTCGGCGGCCGAGCGGCCGAACGGCAGCGTGCGCAGCCGGCCGCTGATGTCGGGATGGCCCGGGTCCTGCTCCACCAGCGTCCGGCCGGCCCGGTCGGTGAAGCGCATGTTCCACGGGTGCAGCCGCACCTCGGCCCGCAGCGATCCCGCGTCGACCACCACGCGGCTGTGGCTCGCCTCCACGACGGCGGCGCCGTACTCGCCGGGAGTGACCATCGAGATCGCGCGCGCGGACCGGGTGCGCGCGTCGGGGTCCTCCGACAGGCGCACCCGGATCACCCCCTCGCCCGCGACCGTGATCTGCACGACGAGCGTCTCCTCCGCCGAGGTGGAGCCCTTGAGCGTCACGCCCCGGCCGTCGGAGGCCACCACCTCCGCGCTGGTCAGCGCGGACAGGCCCTCCTCGCCCGGCTCGCGCACCGGAAGCTCGGGAGGATCCGCCACGAAGAACTCGCGCGCGATCAAGGGGGGACGGTACGGCATTGCGGCACTCCATGGGCTCATCCGGCGATTGTGGAGTTAGTTTGCCGTCCATCCCAACAAAGGTCAATGGTTTGAACCTGGTCCGGATTTGTCCAAGTTATTCCGGTTTATGTCTTGTTGGGGTAATGTGACCGCAATCTCGCGCCAAGGTAGGTGACATGGACAAGTTCGTGCACGTGATGCCGCTCGACGACGTGATCGGCCATGAGGGCAGCCCGGAGTGCGTGTGCGGCCCGGGGAGCCAGCCCGTCACCGCCGCCGACCTCGGCGAGACGGTTCCCCATACGGACGGCGACACCGTCGCGCTCGGCTGGTCCCGCCCCGCCGTCGGCGTCGTCTATCAACACCACGCACTCAGCCCCTGCCGCGAGTGGGAAGCCATCCCCGAACCCTGAGGGCTTCAATAGCCGTCAATCACCGCCATTTCTGTGAACCATCGGTAATTGACTGACTACGTTCAGTAACGTCTCGGTCATGCCCGGTATTGATCACGAGATGCCACTCGAACTCATCCGCAACCGGCCGGAGACGGCGGTCGAGCTGCTGCGCTGCGCGAAGAGGATCGAGCTGCCGCCCTTCGCCGCCGCGCGCGTGGAGTCGGCCGACAGCACCCAGCCCTCGCCGATCGAGTTCCGCGCCGACTCGGTCGTGGTGCTGCGAGACGAGACCGGAGCGGCACTGATGGCCGTAATCGTGGAGGTCCAGCAGGGCCGGGACGCCGGCAAGCGGTTCAGCTGGCCGGTCTACGTCACGACGTTGCGGTCCCAGCACAAGTGCGACACCGCGCTGCTGGTCATCTGCCCGGATCGAGCGACGGCCCGTTGGTGTGAAAGGACGATCCACCTGGGCCCGAGCGGCACCATCACACCGCTGGCGATCGACCCCGGCTGCATCCCCCTGATCACCGACCCCGACCAGGCCCGCGCCAGCCCGGAACTCGCCGTCCTCTCAGCCGTGGCGCACCCCGAGGAGGCCGAGGACGGCCCCGCGCTGGAGGCCATGCTGGCAGGGTTGAAGACCCTGGATCAGGAGCAGAGGACTCTATATTTGAACTACGTATTCAGTTCGCTACCGGAAGTGACGATCAAGCGTCTGAAGGAGATGGTGAGCATCATTCGGGACTTCGAAGACCTTGGAAAGAAGTACTTCTCCCACTGGGTGGCGGAAGGTGAGATCAAGGCGATCTTCAACGTGCTGGATGCGCGCGGCCTGGAGATCTCCGACGACGCCCGCGAGCGGATCCGCCGATGCGAGAACCCGGACCAGTTGATCGACTGGGTCCGTAAGGCCGCCGTCGTCACCTCGGCCGACGACCTGTTCAACGAGTGATGCAAGACTTCGACTACCTGGGAGAGAAATATTTCCCTCACTGGCTCGAAGCGGGCCGCGCCCTTGGACAAGCGCGGGCAACGTTGGTCGCGGGAATTGTCACCGTGCTGGAGATGCGTGGCGTGAAGGTCTCCGACGACGCGGGGAAACGGATCGACCAATGTGAGAGCCTCGATCAACTGGGCGCGTGGCTGCGCAAGGCTCCCAAGGTCAAATCGGCCGACGATCTTTTTGTCTGAAGCCCTGTCCACCGACGTTCAGCGGAATCGCGTGAGCGGAGCGGAAGGGAGCGAGGACCGGAGCGAAGGCCCAGCGGAGCGGGCTTCGCGAGGACCGGAGGTTCCTTCCAGCGCAGCGTCCGGCCGGCGCAGCGTCCGGGACGGGCTTCGCGAGGACCGGAGGTTCCTTCCAGCGCAGCGTCCGGCCGGCGCAGCGTCCGGGACGGGCTTCGCGAGGACCGGAGGTTCCTTCCAGCGCAGCGTCCGGCCGCCGAGGTCTTCAGACACCACACAAGAGCGGGGCCGCCCGGGGTATTCGCACTCCCGGACGGCCCGCTCGGTTTCAGTCGGTTACGGGGTCCATCGGATGTTCGGGTTGAGGTGGCCGGTCCAGTCGAAGACGGCCATGTTGTCCCAGCCGTCGCCGGTGCCGTTGATGTTCGCCGGGTCCCAGCCGTTGCCGGGCACGGCGTACCAGGTCGGCTCCCAGTAGAAGACGCCGACGGCGCCCGCGTTGCGGGCCGTGCTCTGCACCGCCGCGAACTCGGCGCCCTGCCCCTGCCAGGTCAGGCCGTACCCCGGGCAGCCCGACGTGACCGAGTTGCCCTCCCAGTCGGCGTTGTCGGGCGTGAAGGGGTAGGCCGTCTCGGCGATGACAACCGGCTTGCCGTAGCGGGACCGCACGTCCGAGATCACGCTGGACAGGTTGGACAGCGTGCCGTGCCACATGCAGTAGTACGACAGGCCGGTGATGTCCCAGGGCACGCCCTTGGCCCTGATGCCGTCGTAGAACCAGCGGGCGTGGGCGTCGCTGTCGGCGTCCGCGGTATGGATGATCACCTGGGTGCCGGGGTTGCATGCCTTGGTCGCGTTGTAGCCGGCCTTGAGCAGCAGGCTCAGGTTCGTGAAGTCGTTGTTGACGACCTTGCCGTCGTTCCACAGCATGCCGACGTTGATCTCGTTGCCGATCTGCACGCTGTCGGGGGTGGTGCCCTGTGCCTTGAGGCTGGAGCACACGTCGTAGGTGTAGTTGTAGACGTCGGTCTGCAACTGGCCGATGCCATGGCTCGCCCAGGCCGCGGGCTTGTACTGCTTGCCGGGATCCGACCAGGTGTCCGAGTAGTGGAAGTCGACCAGCAGCTTCAGGCCCTTGGCCTTGACCGTCCTGGCGTACTGAAGCACCTTGGCCTTGTTGTTGTAGCCGCTGGCCGGGTTGTTCCAGATCCGCAGGCGGACGTAGTTGACGCCGACGCCCTTGAGGATGTCGAGCGGGTCCCTCTGGTTGCCGCTCGCGTCGTAGTACCTCGCACCCAGATCGAGGGAGCGCTGCACGGAGGAGACGTCGGCTCCGAGCATGGTCAGTGTGCCGGCGGCGTGCGCCGGTTGCGCGGCGGGGAGCACCGCGGCGGCGCACAGGACCAGCGCCGCCAGGATCTTTCTCATGGTTCCTCCGGTCAGGAGAGGATCTGATGGACGCCCCCGAACCCCGATCCCCCGATACCCCCGGCGCCACCGGTCAGGTGCGGCGCCGGGGGAGCTCATGTGCGGACGACCACGACGCCTCCGGCCGGCACCGTCGCCGGACCGTCGTACGCGGCGCCGTCGAGCACTCCCGTGCCGGTCACCCCGGGCACGGTCACCGGCGCGTCCGCGTGGTTGATGAGGAACAAGTGGTCACCCCGCCGTACGAGTTCCAGCGTGTCGGGGAGGCCGCGCGGCCGGTCGACGCCCGCGTGGTCGAGGACCTCCGTGAGGAGCGTACGCAGGCCGGGCTCGGCGTCCAAGGCCGTGGACACGTACCACGCGGTGCCCGCGCCCAGGTCGTGCCGCGTGACGGCGGGATGCCCGGCGTCGGGGCCGTCGGCGAACTCGCGTACGGCCCGCGCCCCCGCGAGCCGTACGCGCTCGGACCAGATCCGGCCGGTCACGCCGGTCACACCCTCGGGTGACTCGGATGACTCCGACGGCCCCAGCACGACCGTCTCGCGCTCGCGAAGCGGGTGGAACTCCTCGACGGCCACGCCGAGCACCTCGCGCAGCGCCCCGGGGTACGGCCCCGGGTGGATGGTGTCGTTCTCGTCCACGATGCCGGAGAAGTACGACACGAGCAGATGCCCGCCCGCCTCCACGTAGCGGTGCAGGTTCTTCGCCGGCGCCTCGCCGAGCAGGTAGGAACTGGGCGCGACGACCAGCCGGTACGGCGACAGGTCGGCCGACGGGTGGACGAAGTCGACGGTGACGTGCTCGCGCCACAGCGCCTCGTAGTAGGCCTCGATCCGTTCCCGGAAGCGCAGGTCGGCCGAGGGCCGCCACTCGAGTTCGAGCGCCCAGTAGGACTCCCAGTCCCACACCACGGCGACGTCGGCCGTCACCCGCGCGCCCCTGACCTCGGCGAGCCTGCGCAGGTCCGCGCCGAGCGCGACCACGTCTCGCCAGATCCGGGAGTCGGTGCCCGCGTGCGGCACCATCGCCGAGTGGAACTTCTCCGCGCCATAGCGGGAGGCGCGCCACTGGAAGAACATCGCCGAGTCGGAGCCGCGCGCCACGTGGGCGAGGGTGTTGCGGCGCATCTCCCCCGGCCGTTTGGCGAGGTTGCGCGGCTGCCAGTTGACCGCGCCCGTCGAGTGTTCCATCAGCATCCAGGGACGGCCTCCGGCCACCGACCGGGTCAGGTCGGCGGCCATGGCCAGCTCGATGTGCGGCTCGGCCCGTGCCGAGTCGAGGTAGTGGTCGTTGGCGACCACGTCGACCTCGGCGGCCCAGCGCCAGTAGTCCATCGGTTTGCAGTTGGGGATCATGAAGTTGGTCGTGACCGGCAGGTCGCTGAACCGGCGGATCGTCTCGCGCTCCCTGCGGAAGCAGGCGATGTGCGCGTCGACCGAGAACCGCATGAAGTCGAGCTGGAGCCCGGTGAGCACACCCACGGGCGCGGCGACGGGCGGTTCGACCTCCTCGAACGAGCCGTAGGTCAGCCCCCAGAAGGTGGTGCCCCAGGCGGCGTTGAGCGCGCCCACGTCCCCGTACATGTCCCGCAGCCAGGCGCGGAACGCCTCGGCCGACGCCGGGCAGTAGCAGTGGGCGTTGGCCCAGCCGTACTCGTTGTGCACGTGCCACATGGCCAGGGCGGGATGGCCGGCGTATCGCGCGGCCAGGGCGGCGACGATCCGTTCGGACGCCGCGGCGTAGTCGGGCGAGCTCGGACAGAAGCTGTGCCGGGAGCCGCCGCCGAGCACGTGGCCCTCCCTGTCCACCAGGCGGCTGCCGGGATAGCCGCGGCGGAACCACATGGGCGGCGAGGAGGTGGGGGTGGCGAGATCGGCGTGCACCCCGGCCGAGTGGAGCAGGTCGAGGATCCGGTCCAGCCGGGAGAAGTCGTACTCACCCTCCCGCGGCTCGATCAGTCCCCAGTTGAAGACGCCGACGGTGACCAGGTTCACCCCGGCCTCGCGCATCAGGCGGACGTCCTCCCGCCACACCTCCTCCGGCCACTGCTCGGGGTTGTAGTCCCCGCCGTACGCGAGGCCCTCGGGCAGGACGGGATATCCGGGCACGTCTCCCCCTCGATACTCCTTCTGTGAACGTGCACAGTAACGCACAACCGCGTCGCCGAGAAGGTAAGACCGATTCACGCTGATCAGGAAGGCCCCCTAACAACCGCATAACGGCCATTGACAGCACCGGAGGGACATCTCAGTCTGTGAACGCTCCCAGATGCTCCGCCTCTCACTCCCCTCTCCCACCCCGCCTGGAGGCACACATGCGCGTGAACCGGTTAGCAGTGGCGGCGGTCGCGATCCTCACCGCCGCGCTCTCGTCGGCCTGCTCGGGCGGCTCCGACGAGCCGTCCGCCGAGGCCGCGAGCCAGGGCGCGGCGCCGGCCGGCCCGGTGAAGCTGACCTACTGGACCTGGGTCCCGAACATGGACAAGATCGTCGCGGTGTGGAACCAGGCCCACCCCGACATCCAGGTCACGGTCAGCAAGCAGGCGGGGGGCGACGACGCCGCGGCCAAGTTCCTCACCGCCGCCAAGGCGGGCAACCCGCCCGACCTGGTTCAGGCCGAGTATCAGATGCTGCCGTCCTTCGTCGCCGCCGACGCGGTGGCCGACCTCAAGACGGAGACCGCGCAGGCCAAGGCCGAGTTCGGCGAGGGCGTCTGGGGGCTGGTGACCCTCGGCACCGACGCCGTCTACGCGGTCCCTCAGGACAGCGGGCCGATGATGCTCTACTACCGCAAGGACCTGTTCGAGAAGTACGGCATCGAGGTGCCGAAGACCTGGGACGAGTACGCCGAGGCCGCCCGCACGGTGCACAGGAAGGACCCCAAGGTCTTCCTCGGCACGTTCTCCAGCAAGGACCCGGGCTGGTTCGCCGGTCTTTCGCAGCAGGCGGGCGCGCAGTGGTGGTCGATCAGCGGCGACGCGTGGAAGGTCGCGGTGAACGATCAGGCCACCGTGAAGGTCGCCGCCTACTGGGGCGGCCTGGTGGAGGAGGGCGTCATCGACGGCATGCCCTACTTCACCCCCGAGTGGAACAAGGCGCTCAACGACGGCAAGCTGCTCACCTGGCCGTCTGCCGTGTGGGGCCCGGGCGTGCTGTCGAGCAACGCGCCGAAGGCCGCGGGCAAGTGGGCCGTCGCCCCGCTGCCGCAGTGGAACGCGGGTGAGAACCACAGCGGCTTCTGGGGCGGCTCCTCCACCGCCGTCGCGGCCAAGTCGCCCAACAAGGCGGCCGCCGCGCAGTTCGCCACCTGGCTGAACACCGACCCGCAGGCGCTCGGGCTGCTGATCGAAGAGGGCGCGGTCTACCCGGCCTCCGCCAAGGGCGCCGCGTTGATGACCGGCGCTCCCGGCTACTTCTCCAACCAGCCCGACTTCTGGAAGCAGGCGGCCGACATCGGCGCCACCGCCCGCGGCTTCACTTTCGGCCCTGACGTCAACGTGACCTACAACGCCTACAGGGACGCCTTCGACAAGGCCGTCGCCGCCAAGTCCGACTTCGCCGCGGCCGTCCGGAGCATGCAGGACGCCACCGTCGCCGACATGCGGAAGTCCGGCTTCACCCTGGCCCAATGAGCAGGGCCCAGTGAGCAGGGACCAGTGACGATGCGATCCCCGAAGAAGGGCGCCCGCGCGAGCGCCGTGCCCTACCTGTTCCTCGCCCCGGCGATGGCGCTGTTCGCGCTCTTCATGGCCCTGCCCATCGGCTACACGATCTACCTGAGCCTGCGGCGCACCAAGGTCTCCGGCCTGGGCCTCGGCAAGGGGGCCCGCACGGAGGTCTTCGCCGGGCTCGCCAACTATGCCGCCGTCGGCGACGGCGAACTGTGGGCCGGCTGGCTGCGCGTCCTCGGATACGGCGCGCTCGTGCTCGTGCTGATGCTGGGGCTCGCCCTCGTGTTCGCGCTGATGCTCGACGCCGCGCACGTGCGGCTCGCCCGCCTCACCCGGATCTCGATCTTCCTGCCGTACGCCGTGCCCGGCGTGGCGGCGACGCTGATGTGGGGCTTCCTCTACCTGCCCAGCCTCAGCCCGTTCGGCGAGCACCCGTTCCTGAGCGCCGGCCTGGTGACGTTCTCGATGGCGAACGTGGCGGTCTGGGGCGGCACCGGCTTCAACATGCTGGTGCTCTACACGAACCTGCGGGCCGTGCCGCGGGAGTACTACGAGGCGGCCAGGATCGACGGCGCGAGCGAGCTGGGCATCGCGCTGCGCGTCAAGATCCCGATCCTGGTGCCGTCGATCATCCTGACCACTGTGTTCTCCGTCATCGCGACCGTCCAGGTGTTCACGGAACCGACCACCCTGCGGCCGCTGACGAACACGATCAGCTCGACCTGGAGCCCCTTGATGAAGGTGTACCGCGACGCGTTCGTCACCGGCGACCTCTACTCGGCCGCCGCGACGTCCATGGTGATCGCCGGGATCTCCCTCGTGCTGTCGTTCGGCTTCCTGCGGGTCGTGAAGAACCACGCGTTCGGGGAGGGCTGATGACCGCCACCGCACTGCCGCGAACCCGCGGGCACGCCCGCCCGTCGCCGCGCCGCCCGCTGGGGATCGTGCCGACCGGCGTGCTCGTGCTGGGCGCGATCTACACCCTGTTCCCGGTGAGCTGGGTGGTGGTCGCGGCCACCAAGTCGAAGGCCGAGCTGTTCTCCACCTCGACCTTCGCGCCCGGCACCGGCCTGCTGTCCAACCTGGCCGACCTGTTCGCCTACCGCGACGGCGTCTTCTGGCTCTGGCTGCTCAACACCGTCCTGTACGCCGGGGGCGGCGCGGTGCTGTCGACCGCGGTGTCCACGATCTCGGGGTACGCCCTGGCGAAATACTCCTTCCCCGGCCGCGGCCTGATCTTCAATCTGCTCATCGGCGGCATCCTGGTGCCGTCGGTCGTGCTGGCGATCCCGCAGTATCTGCTGTTTTCCAAGGCCGGCCTGGCCGACACGTACTGGTCGGTGCTGCTGCCCCAGATCCTGCACCCGTACAGCATCTATCTGGCCAGGATCTACGCGCAGGCCGCCGTCCCGCAGTCTCTGCTGGAGGCGGGCCGGCTGGACGGCGCGGGCGAGTGGCGGCTGTTCCGCCAGGTGGCGCTGCCGCTGATGACGCCCGGCATGGTGACGATCTTCCTGTTCCAGTTCGTCGCGATCTGGAACAACTTCCTGCTGCCGTTCATCATGCTGGGCGACGACCGCAGGTTCCCGCTGACGGTCGGCCTCTACACGCTGCTCGCCGCGGGTGCCAACCAGCCGTCGCTGTACAACCTGATCATCACGGGGACGATGCTGTCGCTCGTCCCGCTGATCGCGCTGTTCCTCACGATGCAGCGCCACTGGCGTACGGACCTGTCCGGCGGGGCCGTGAAAAGCTGATGAGCGCGGGGGAACACGCAGCTCGGCGGGGGGACAATACGACCATGGCGAAGCGTCCGACCATTCACGACGTCGCCGCGGCGGCGGGCGTCTCCCGGGGCACGGTCTCCCGGGTGCTCAACGACGACCGATACGTGAGCCCCGCCGCCCACGCCGCCGTCCGGCGGGCCATCGCCGAGACCGGCTACATCGTCAACCGCAACGCCCGCAGCCTGGTCACCCAGCGGACCGGGTCGGTGGTGATGGTGCTGTCGGAGCCGCACGAGAAGGTCTTCGAGGACCCCAACTACAGCACCACGATCCGCACGGCGATCCGGCGGCTCGGCGAGCGGGACGTCTCCCTGGTCATCATGCTGGCCGGGGACGACGGCGACCGCGAGCGCGTGGTGCGCTACGTGCGCGGCGGCCACGCCGACGGCGTGCTGCTGATGTCCACGCACGCGGGCGACCCTCTCGTGGACGAGCTGGAGTCGATGCGCATCCCGGCCGTCGCCTGCGGCGCCGTCATCGGGAAGGAGAATGTCATCCCCTACGCGGCGGCCGACGACCGCGAGGGCGCCCGGCAGATGACCCGCTACCTCGTCGAGCAGGGCCGCAGGAAGATCGCCACGATCACCGGCCCTATGGACACCCCCGGCGGCATCCAGCGCCTTGAGGGCTTCGCCGACGTGCTCGGCAGGAAGGCCTCGAGAAAGCTCATCGAACACGGCGACTGGACCCAGCTCAGCGGCGAGAGCGCGATGGCGCGGCTGCTCGAGCGCACCCCCGACCTCGACGCGGTCTTCGTGGCCTCCGACCTCATGGCGGCCGGCGCGCTGTCCACGCTGCGCGCGGCCGGCCGCCGCGTGCCCGACGACGTGGCCGTGGGCGGCTTCGACGACTCGTCGGTCGCCGCCACCACCCATCCCCCGTTGACCACGATCCGCCAGCCGCTCGCCGAGGTCGCGGAGGAGACCGTACGCCTGCTGCTCGCGCTCGTCGACGGAGGCGGCCCGGTGGACCCGGTGATCCTGTCCACCCGCCTCATCGTCAGGGAGTCGGCCTAACGTCCGGTCCCCCGGTCCGCGCGTGCTCACGCTCGTTCGGGCACCAGTACCGGCGGTCAGCCCCTGGCCGGCAGGACCGCGCGGGCGACGGCCAGGCGCTCGGCCTCTTCGCGCTCGGCGGCCTCCTGCTCGGCGGCCACGCGCCGGTCGTACGCGGCGCGGGCCGCGGCGATGGCGTTCTGGTGCTCCTCGGTCCAGACGACCAGGGCGCGGATGGTGGCGTGCAGGGTCGCGCCCATCGGCGTCAGCGCGTAGTCCACGCGCGGCGGGACGGTCGGGTGCACGGTCCGGCTCACCAGCCCGTCGCGTTCGAGATGCCGCAGCGTGCGGGCCAGCATCCGCTGGCTGACCCCGTCGATCGCGCGGCGCAGCTCGGTGAAGCGCAGGCTCCGCTTGTCGAGCAGCGCGATCACCAGGAGCGACCACTTGTCGGCGATGCGGTCGAGGATCTGCCGCACCTCGCAGTCCGCGCGCTGGTCCCATTGGAGGACGTCGTCGTCGACGCCGGTATCCGCGCAGTAACCAAGGGACTCATAAGTTCCGTCTTCCATGGTCACCGATGGTGCCTGACGATGCAGTCGGTTACAAGGGGGAACCGGCAGGCACTCGGGGAACCACCCCGGGGCCGGTTCCCCGACGAGATGGAGCCGGACTCCGATGTCCAATTCCGTGGGCGAAATCACCGCCCGGCACCCCGCCCGCATGACGGGACGCGCGTGGGGTGTGCTGCTGGTGTTGTGCGGCGCGATCTTCCTGGAGGGGATCGACGTGGCGATGCTGAACGTGGCGCTGCCGTCGATCCGGGCCGACCTGGGCCTGTCCACCGGGACGCTCAGCGGCGTGGTCAGCGCCTACGTGCTCGGCTACGGCGGGTTCATGCTGCTCGGCGGGCGAGCCGCCGACCTGCTGGGCCACCGGCGGATGTTCCTGCTGTGGCTGGCCGTCTTCCTGGTCTTCTCCGGGCTCGGCGGGCTCGCCACTCAGGGCTGGATGCTGCTGGCCGCGCGGTTCGTCACGGGGGTCGCGTCCGCGTTCCTGGCACCCGCCGGGCTGGCGCTGGTCACGTCCAACTTCCCCGAGGGACCGATGCGCACCAAGGCGCTCGGCGTGTACGCGGGCACGGCGGCGGGCGGGTTCTCACTCGGCCTGGTCGCCGGCGGCGTGCTCGCCGCGTTCGGCTGGCGGTGGGTGTTCTTCGCGCCGGTCATCCTTTCCGCGCTGATCCTGGCGACGGCGCTGGTCCTCGTCCGCGACACGGGTGGCGAGCGTCCGTCACCCTCATCGGCACCGGGCGGCTTCGACCTGGCGGGGGCGTCCACCGTCACGGGGGCCATGCTGCTCCTCGTGTATGGGATGGTCCGGCTGGAGCACCCCGGCGAGGGTCCCGGCCTGACCGCGGGCACGATCGCCGCGGGGCTGGCGCTGCTGGGGCTGTTCGCCGCGATCGAGCGCCGCTCGCCGTCGCCCCTGGTGCGGCTGGGCATCCTGCGCAACGCCCCGCTGGTGCGGGTGAACGCGGCGGCGCTGCTGTTCCTGTTCGCGTTCGCGGGGTTCCAGTTCCTGATCACCCTGTATCTCCAGGAGTGGCGCGGCTGGAACACGATGCAGACCGGCCTGGCCATGCTGGTGATCGGGATCGACACGGTGCTCGCGCCGACGCTGACGCCGCGCCTGGTGAGCCGCTTCGGCAACGCCCGGGTGCTGTTCTGCGGCATCGTCCTCTCGGCGGTCGCGTACGCGCTCTTCCTGCCCGTGGGGATGGACTGGACCTACGCCGCCATGCTTCCGGCGCTGCTCCTGCTCGGCCTGTCCTTCTCGCTGGCGTACGGCCCGCTGACCATGGCCGCGACGGAGGGCGTCGACGAGGACGAGCACGGCCTGGCGGGCGGCCTGCTCTACACGGCGATGCAGTTCGGCACGGCGCTCGGGCTGTCGGCCGTCACCGCCGTCAGCGTCGCGGCCGGGCCGGGGCCGGACGCGCTGCGGACCGCGCTGGTCGTCCCTGTGGCGGCGGCGGTGCTCGGCGCGGTCGTCGTCGCGTTCGGCCTCCGCGCCTCCGGCATGGCCTCGGCACCGGCTCAGGACACCCCGCGGGCGCAGCCGCTGCGGAGCGATGTCACACACTGAGGGGGTGTCTCGTCCTCAGTATGTGAACGACCATGACGACGGCACGGCCGTGCTGGACGCCGAGTTCCAGGCCATGCGGCCCCGGCTGCTCGGCGTCGCGTACGGCCTGCTCGGCAGCCTCGACGAGGCCGAGGACGTCGTGCAGGACGCCTGGCTGCGGCTGCGATCCGTCAAGGACGCCGGCGACGGCGACGAGATCAGGGACGTGACCGGCTGGCTCGTGGTCACGGTGTCCCGGCTGGCTCTCGACGTGCTGCGCTCGGCGCGGCACCGCAGGGAGGAGTACGTGGGACCGTGGCTGCCCGAGCCTCTCGTGAACGGGCCTCTCGTGAACGGGTCTCTGTCGAACGGGTCTCTGGCGAACGGGCCGGTTCCGGCCGGGCTCGTCCAGGCCGCGCCCGACCCGGCCGAGCGGGTGACCCTGGACGAGTCGATGAGCATGGCCATGCTCGTCGTGCTGGAGTCCCTCAGCCCGGCCGAGCGGACCGCGTTCGTGCTGCACGACGTGTTCGGCCTGACGTTCACCGAGGTGGGCGCGGCGGTCGGACGCAGCCCGGCGGCCTGCCGGCAGCTCGCCGCCCGGGCGCGGGCGCACATCGCGTCCCGTGCTCCCCGGTTCGACGTGGACCCCTCCGAGCACCGGCGGGTGGTGCGCGCCTTCGCCCGGGCCTGCCTCGGCGACGACTTGGACGCGCTGCTCGCGCTGCTCGACCCGGACGTCGTCCTGCGCAGCGACGGCGGCGGCCGGGTGCGCTCCGCGAGGCGGCCCGTCCTCGGCGCGGCCAAGGTGGCCAGGCTGCTGCTCGGCATCCGCAGGTTCGGCTCGCACGAACTGGTCCCGGCCGCGGTGAACGGCTGGCCGGGGCTGCTGCGCTACCGGGACGGGCGGCTGGTGACCGTGATGGGGCTCGCCATCGCGCACGGCCGGATCACTGCCATCGACATGGTCCTGAACCCGGAGAAACTCGCCCGCGTGACGCGGGCCGACGAGACGAGGAACCGACGATGACCGCGAGGATCGATGTCCACGAGCTGGCTCCCGAGGCGTACGCGGCGATGCGGGGGGTCGAACGCTTCCTGCACGCCTGCGACGTGCCGCACGCCACATTGGAGCTGGTCAAGATCCGGGCGAGCCAGATCAACGGCTGCGCCTTCTGCCTGGACATGCACCACCGGGACGCGAAGAAGGCCGGCGAGAGCGACGAGCGGTTGTGGGCGGTGGCCGGCTGGCGGGAGGCGCCGTTCTACAGCGACGCCGAGCGGGCGGCGCTCGCGCTGGCCGAGGCCGCGACCCGGCTCGCCGACCGCCCCGACCCCGTGCCCGACGAGATCTGGGCGGAGGCCGCGAAGCACTACTCCCAGGAGCAGCTGGCCGCGCTGGTCGTCGCCATCGCGCAGATCAACGCCTGGAACCGGATCTGCGTCGTGAGCCGGAAGGCCCCCGGCTCCGTCTGAGTGGAAAACGGGAGGACGGCGGCACGCGGGGCGAATAGTCTGCGTACGTCATGGAAGGAGGAGCGCCATGAGACGCACCGTGATCCGCAAGCCGCGCCGCGTCCGCCGTCCCGCCGATCTCGACCTGCGCACCCCCTCCGGCCGGCCGCTTCCGTATTGACCGTGCTCTCAGAGGCTCCCGCGACACGGGCGGCTTTACGCCCGTTTTACCGAGTCTTCGATATCTATACCGAACAGATCACGGAACCATCACGGTCGGGGGGTAACGAACATGGTCACGGTGGTGCCGTCGCTCGCCAAGGTCCCATCGCTCGCCAAGGTGCGGGACATCAGGACCGCGCTGCGCCGCAGGGCCAGGTGGGACGGGAAGGACAAGAAGATCGTCGACCTCAGGGCCTACACGGGCGGGAACGTCATCCGGTTCCCGAGGACGTCCGGGCCCACGTCCGCCGCCTGAGCCGGTCCTTCCACGACGATCCGCGCAACGACCCGCCCGGCATTCCGCCGGGCGGGTCCTTTTCTGATTAGATGTCGCCTTATGAGTGATCTGTCCGCAACCGAGCGGACCCGGCACCGCCGGCTGCGAGAGCAGGGCCGCACCGACCGGGAGGCGCTGTTCGAGGTGCTCCGGGCCGGATTCGTCTGCCACCTCGGCGTCGTCGTGGACGGCGACCCGATGGTGGTGCCGACGGTGTACGGCTTCGACGACGACCACCTGTACGTGCACGGCTCGGTGGCGAGCCGCAGCCTCACCCGGAACACGACGGTCTGTGTGACGATCACCCATGTCGACGGCCTCGTGCTGGCCCGGTCGGTCTTCGAACATGGCGTGAACTACCGCAGCGCGATGATCTACGGCGTGCCGCGCGTGCTGGAGGAAGACGAGAAGCTCGCCGCCCTGCGGTGCCTGACCGAGCACGTCACCCCCGGCCAGTGGGACTACGCCCGGCAGCCGAACCGCAAGGAACTCGCCGCGACGACGATTCTCGCGGTCCCGCTCGACGAGGCGTCGGTCAAGGTGCGCGAGGGCTACCCGGACGACGCCGGCGACCCCCACGACGTGTGGGCCGGCGTCCTGCCGCTCACCCCGTCGTGGCAGGCCCCCCTCACCGACCCGCAGGCCGCCGCCCACCCCGTCCCGCCGCACATCCTCGCCCGCACCGGCACGTCCCACTGACCGAGGCGGTCCCGTCGTCACCGGCCAAGAGCCCCGCCGACCGGCCCACCTCGGCGACGGAGGTCTCCAGCCCACCTGTCCCGGCCACGCCCGCCGCACCGGCCCCCGCCTCTCCCGTCGGCCCGTCCGAACACGGATGGGCACCGTTCTCATGCCAGGCGCGGCTTCAGGCGGACGCCGCCGTCGACGGTCAGCACGGTGCCCGTCGCGTAGCCCGTCTCGATCAGGTACGCGATGGCGTTCGCCACGTCGGCGGGGGTGCCGACCCGGCCCACCGTGGTGGCGGAGGCGAACGCGTCGAGCGCACCCTGCCGGTCGTCCCCCAGCCAGTCCCACCACTCGGTGTCGATCACGCCGGGCGACACCGCGTTGACCCGGACCGGGGCGAGCTCCACCGCCAGGCCGGGGATCATCGACTGGATGGCGCCGTTGACCGCCGCCAGCCCGGCCACCTCGGCCATCGCGCTGTTCGCGCTGGCCGCCGCGACGAACGTCAACGACCCGTCCCGCCGCAGCACCGGGAGCGCCGCCTGGGCGGCGACCACCTGGGCGACCAGCTTGTCGTCCAGCGCGCGGCGCAGTTCGTCCGGCGAGAGCGAACGGAACGGCCCGGCCCCCTTCCGGCCGGACACGTTGATCACGACGTGGTCCACCCGGCCGAGCCCGGCGAACAGATCGCACATCGCCTCCGGATCGCGGGCGTCGGCCACCGCGCCCGAGCCCCGCTCCCCGATCTCCTTCACCGCCCGCTCCAGCCGTTCCGGCGTACGGCCGGTGACGACGACCTCGCGGCCCGATGCGGCCAGCCGTACGGCTGCTGCCAGGCCGATGCCGCTCGTCCCTCCGACGATCACCACTCGTTCGGTCATCGCTACCCTCTCCAATACGAGACACCTTGCCTCGTAACTATAAACGAGACACGGTGTCCTGTAAATTGGCGGCATGGTGGGCAGGCCACGCAGCGAAGAGGCGCGCCGGGCGATACTCCGAGCCGCGCTACGGCTGTGCGAGCGCGACGGATATCCCAACGTGACGTTGAAGGGCATCGCCGAGGAGGCGGGGGTCGGCAGGCAGACCCTCTACCGGTGGTGGGACACCAAGGGCGACCTGTTGCTGGAGGCGATGACGGACCTCGTCACGAGTGCCAGGGCGCCGTCGGAGGCCGACCTGCGGACGTTCCTGAGCGACACCTTCGCGCTGGCGGACGGTGTGATCGGCAGGGTCGTGGCCGGCCTCATGGCGGAGGCCCAGAGCGATCCCGCCCTCGGCGACCGGCTGCGGGAGCGGCTGATCGGCCCGCGGCGCACGGCCCTGCGCGGGGTGCTGGAGCGGATGCCGCCACCCCCCGGCATCGAACTGGACCTGCTGGTCGACATGATCTTCGGGGTCATGTGGTATCGGCTGCTCAATCGGCACGCCCCGCTCGACGCCGCCCTGGCGGGGGACATCACGGCGCTCGTGGCCGGGATCGCCGCGAGCCCGGGACCCCACGGAGACCTCCCGGGTTGACGCGGCTCCAGCGGCGTCCTCTGCTCGGCCGGGGAGCCGAGCGGCCGGTAGGCGAGTCCGAACAGGCGGGCTCGGTGCTCGACACACTCCTCGGCGAGCTCCCCTGTCACGTTCGCCACTTCAGAACCGAGCCCATGCGGCAGGATGGGACCGTGACGCCATCCCCAGCGGTCGTGCGGCCGGACCGTGAGCTCCTCGAGGAGATCCTGGACGAGCTGGACATCGAGCACACCATAGACACAGAGGGCGACCTGGCGATCTCCACCGCCCACCTCACGATCTTCTTCCTTTTCGGCAAGGAAGGAGATCTCTTCACCGTACGCACCTTCTATGACAGGCCGCACTCGGTGGACGACAAACCGATGCTGCTCACGGCGCTCAACGAGTGGAACGCCGACACGATGTGGCCGAAGGTGTACACATTCACCCAGGACAACGGCGACATCCGTCTCGTCGGCGACTCCCAGGTCTACATCGGGGCCGGCGTGACCAGGGAGCACCTGACCACGATGGTGGCTCACTGGGTCAGGTTCTCGATCAAGTTCTACCGCTGGCTCACCGACCGGCTCGCCTTCGAGACCGACTGATCAGGCCGGCGGCGTTCGTCCCCCGAGGCGGGTCAGTTCAGCAGAAGGCGGACGGTGAAGGTACCCCCCTGCTCGCCGGTCCTGCCGCTGAGGCCGATCGCACGGAACCGGGCCACGTCACGCCGGATGCTCTGATCGACGTACGGCAGATACCGCTTCTCCAGGCGATCCAGATCGAGATAACAGGCGTAGGTGGCGGTGGCGAGGTCGGGCAGCGCTTCCTGGAAGGCGGGGTCCTCCGCGAGCCCGCGTCGCTGTCCGAGCTTGTTGGAGTACTCCTGGGAACTGGCGAGAACGATGCCGTCCTCGACATGGCCGCTGCCGAACGGTATCCCGCGGTCGGCGTACAGACGCCGAAGCTCCAGCCGCACCTCCTCCGCCTTGGGCGAGTAACTCCGCTTGACGATCCCGGCCCGCACTCCGCCGCGCCGGTCGTATTCCATGGCGAACGTGAGGTTCCCGCCGACCAGCGCCACCAGATCGTCGGGAAGATCGACGCCGTACCGCCGCAGTTCGGCGACGAGTTTGCGATCGGGGCCGGCCGGGTCCTGCCGGTCGAGGACCGCGCGGGCGTCGGGCCAGGCTCCCTTCACGACCTCGTCCAGACCGGAGAAGGAGACCGCGAGCGCGGTCGAGGCGGGAAGTTCCTCGATGTGCACCGGCCCGGGTCGCATGGGGGACCCCGGGATGCCGCGGGTGAGCCCGGTGATCTCCGCGTGGTCACCGGTGAACCGGAGGGCGCCCGCGACACGGCTGTCGTCGAACGCTTTGACGGCGTAGGCCGCACCGGCGCCCGAAGTGGCCGGCTCGGCCACGCTCCGCATCAGTTTCCCCGCGTATCCCCAGAAGGAAAGGACGCCCGGCTCGCCGAGTGCGGCCATGTCCGCTTTGAAGGCGTCGTCCTCGGTCAACGGCCGCTTCCTCGCCTGGGCGACCGCGGCCTCGGCCCGCGGCTGGGTCTCCGCGACGATCGCGTAGTCGTCAAGAAAGGCGATGCCCTTCGCCCACGGTTTTCCCACCGTGCCGATTCCGGTACGCGCCGCCGCCTCGTCGGTCACCTGGATCGCGAGGACGCGACTCGGTTCCGCTGTCCCGTTCGACGGCAGCAAGGCCATGCCCATCCGGTCGCCGAGCCACGGCATCACGTCCCGATCGACATCGACACCCCTGGCGTCGGCGCCGAGCGCCTTCAGCAGCGCCACACGGGGATCGCCGCCTTGTCTCTTCGTCGCGGCGAACTTGTCGGCCACACGCAGAAACGCCATCTTCTGGCTCGCCGCCGGGTCGAAGTCGACGCGGACATAACCCAACGCCCCGGCGGGAAGCACATCCTGCGGCTGGGTGCCGGCGCCGCTCAGCAGGGTGGTCGCGTACACGCCCGCCGCGACGGCCGAGGACGCCACCACCGCGATCAGCACGAACCACGGCCACCGGCGACGCCGGCGCTCCGGCCACTGAATGTCTGGCTCCACCACAAGCGTCTCTTGTTACCCCGATCTTGCTGTCGATCACGTCCCGGGCCCACATGAGGGTGTTCGAGACAGACGGCCGAGCCACGCGTGCTCGACGCGATCGGCCGTTCAGCCGAGACCGGCACCCGCCAGACGGTCGCCCCGGCCTGAGCCGTCAGCCCCGCGCGAGGGCGTCGCGCAGCTCGGCCGCGGTGAGGCGCACGTTGTAGGCGGGCTTGTCCCGCTGGAAGCGCCGCCCCTCCGCGAGCGGACCCGCGTCGACCACGTCGAAGCCGAAGGAGTCGATCAGCTCGGCGACCGTCTTCTTGGCCTCGGCGTCGTCGCCCGCGATGGGCAGCGCCCGCCGGTCCGCCGTACCGGCGGGCAGGCCCTGCTCGGCGAGGTGGACGTAGTAGATGGAGTTGAACGCCTTGACGACGCGGGCTCCCGGCAGATGCGCGGCGAGGACTTCGCTGTCGGTGGTCTCGCCCGCGTCGATCTCGGGGAAGCGACCGTCTCGCTCGAAGTAGTAGTTGTCGGTGTCGATCACGATCTTGCCGTCCAGCGGCTCGACCGGCACGTCGCGGTAGCGCGCGAAGGGGATCGTGACGACCACGATGTCGCCCGCCTCCGCGGCCTCGGCGACGGTGGCGGCGCGTGCGTTCGGGCCCAGCCGGGCCACGAGTTCGGAGAGCGTCTGGGGCCCGCGGGAGTTGCTCAGCACCACCGAGTGCCCGGCGTCGACCGCCAGCTTCGCCAGGGTGCCGCCGATCTTCCCGCTGCCGATGAATCCGATGACCATGGCTGCGGCAACACGGCCGCCGCCGGTGTCATTCCCCCGCCGGCGTCTCCAGGACGACGACGGCCCGTTCGAGGAGGTCCCGCAGCCGGTCGGCCTCGTCGGGCGTGAACGCCTCGACCAGTTTGCGCTCCACCGCCACGGCGGCGGCGTCGGCCTTGCGCAGCAGCGCCTGCCCCGCCCGCGTGAGCCGGGTCACGAGCACCTGGGCGTGATCGCTGGAGGGACGCCGCTCCACCAGCCCACGCGATTCCAGCGTCTTGAGCACGGTCGTCATGCTCTGCGGGGTGACCGAGCAGAACCGAGCCAGTTTGGCCCCCGAGACGCCGGGCGCGAGCGACAGCGCGTACATCGCCGCGTACTGAGGGACGGTCAGCCCGAACGGCCGCAGCACACGGCTTTTCTCCGCGATCAGCGCCTGCTCGGCGCGCTTGATGGCGTTGCCGGGCCGCCACGCCACCGCCTCGGCGATCCTCGCCTCCTCGGATCCCATGCACGCTCCCGGGACATCAGGGCTCTGACATGCGGACCCTACCACCGGTTTGACAGGTGCCCCCGGTTCATCCATGCTCTGACAACCATCAGGGCTCTTATGTTCATCAAAATATGGATGGTAGTGATGTCTGCGGATTCCCCCGGTCCGCGCCGGCGGGCGCCGTCCCTCGCCGTGATCTGCGCCGCGGTGCTGCTCGTCCCGGTCACCGCCACGGGCGCCGCCGAGGCGCTCGGCGACATCGGCGCGGACCTGCACGCCGGGCTGGACGCCACGCAGTGGGTGGTCAACGCCTTCTTCCTCACCTTCGCCGCGTTCATGGCGAGCACCGGGGCGCTGGCCGACCGGCTCGGCCGGCGCAGGATGTTCGTCCTCGGCGCCGGACTGTTCACGGCGTCGATGCTCCTGGCCGCCGCCGCCCCGGACATCGGTGTGCTGATCACGGCGCGGGCCCTCGCGGGCGCGGGCGCCGCCGCGGTCTCCACCGGCGGCACCGCGCTGCTCGCGCAGGCCTATCCCGCGGGCCCCGGCAGGACCAGGGCGTTCGCGTGGTTCGGCACCACGGTCGGCCTGGGACTCGCCTTCGGCCCCGTCATCGCCGGAACGCTGGTCGGCGCCGTCGGCTGGCGGAGCCTGTTCGCGGCCGCAGGGATCGCGCTGCTGCCGGTGCTGCCGCTGAGCGCGCTGCTGGAGGAGTCACGCGCCACCCCGGAGGGCCCCATGGACTGGGGTGGCGCGACCGCCTTCACCCTCGCGCTGGCCGCCTTCACCTTCGGCGTGATCGAGGGGCCCGTGCTGGAGTGGACGCACCCCGCGGTGTGGGCCGCCTTCGCCGCCTGGGTCGTCCTGTCGGGGGCTTTCGCCGTGGCCGAACGGCGGCACCCCGCGCCGCTGGTGGACCTGTCGCTGCTGGTCAACCCCCGGTTCGCGGCGATCGCGTCCATGCCGTTCCTGCTGGCCTTCGGCTTCGTCGCACTGACGATCGTGCTCCCGCCGTACCTCATGGCCACCTCCGGCTACTCGGCCCCGCAGGCGGGGCTGACGCTGATGCTGCTGACCGGGCCGGCGCTGGTCATGCCGCCCGTCACCGGACTCCTGGCCCGCCGGCTGTCGCAGCGCGTCCTGCTGGTGGTCACGCTGCTGCTGGTCGCGGCCGGGACCGGCCAGCTGGCGGCGGTGCCCGCCGGATCGGGCCCGGCGCGGCTCGCCGTGCCGCTGCTGCTGATCGGGACGGGTTTCGGCGTGTCACTGGCCGTGGTCGACGGGGCGGCGGTCTCCTCCGTCGAGCCCGCGCGGGCCGGCATGGCCGCCGGGCTGTTCAACACGGCCCGCATCGCCGGCGAGGTCGTCGCCATCGCCGTGCTCGGCGCCGTGCTGTCCGCGCTGACCCGCGCGAGCCTGACCGGCCGGTACGGCGCGGCACGGGCTGCCCGCGCGACCTCCCGCCTGCTGCAGGGCGACATCGCGGGCGCGGTTCCGCCGGGAGCGGGGCGGCTGGAGTTCACCCGTCTGGCGAGCGCCGGCTACGCGGACGCCCTGCACACCGCCCTGTGGCTGCTGACCCTCCTGTCCCTGGCCGGCGCGCTCGCCGTCGGTCTCCTGATGTCCGTCCGCGAACCCGCGCGGATCACCACCTGAAAGGTAATGACCATGCCCGTCGTCACCGTCGGCTCCGCGACCGTCAACTATCTCCTCACCGGCACCGGGCCCGGCCTCGTACTCGTCCACGGCACCGGCGCCACCGGCGAGACCAACTGGGCCCCGCTCGTCGAGGCCGTCGCCGACCGCTTCACCGTGGTCGCCCCCGACCTGTCCGGCTCGGGCGCCACCGTCGACGGAGGCGGCCCGATCACCGTGGAGGACCTGGTCACCCAGGTGCTCGGCGCGGCCGGGGACGCCGGTTTGGAGCGGTTCCACCTCGCCGGGCACTCGCTCGGCGCCGTCGTGGCGCTGGCGGCGGCCGGCACCCGGCCGGAGCGGGTGCTGTCGCTGACCGCACACGCCGGCTGGGCCAGGACCGACCCGTGGATGGCCTTCCAGATGGACCTGTGGATCCGCCTGGTGCGCACCGACAGGGAACTGCTGGCCCGGCTGCTCCAGGTGACCGCGATGAGCGACGCGACGCTGCGCGCCCGCTCGCCGGAGGACTTCGAACAGGCCGCCGCCGCGTTCACCGCCTCGCTCCACGGAACCGAGGAGGGATTCGTCCGGCAGGCGCTGGCCGACATCGCCGTCGACATCACGAGGCTGCTGCCCCGCGTGACCGCGCCGACGCTGATCGTCTCCAGCGCCGACGACCGGATCGTGCCGCCGCATCACCAGCGTGAGCTCGCCCGGCTGATCCCGCACGCGGACCTCGTCACGGTCCCGGGCGGGCACGGCCTGCCGTTCGAGGACCCCGCCGCGTTCACGTCGGTCATCACCGGCCACCTGGACCGCATGGCCGCGACGATCTGAGATCCGCGATGGGGCACCCGGCCCCAACGGCCCTGACGCAACCGGACAAGCGCGTCTCCACCGGCCGAGGGACAGGTGGCCGGGAGCCCACCGGCCCCTCATCGGGAAGTGCGCCCCATCCGTGAGCGCGCGAGGCGCCGGTTGGCGGACGGCGGAGAGTACGCCATTGTCACAGGGGCATGCGATAACCCGCGTCGATCCTGCAATTGGCGGCGTTGAAATATCTGTTCTCGACGATGTGAGCGGCGAACGCCGCGAATTCGTCCGGGGTCCCGAGCCGGCGAGGATTGAGGAACTGATTGATCCCCTCCGCCTTCGTGTCCTTGTCGGCATAGTCGTCGACCATGGGGGTGTCGAAACCCCCGGGAACGATGGTGTTGACGCGTATTCCCCGCCCGGCGAACTCGCGGGCGGCCGGCAGGGTCATGCCCTCGATGGCGGCCTTCGTCGCGGCGTATCCGACCAATCCGGTGGTTGCCTCGCGGGCGGCGACGGAGGAGGTGTTGATGATGACGCCCCGCTCGCCGTCCTCGTCGGGGGTGTTGCGCAGCATCGCGGCCGCCGCGTGGCTCATGACGTTGAAGGTGCCGATGAGATTGGTGCTCACGAGCCGGGCCAGCACGGTCGTATCGCTGGGCCGGCCGGTGTCGGTGACGAGGACGACGGGGACGAGGATGCCGGCGGTGTTGACGTTGATGTCGATCGTTCCGAACCTGTCCAGGGCGGCGGCCACGACGGCGGCGACGGCCTCGGCGTCGCCGACGTCGGCGCCGATCCCGAGGGCGTTCTTACCGAGGTCGTCGGCGATCTGGGCGGCGAGCACGCCGCGCCGGCCGACGATGACGACGTTCGCGCCCCGAGCGGAGAAATGTCGCGCGACTCCCAAACCGAGCCCGGAGGTGGCGCCGGCGACGAGGACCGTCTTGCCGCGAATGTCCATAATTCACCTTCCGGAGCAGGTCGGTGGCACGTTTCACGGCTGTACGCCGTCTCAGGTATCCCCCACAGTTTGCGCAGATCCGGGAGGCTCCGATATGCATGCGATGGTCTTCTTCATCGGCTCCCGGGAAGTAGTTTCCTTTCTCACCGGAAAGATTCGTCCTTTGTTTGGGGCAACCGTTAAAGCCGCTTCGCCGAATTCAATCTGCTCGGAACGAGGGCATTCCGTCGTCGGCGGATCGCCCGCGTGACGGCGGCGGTCTGAGAAAAGGCGCAGGGGGCCGGCGCACTCGCCGGCCCCCTGCGCTCACGGGGTCGTGGGTCAGCTGCAGCCGCTGGTGCTGCCGCAGCCCTCGCAGACGTAGCAGCTGCCGGCAGGACGCATCTTGGTGCCGCAGGTCATGCACAGCGGCGCGTCGGCCGTACGACCCTGGTGGCTCTCCAGGGAGGCGCCGACCCGGCGCGGCTCGGGCACCGCGACCGGCGCGGTCTGACCGCCGGACGGCCCCTCGGCGGGCTTGGACTCGACGGGCCCGGCCTGCGCCTTCTCGACGGGCGCGGCCTGCCCGCCTTCGATCGGCGCGGCCTGCCCGCCTTCGATCGGCGCGGCCTGCCCGCTTTCGATCGGCGCGGACTGCGCCAGTGCGGCGGTGTCGACGTCCTGGAGCGCGGCCGGGTCCTCACCGCGCTGCTGCGCGGCCCGTTCGGAGGCGGAGAAGATGCCGAGCGCCGCGCGGTCCTCGTACGGCAGGTAGTCGAGCGCGAGCCGCCGGAAGATGTAGTCCATCACGGACTGCGCCATCCGGACGTCGGGGTCGTCGGTCATGCCCGCCGGCTCGAACCGCATGTTGACGAACTTCTGCACGTAGGTGTCGAGCGGCACGCCGTACTGGAGACCGATCGAGATCGCCACGGAGAAGGCGTCCATCACACCCGCGAGCGTGCTGCCCTGCTTGGACATCTTGAGGAAGACCTCGCCCAGGCCGTCGTCGGGGTAGGACGAGGCGGTCATGTAGCCCTTGGCGCCGCCCACCGTGAAGCGGGTGGTGATGCTCGGCCGCTGGTTCGGCATCCGCCGCCGGGTCGGCCGTGCGACCTCCACGACCTGGACGACCGGCTCCTTCTCCTCGGCCTGCGCGGGCGCCTCCTCGGAGGTCTTCTTGGCGATCGACAGCGGCTGGCCGACCTTGCAGTTGTCGCGGTAGACGGCCAGGGCCTTGAGGCCGAGCTTCCAGCCCTCCAGGTAGACCTGCTCGATGTCGTCCACCGTGGCCGACTCCGGCAGGTTCACGGTCTTGGAGATCGCGCCGGACAGGAACGGCTGGACGGCCGCCATCATCCGGACGTGGCCCATCGGAGCGATGGCCCGCTCGCCCATCGCGCAGTCGAACACCTCGTAGTGCTCCGGCCGCAGGCCGGGGGCGTCCACGACGTGGCCGTGCTCGGCGATGTACTCGACGATGGCCTCGACCTGCTCCTCGAGGTAGCCGAGCCGGCGCAGCGCCCGCGGGATCGTCTGGTTGACGATCTGCATCGAGCCGCCGCCGACGAGCTTCTTGAACTTCACCAGCGCGAGGTCGGGCTCGATGCCGGTGGTGTCGCAGTCCATCATCAGGCCGATGGTGCCGGTCGGGGCGAGCAGCGACGCCTGGGCGTTGCGGTAGCCGTTCTTCTCGCCGAGCCGCAGGCACTCCTGCCACTGCCGGGTGGCCTCGGCGTGCAGCGCCTTGTCCATGTCGTCGAGCGTGCGCAGGTCGTCGTTGGCCGCGGCGTGCTTGCGCATGACCCGCTTGTGCGGCTCGGCGTTGCGCTGGTAGCCGTCGTACGGGCCGACGATCCCGGCCATCTCGGCCGAGCGGCGGTAGGACACGGCGGTCATCAGCGAGGTGATCCCGGCCGCGATGGCCCGGCCGCCGTCGGAGTCGTACGCGTGGCCGGTCGCCATCAGCAGCGCCCCGAGGTTGGCGTAGCCGATGCCGAGCTGGCGGTACGCCCGGGTGGTCTCGGCGATCTTCTGCGTCGGGAAGTCGGCGAAGGTGATCGAGATGTCCATCGCGGTGATGATCAGCTCGGTGACCTTGACGAAGTTCGCGACGTCGAAGCTGTCGTCGTCGCGCAGGAACTTCAGCAGGTTGATCGACGCGAGGTTGCACGAGGAGTTGTCCAGGTGGACGTACTCGGAGCAGGGGTTGCTGGCCGTGATGCGCCCGGTCTCGGGGCAGGTGTGCCAGTCGTTGATCGTGTCGTCGTACTGCACGCCGGGGTCGGCGCACTCCCAGGCGGCCTGGGCCATCTTGCGGAACAGCGAGCGGGCCTCGACCTCCTCGATGACCTCGCCGGTCAGCCGGGCCCGCAGGCCGAACCGCCCGCCGGCCTCGACGGAGCGCATGAACTCGTCGGAGACCCGCACCGAGTTGTTGGCGTTCTGGTACTGGACGGACACGATGTCCTTGCCGCCGAGGTCCATGTCGAACCCGGCGTCGCGCAGCGCGCGGATCTTGTCCTCCTCGCGCGCCTTGGTCTCGATGAACTCCTCGATGTCGGGGTGGTCCACGTCGAGGACGACCATCTTGGCCGCCCTGCGGGTGGCGCCGCCCGACTTGATGGTGCCGGCGGAGGCGTCGGCGCCGCGCATGAAGGAGACCGGGCCGCTGGCCGTGCCGCCGCTGGACAGCAGCTCCTTGGACGAGCGGATGCGGGAGAGGTTGACCCCGGAGCCGGAGCCGCCCTTGAAGATGACGCCCTCTTCCTTGTACCAGTCGAGGATCGACTCCATGGTGTCGTCCACGGCCAGGATGAAGCAGGCGCTCACCTGCTGGGGCGAGCGGGTGCCGACGTTGAACCACACCGGCGAGTTGAAGCTGAAGATCTGGTGGATCAGCGCGTGCTTGAGCTCGTGGTCGAAGATCTCCGCGTCCTCCTCGGACGCGAAGTAGCCGTTCTCGAGGCCGGTCCTGGTGTAGACGCCCACGACCCGGTCGACGAGCTGCTTGAGGCTCGACTCGCGCTGCGGGGTGCCCACCGCCCCGCGGAAGTACTTGGTGGTGACGATGTTGGCCGCGTTGACCGACCAGAAGTCCGGGAACTCCACGCCGTGCTGCTCGAAGTTGACCGAGCCGTCCCGCCAGTTCGTCATCACGACGTCGCGCCGCTCCCAGCGGACCTCGTCGTACGGGTGGACGCCCGGGGTGGTGAAGACGCGCTTCATCTTCAGACCCTTGCGCGGGCGCTTGCCGGCCCGGCCCCCCGCACCCGATACGGTGCCGCTCACGGTCTCCGTCATGATTTCCCCCTCCCAGGGCCCGGTGGAGCCCCTCTTTCGGACCACGCTCGTTACAACCTCATCGTCACGCCGCGCCGTCGCGCGCCGCCGTCCGCCTCGTCCCGGCCCCCCGGAAGGCGCCTACTCCTCGGCCTCAGGGCCGTGAGCCGCGCGGAGCCGCTCGATCTCCGCCTCGAAGTCGGCCAGCGTCTCGAAGCCCCGGTAGACCGACGCGAAGCGCAGGTACGCCACCTCGTCGAGGTCGCGGAGCGGCCCCAGGATGGCCAGGCCCACCTCGTGGGAGGCGATCTCGGCCGCACCGGTGCCCCGGATGCTCTCCTCGACCCGCTGCCCGAGCTGGGCGAGGGAGTCCTCGCCGACCGGGCGCCCCTGACAGGCCCGCCGCACGCCGGCGATGACCTTCTCCCGGGAGAACGGCTCGGTGACCCCGCTCCGCTTGCTCACCATCAGCAGCACGGTCTCCTGGGTGGTGAACCTGCGCCCGCACTCGGGGCAGGTGCGCCTGCGGCGGATCGCCGCCCCGTCCTCGGCCGCGCGGCTGTCCACGACCCGGGTGTCGGGATGGCGACAGAACGGACAGTGCATTTCATCGCCTCCCTGAACGCACATCCCGAACACAAGGTGTGGTGAACTTACACCGCTGTGACTACTAGATGTTGTGGTCCAACCGTAGAAGTGCCCGACCTTGAACGCAAGTCGAACCGGCCCTGGGCCGGGAAGTGCCTGCTCGGTGCGCGTGTCGCCGCTCCCGTCACCGCCGCACCACCTGCCCCACGGGTCGCGCGATAGGCCCTTTACGCACCATTCCCCGCCGTTTTATGCACGGCGTCTGACCTGGGCGTACAGACGCCACAGAAGATCGGCTGAATCGAACACGGGATCGATCGAACTCCCGTACGATGAGATGAACGGCGAGATCGGTGATTTCGCTGGATATCGAACAATTGTTTGACGGTGATCTTGAATCGCGGTACGGTCGCTCTGTGCGACATGAGGAACACGGATTGAGAGGTGGCATCGTGAGTGACCGAAGTGAGCAAGCGGATGGCGTCAGCGACCTCGCGGTTCGCAGGCGCGACTCGCTTGGCCTCACCCCGAGGCAGCGGAAGATCCTCGAGGTGATCCGCGACTCGGTCCAGCAGCGCGGCTACCCGCCGTCCATGCGGGAGATCGGGGAAGCGGTCCAGCTGACGAGCACCTCCAGCGTGTCGCACCAGCTCACGGCGCTCCAGCGTAAGGGTTACCTCCGGCGCGACCCGCACCGCCCCAGGGCACTGGAGGTCCGGCTGCCGGGAGAGCCGGTGCTGTGGGTCGATCCGGACGCCACCCCCGAGGAGGAGGCCGGGTTCACCCGGCCCACGGCCGCGTACGTGCCGCTGGTCGGCCGCATCGCCGCCGGTGGCCCCATCCTCGCCGAGCAGAGCATCGAGGACGTTTTCGCGCTGCCCAAGCAGCTGGTGGGCGAGGGCACGCTGTTCCTGCTCCAGGTCTCCGGCGACTCCATGATCGAGGCCGCCATCGCCGACGGCGACTGGGTCGTGGTGCGGCAGCAGCCGGTCGCCGACAACGGCGACATCGTGGCCGCGATGATCGACGGCGAGGCCACCGTGAAGACCTTCAAGCGCAAGGACGGGCACGTGTGGCTGGTGCCGCACAACCCCAACTACGAGCCGATCCCCGGCGACGAGGCGACCGTGCTCGGCAAGGTCACGGCCGTTCTCCGGAAGCTGTAGCAGCACCGGCGCCCCGCGATGCGACGCGCCGCGGGGCGCGACGCCGCCTTTCCGGCGGTCACTAAGCGACAATTAGGGTGAGTCGGATGAGATTCGACTCGCTGTCCCTGGATGCGCTGTCCCTGGATGCGGCCCGCACCCGCGACGGAATCAAATGGACGCACGCCGAGGCCGGCGTCATTCCCGCCTGGGTCGCCGACATGGACTTCCCCGTGCCCGGCGCGGTCACCGAGGCCATCGCGCGACGAGCCGCCGCGGATCTCGGCTATCCCGCATGGCTGGACCAGCCGACCGCCGGCCCTCTGGCGGAGGCGTTCGCCGAGCGCATGGAGGCGCGGTACGACTGGCGGGCCGACCCGTCCCACGTGCGGTCCTACACCGACCTCAACCAGGCCCTCCAAGTGCTGCTGCACGTCATGACCGAACCCGGTGACGCGGTGGCGCTGCACGTGCCGGCCTACGATCCCTTCCTCGCCACGATCACCGGGATGGGCCGACGCCTGGTGCCGATGCCGCTGACGGCCGACGGCAGGTTCGAGGTCCCCGGCGAGCCCGTCCGGGTGCTCCTGCTGGTGAATCCGCAGAACCCCTCCGGCCGCTCGTTCACCCGTGCGGAGCTCGACGCCGTCGCCGCGTACGCCGACCGGCACGGCACGCTGGTGATCTCCGACGAGATCCACGCCGACCTGACGTACGCTCCGGCCCGGCACATCCCGTTCGCCACGATCCTTCCCGAGCGCACGGTCACGCTGACCTCCGCCAGCAAGGCCTTCAACATGGGCGGCCTGCGCTGCTCGGTGGCCCACATCGGCGCGAAGGACGCCAGGGACGCGCTGGGTCGCCAGCCCGCCCACATCTACGGGGCGCCCAGCGTCCTCGGGGTGGAGGCCACGGTGGCCGCCTGGCGGCACGGCGACGCGTGGCTGGAGGAGGTGCTGGCCATCCTGGACCGCAACCGCAGGCGCATCGCCGAGCGGCTCCCGTCGGTCGGGTACCGCATGCCCGAGGCCACCTATCTCGCGTGGCTCGACTTCGGCGTGCCCGGCGCGGCGCACTTCCTCGAGCGGGAGGCCCAGGTCAAGCTCAACCCGGGCCCCAACTACGGAGGCGGCGACACCTTCGCCCGCCTCAACTTCGCGACGTCGGCGGCGATCCTGGAGGAGATCCTGGCCAGGATCGCCGCCGCGCTGGCGTGACGCGCCCGCTCAGCTCGCCGTGCAGCTGACCGAGGACGGGACGCCGTTGTTGCCGGACCAGCTGCCGTTGAATCCGAACGTCGTCGAGGCCCCGGCGCCCAGGGCGCCGTTGTAGGACAGGTTCGTCACGGTGACGTTCGAACCGCTCGCGCTGAGCGTGCCGTTCCAGAGCTGGCTGACGCTCTGGCCGTTCGGGAAGGCCCACTTCACGGTCCAGCCCGAGATGGCCGAGGAACCGGCCTTCACCGTGACCTCACCCTGGAAGCCGCCGGGGTACTGGTTGGCGACCTTGTACGTGGCGGTGCAGGTCTTGCCATCCGGAGACGACGGCGACGCCGACGGAGACACCGGAGGCGACACCGAGGGGGACGCGGAGGGAGACGCGGACGGGGACACCGACGGCGACACGCTCGGCGAGACCTGCGGCGAGGGCGACACCGGCGGGTTGCCGCCCACCGGCGGGATGAGGTACGGCGAGATGATGCTCTGCTTGGCCTGGTCGACCGTGGCCCAGTCGTCCTTCAGGATGCCGCCCGTGTCACCCGAGTTGGGGTTCCACGACCAGTAGGTGAACGACATGCCGTTCACTCCGCTGCCCATGTACTTCATGAGCTCCTGGAGCCAGACCTTGTCGACGTTGTTGGCCAGCGTGGTGCCGAACTCACCGACCATGATCGGGGCGATGTTCTGCTTGTACAGGTAGCCCCAGTACTTGTCCCAGATCGCCGGCATGTTGGCGGGGTAACTCGGGTCGTCGAACCACGTCTGGCGGAAGACCGACGTGGCGTACTCGTGCGGGGAGTAGACGAGCCGGTTGGCGACGTTCAGCCGGACGGGGAACTGGCCTGCCTTGGTGAGGTTGCCGCCCCACCAGCCGCAGTCCTCGTCGTTGCTGGGGTCGTTGTCCCAGGTGTTGGACAGGCCACCGCTCGGGCAGCTCACGCCCTCCACGAAGATCAGCCAGTTGGGCTGCACGGACAGGATCGCGTTGCCCGCGCGCTCGGCCGCCAGACGCCAGTCGCGCGACTGGTCGCCGCAGCCCCAGCAGGAGCCGGTCGCGTTCGGGTTGGTGCCGTCGGCGTGCGGTTCGTTGTGCAGGTCGGCGCCGATGACGGTGGTGTTGCCGGCGTAGTGCTGGGCCAGCGACTTCCAGTTGCTGATCCAGGTCGACTCGGGGACGCCGGAGGTGTACCAGAGCGCCGTCTGGCCCGCGCTGGTCGGCCGGTGCCGGTCGAGGATGATGCGCATGCCCTTCTGGCCCGCGTAGTCCACGATCTTGTCGAGGATCTGCAGCGGCGACAGGCCGATCAGGTCGGGGTTGGAGTAGGTGTTGACGCTGGTCGCCTGAGCGCCCGGCTTCAGCGCGTCGTCGGAGAACGGCACCCGGATGGTGTTGTAGCCCAGGTTCGCCATGAGGTCGAGCTGGCTCTTCCACGGGTTGTTCGCCCACAGCCCGTGGAAGGTCTTGTTGTCGGTCTCCATGCCGAACCAGTTGATGCCGGTCAGCCGGACCGTGGCGCCGGTGCTGTCGACGATCTTGTTCCCGCTGGTGTGCAGGTAGCCGGTGCCCGTGCCGGCGGCGTTCGCCGGCGTACCGGTGACGACGAGAACGGTCGCCGCCATCGCGGCGGCGGTCGCCAGCCCGCCGAGAATTCGTCTGTACAAGACGTGCCTCCCACGCGGGGCGCACGCCGACGGTGAGCCATACGGTCAGGCGCGCACCCCAGACCACCGCCGGAGCGGTGGTGGTCGCGGCATGCCCTGACCGCACGCCTACTTCTCTATGACTTGTTTGTGGCTCGGGCGTAATTTTGTCCGGTAGGCCGGTCGATCGTCAACGTTCCCGGGGTCACCGCAGCGGCGGCACCTCCGGCGGAGTCGCCGCAGGCCGCTCCTCCAGCGCCGCCAGGGCCAGCTCCACCGCCCGCGCCAGCTGCGGATCCCGCCCGGCGACCAGGTCCTGCGGGGTCATGACGACCTCGACGTCCGGGTCGACGCCGTGGTTCTCAACGCCCCACCCCTCGCCCTCCAGCCAGAACGAGTACCGCGGCTGCGTGACGACGGTCCCGTCCACCAGGGAGTACCGCGAGTCGATGCCGATCACGCCGCCCCAGGTCCGCGTGCCCACGAGCGGTCCGATGCCGCGGTTCTTGATCCCGGCACTGACGATGTCCCCGTCCGACCCCGCGAACTCGTCGGTAACCGCCACGACGGGCCCGCGGGGCGAGTCCTCCGGGTAGCGCTGCGGCTCGTACCCACGGGCCAGCGACCACCCGGTCACCCGCCGCTGCAGCTTCTCCAGCACCAGCTCGGAGACATGGCCGCCGCCGTTGTCGCGCACGTCCACGATGAGCCCGTCGAAGTCCATCTCGGCGCGCAGATCCCGGTGGAACTGCGCCCATCCGGTGGACATCATGTCCGGCACGTGCAGGTAGCCGAGCCGCCCGCCCGACGCCTCACGCACGAACGCCCGGCGTCCGGTCACCCAGTCGTGGTACCGCAGGCGCGTCTCGTCGGCGACGGGTGTGACGACGACCCGGCGGGTCTCGCCTCCGGAGCCGGGCTGGACGGTCAGCTCCACGGGCCGCTCCGCCGTACCGGACAGCAGCGCCAGCGGCCCGCGGACCGGGTCGACCGGGCGCCCGCCCACGGAGACGATCGCGTCGCCCTCCCGGACGGCGACGCCGGGGGCGAGCAGCGGCGAGCGGGCCTCGTGGTCGGAGGACTCCCCGGACAGGATGCGGCTGACGCGCCACACCCCGCTCTCGTCCCGGGCGAGATCCGCGCCGAGCAGGCCCTGGCGCCGCTTGGGATCCCGGCCGGCGCCGTTCGGCCGCGCGTAGGCGTGGGAGGTGGCCAGCTCACCCTGGACCTCCCAAAGCAGGTCGATCAGCTCGGAGTAGGCGCCCAACCGCTCCACGAGGGGGGCGTAGCGAGCGAGCGTCTCCGGCCAGTCCACGCCGTTCATGTCCGCCCGCCAGAAGTGGTCGCGCATCAGCCGCCCGGCCTCGTTGTAGGCCTGCCGCCACTCGGCGACCGGGTCGACGGTCACGGACACCCGCTCCAGGTCGATGGTGACGATCTCGTCGTCCTCCCCGGTGGAGCGCGTCTGCAGGCCGTTCCCGCCGACGGCCACCAGGCGCGTGCCGTCGCCGCTCACCTCGAAGAACCCGAACTCCCCGTCCAGCTCGCCGACCTTGCGCCTGACCAGGTCGTAGCGCTCGAGGACCGGCTCGCCGGACTCGCTGCCGTCGCCGAGCTCGCCCGTGAGCGGGTGGCGAAGCCACAGCAGGCCGTCCTTGGCGGCACGCAGGGTGGAGTAGGTGCCGGCGGGCACCGGCACGGGCACGATCCGCGCCGCCAGCCCGTCGGCGTCCACCTCGGTCGCCGGCGGCGGGCCGGGCGTGCCGTCGTTCTTGGCGTCGTTCTTCCCGTTCTTGGCTCCGGAACCGGCCTCGTCCTCTCCGTTGAAGCCACGGCCGGCGAGCGAGGGATCGAACGGCGAGGGCGTGGTGGCCTTGAGCGGCACCAGGTACGGCCGGCAACTGGCGGGGAAGGACAGGTCGAAGACGTGCCTGTCGTAGACCGGATCGAACGTGCGGTCCGACAGGAAGGCCAGGTGCTTGCCGTCCTTGGTGAAGGTCGGGCTGTAGTCGTTGAAACGCGGCGGGGTCGCCTCGATCACGGTGCTGCCGTCCACGCGGGCCAGCTTGATGTGGCAGCGCCAGGGCTGATAGGCATGCGCCCACGCGAGCCAGGCCGAGTCCGGCGAGAACGTCAGGTGCTGCACGTCGCCGTGGGTGGTGCGGTCCACCTCGCGGACGTTCCCGGACTCGAGGTCGACCACCAGCAACCGCCCGTCGTGGGTGGCGACCGCGACGTGCTCGCCGTCCGGCGCGGCGGCGAGGTCGAGCACCCTGCCGAGTTGACCCGCGGCGAGCGTGCGGATGTCACCTCCGGGCGTGCCGATCTCCAGCGCGTCCTCGCCCGAGGCGTCCGACACCCAGACGGCCCGGCCGACGTTGTCGAGGGGCCGCGGCAGCCGTACCCGGACGCCCGGCTCGGCGCGCAGCACGCCCGCGGGGCCGTCGCGGTGGGTCAGCCAGTGGGCGGTGCCGCGGATCTCGACCACGCTGGCCCGCCCGGTGCGGTCGGGCGCGAAGCCGCCGACCCTGTTGGGCGCCGGCCGCCTGGCTCTGGCCGGGCGCGGCCCGCTCACCGTGATGTCCAGCTTGTACGGCTCGGCGTCCAGGCTCTCCAGCAGCCACAGGTCGCCGCCGAAGCTGTAGACGACGCGGGAGCCGTCGGACGCGGCATGACGTGCGTAGAAGCCGCGGTGTGCGGTGTGCTGCCGCAGGTCCGAGCCGTCGGGCAGGCAGGAGTAGAGGTTGCCGTCGCCGTCGGTGTCCGCGAGGAAGGCCAGTCGCTCCCCCACCCACATGACCGACCAGTGCTGCGCGGGGTTGTCGCCGAACAGACGGGTGAACTCGCCGTCGCCCGTGGCGTCCACCCAGATCTTGGCCGCGGTGCCGCCGCGGTATCGCTTCCACTGCGACGGCTCGCGCCACACCGCGGAGACCGTCGCCACCCTGGGTCCGCTGACCGCGGCCTCGCTGACCCTGCCGTACGGCAGCGCCGCCGCCGGGCCGCCGTCCAGCGGGACCGCGTGCGCCCACTGCCGGGAGCGCGAGCCGTGGCCCGCGGCGGTGACGGCCAGCACGTTCCCGTCCTCGGTCCAGCCGCGCACGCCCGTCATGCCGTTGCCCCAGTGGGTGAGCCGCTCGCCCTCACCGCCGTCCAGATCGGCGGCGAACACCTCGGGATCGCCCTCGCGGGTGCTCGTCCACGCGATGCGTGTGCCGTCGGGAGAGAACCGGGGATGGGAGACCGGCACCCGGTCGGCAGTGAACCGCCAGGCCCTGCCGCCGCTCGTGGGCGCCAGCCAGACGTCGTCGTCCGCCACGAAAGCGAGGAGGTCACCGTTCAGGTGGGGGTATCTCAGGTACGCACCATTCGCCACATGCGCACCCTATGCCGAATGGCGGCGGCTCCGCCGTACCGGACAGGTACGGCGGAGCCGGGGTCACCCGTTACGGGACGATGTTGACCAGCTTCGGCGCCCGCACGATCACCTTGCGCGGCTCGCCGTCCAGGTAGGGCCGGACCTTGTCCGATGCCAGGGCCAGTGCCTGCAGGTCGGCCTCGGAGATGTCCGGGGAGACCTCCAGCCGGTCGCGGAGCTTTCCCGCCACCTGGACCACGGCCGTGACCGACTCCTGGACCAGCAGCGCCGGGTCGGCCACGGGCCAGCCGGCCTTCGCGACCGACGGCGCGTGCCCGAGCCGTTCCCAGCCCTCCTCCGCGGCGTACGGCGCGACCAGCGACAGCATGATCGCCAAGGTCTCGGCGGCCTCGCGGACGGCCGGGTCGGCCGCACCGGGACCGGCGTCGATCGCCCGGCGGGCGGCCGAGGTCAGCTCCATCATGCGGGCCACCGCGACGTTGAACCGGTAGCCCTCGACGAGCTTGGTCACCTCGTCGATGGTCCGGTGGGTGACCTTGCGCAGCTCGACGTCACCGCCGGAGAAGTCGATCCCCGGGGCGGACGCCGCACCGGCCTCGGCCATCACGCGGAACGCGCGAGCCAGGAACTTCTGCGACGCGGCCGGCGAGACGTCGGCCCAGTCGATGTCGTCCTCCGGCGGCCCGGCGAAGATCATCGTGAGCCGGACGGCGTCCACGCCGTAGTTGTCGATCTGCTGGCCGAGGTCCACACCGTTGCCGAGGGACTTCGACATCGCCTTGCCCTGGTTGATGACCTGGCCCTGGTTGAGCAGGCGCAGGAACGGCTCGGTGAAGTCCAGCATGCCCATGTCGTGCAGGACCTTGGTGAAGAACCGCGTGTACAGCAGGTGGAGCACCGCGTGCTCCTGGCCGCCGATGTACTGGTCGATCGGGCCCCACGTGCGGACCTTCTCGACGTCGAACGGCCCGTCGGTGTAGTGCGGGTCGCAGTAACGCAGGAAGTACCACGACGAGTCGACGAACGTGTCCATCGTGTCGGTGTCCCGCTGGGCGGGCCCGCCGCACTTGGGGCAGGAGACGTTGACCCAGTCCGTGGCACCGGCCAGCGGCGAGACGCCCTTCGGCTGCAGGGCCGCGCCGCGCAGGTCGGGCAGCGTGACCGGGAGCTGGTCGTCCGGCACCGGGACCTCGCCGCAGTCCATGCAGTGGATGATCGGGATCGGGGTGCCCCAGAACCGCTGCCGCGACAGCAGCCAGTCGCGCAGGCGGTAGTTCACCGCGGCCTTGCCGGTGCCGCGCTCCTCCAGCACCTCGATGATCTTCTGGATCGCCTCGGTCTTGGTCAGCCCGTCCAGCGGACCGGAGTTGACCAGCGTGCCCTCGCCGGGGGTGGCGACGCCGGTCTCGCCCGGGTCGGCCAGGCCGGTGTGGACGACGACCTTCACCGGCAGGCCGAACTTCCGCGCGAAGTCGAGGTCGCGCTGGTCGTGCGCGGGCACCGCCATGATCGCGCCATGGCCGTAGTCGGACAGCACGTAGTCGGCCGCCCAGACCGGGATGCGCTCCCCGTTGACCGGGTTGATCGCGTACGTGCCGAGGAAGACGCCGGTCTTCTCCTTCTCGGTGGACAGCCGCTCGATGTCGGAGAGCTTGGCGACCTCGGCGCGGTAGGCGGCCAGCGCCTCCGCCTGCCCGGGGGCGACGATCTCCTCCGCCAGCGGCGCGTCGGCCGCCACGACGAAGAACGTCGCGCCGTACAGCGTGTCGGGGCGGGTGGTGTAGACGGTGACCGGCTCGTCGCGGCCTTCGATGCGGAACCGGACGTCGGCTCCGGTGGAGCGGCCGATCCAGTTGCGCTGCATGGTGAGGATCCGCTCGGGCCAGCCGCCCTCGATCTGCGCCATGTCGTCGAGCAGCCGGTCGGCGTAGTCAGTGATCTTGAAGTACCACTGCGTCAGCTCGCGGCGGACGACGTCGGCGCCGCAGCGCTCGCACTTGCCCGCCACGACCTGCTCGTTGGCGAGCACGGTCTGGTCCTGCGGGCACCAGTTGACCAGGCCGCCCTTGCGGTAGGCCAGGCCCCGCTCGTAGAAGCGGGTGAACAGCCACTGGTTCCAGTGGAAGTACTCCGGGTCGCTGGTGTGCAGGCGCCGCGACCAGTCGAAGGCGATGGCATACCGCTTGAACGAGTTCGCCTGGGTGTCGATGTTCTTGTACGTCCACTCGGCGGGGTGGGCGTTGCGCTTGATGGCCGCGTTCTCCGCGGGCAGGCCGAAGGAGTCCCACCCGATGGGGTGCAGGACGTTGTAGCCCTTCTGGAACCAGTAGCGCGCGATGACGTCGCCGATCGCGAAGACCTCGCCGTGCCCCATGTGGAGGTCGCCCGAGGGGTAGGGGAACATGTCGAGCATGTACTTGCGCGGCCTGGTGTCCGCGAGGTCCTCGACCGCCGCGAAGGGGTTCAGCTCCTCCCACCGCGGCAGCCACTTGGCCTGCAGCGCCTGCGGGTCGTACACCGGCTCGTCCACTTCCACTCCTCGCCAGGCGGCTGGAATCACACAAATGAAGGCGCCCGCCCGGGGCATCACCCCCGCCGCACCCCGCTCCTGGCCCGCCTGTGGCCCGGAAGGGAGGGGCAGCCCGCGCTATCGCGTCCCGTTCGTGACGCGACTGCCCGCGCAGCAGGGTGGCGGCACGCGTGTCAAGCGTAGCGCAGACGGCAAGTGCGTCACCGTTCGCTCTTGTGCCCCTGCCAGGCTGACCTCGCCTGTCAGAGTGCGATATCCGATGGTGATAGATCCGTTGTGGGCTCTTATGTCCATTCCCCTACTGTGCTGCCGTGGCCAACTCATTCCCGCCCGCGGATCTCCCGATGCAGGACCCGCCCACCGACCCCACGGGCGAGCAGTTCCGCGAGGCATTCCGTGGTTTCGCTGCGGCAGCCCCCGGCTCGCATGAGATCATGCCAGGCACCCCCAATTCGGGCATGATCTCGGGAGGTGCCGTGCCCACGGACCGCAGCGAACACCAGCGGGAACCGGCGTGGCCGGAGATCCCGCCGGCCTGGCCCGAGGTGCCTCCGCCCTCCTCCTTCACCCCCACCGTGCGCTCCTTCGTCGAGGGGGCGCCGCAGCAGCCCGCGGACGCCACCGCGACCATGGCGGGTCCACTGCCCGGCGCGCGGCAGCCCGCCCCCGCCTTCGGCGAGCCCGACCGGCCCGGCTCCGCTCCTTCCTCCGGCGGGCCGGAGAATTTCGGTGGCACAGAGAATCTCGGTGGTCCTGAGAAGTTCGGTGGCACAGAGGGCTTCGGCGGCACAGGGGGCTTCGGCGAGCCAGGGAGTCTCGGCGGCCGGCAGGGTTTCGGCGGCAGGGAGAGTTTCGGCGGCCCCGCGCAGAGCGGCGGGCCCGCGCCCTTCGGCGGCCCCGCCCCTGTGTACGGCAGGCCGGGCCCCGCCGGCCCCGATCAGAGCCAGAACCACGGCCAGAGCCACGGCCCGAACCAGGGACAGCCCGGCCCGCACGGGGTCACGTTCCCCGGTGGCCAGGACCGCTCACAGCCCTCGTCTCCGTTCACCCCCTCGGTCCGCTCGTACGCGGAGTCCGCCCCGCCCGCCTCCATGGCGCCGCCACCGCCTTCTCAGCCGGAGGATCCGTATCGGCCGTTCGTGACGGCGGGACAGATCAGCGGGCCGAAGACGCCTCCCGCGCACCGGCAGCAGGAGCTGTGGAACACGGTGTTCGGGGAGAACTATCAGGCCATCGACGAGTACGAGGAGGAGCCCGGCCGGCCGGTCTGGCTGTACGCGCTGGTGGCCTCGGCCGTCGCCGCGCTCGTCGGGGTGCTCGTGTGGGCGTTCGCCGCCGGGCCGCTCAGCTCCGGCGACACGGCCGAGGCGGCGACGTCCGCGAAGCCCTCCCCCGCCAAGTCCGGCGCCACGACCAAGCCTCAGGCGCAGGCCACACGGCTGCCCGTCTACAAGGGCACGGCCTCCCCCGTGAACGGCGTGCTCACCGACACCGCCGGCCGGATCACGCTGCCCAAGCTCGGCGGCCCCTGGCAGGCGGACGCGAACCCGGCCCAGATCAAGGCGACGTACGGCTTCACCAGCAGGCAGTACGTGCAGGCCGGTACGACCGCGGACGGCAAGAGCGAGTTCGCCCTGGTGATGTCGGGCACACTGGCCCCGTCGCTGGCCGCGAAGTACACCACGCCCGACAACCTGGGCCCTGTCGTCAACGCGGTGATGTACCGGGCGCGGCAGACCCAGTTCCCCAAGGACAACAAGGCCACCAGGACCGCCCAGCAGCGCCTGGCCCGCAACGGCCTGACCGGTCTGCTGACCGCGTACAAGGTGACGGCCGGCGGCGCGAGCACCACGGTCGTGATCGCGGCCGTGAACACCGGCGCCGACCTGCCCACGATCGTCTACATGGCCGTGCCTCAGCCGAAGAGCGATCTGCTCGCCGACATCAACACGGTCTTCCGGTCGATCAAGCCGATCCGCTGAGAGGCAACCGGCGACGCGACGCCGGTGCGCGG
Organism: Microbispora sp. NPDC088329; assembly: GCF_040685655.1. NCBI lineage: Bacteria > Bacillati > Actinomycetota > Actinomycetes > Streptosporangiales > Streptosporangiaceae > Microbispora > Microbispora sp. NPDC088329. Next base: position 146,422 of record NZ_JBFBIP010000012.1, read on the forward strand.
GCGGCCCCGCGCACCGGCTCGGCGGATGCGCTCCCAGCCCCTTACAGGGCCGCTGCTTCCATGTATCCCCACCGCTGGGCGTTGGGCACGAACACGTAGACCCAGTGGCCCTGCGACCGGCTCTTGTCGCTGACGTGGACGTGCCAGCCCGGCAGGACGTTGCCGATGACGAAGTTGGCCTCGTCGCGCAGGGTGGCGTTGCGAGTCACAAGCCTGCGCTGCTCGACGATGCGCGCCGGGGGCAGGGTGAAGCCGACGGGGCGCCATCCCGACGGCGAGACGTTGCTCCGGCCCTCCTGAACCCTGTCCGGCGCCGGCTGGCCCGCCGGATAGTCCTGCTGCGGGACCGAGCGGCCGATGCAGTCACGCCGGGTGAAGCCCCACCAGGGGAAGGCGTCGTGGGCACGCCCGGGGTCCGAGACGAGGGCCCATTCGCCGTCCACGTTGTACCGCCAGATGAGGTGGCGCCCGGCGGGGATGGTGAAGGTCGTGTTCGCGACGACTCCGGGCTTGGGGTAGTTGAGATAGACCGTGCAGGTGGTGGCGGCGGCGTAGCGGACGAACAGCTTCGTCTGCGCCGCCGTCGCCGTGCGGGCGACGGTCCGCGCATCGCTCCTGGCGCTCGTGGCGGCGTTCGCCGCGGTGGGCACGCAGATCACCGCCGCCAGCGCGAGCGTCACCGGAGTCTTGACTGCGAAAGCAGGTCTCACGTGGAAGCCTTTCGTATGGCGTGACGGAATGCGGGTCATTAGCCCGGAAGGAACCGGACCGATGCGATTATGTACGTCACGATCAGCTGCGACAGGTATTTTCACTGCTGAAATCGATGAAATCCAGAAAACGCGCCCACCAGCGGAAACGTGCGCGTGAAACCGGAAACAGCAGGGGTGAAAACACGTGGAGGAGACGGCGGGCGACGAGGTCCGGCGGGCACGGGAGGCGGCGGGCATGACGCAGCGGGAGCTCGCGAAGGAGGTCAGCCGACAAGGAGTGCGAATGTCGACACCGACGCTCTCACGGTGCGAAATGGGCCGCCGCGCGTTCAAAACGGAGGAATTGGCGGTCATCCGCCGGGTCCTCGCACCGGCCTCCGGCATGGAGCCGGCGAACGATCCCTCACCAGGCATCGACCTGGAGACCGCAGCGGCCCTTACGGCCGCCGGCGAGACAGGACGGCGGCGCCGCACCGGACCGCGGGTGCCGTGGGCCGCCGCCTTCGGCGTCGGAGCGTCGGTGATCGCACTCGCGCTCGTGCTCCAGGTCCGCACCGTGCTGACGAGCGGCGACGCCGCGGCCTCCCCCTCCGCCTCGCAGGCGGACGCCGGCTGCGGCCGGTACGAGGTGGCCGCGCGGGACCTGTGGCTGCGCGACCGCTACGGGGAGCCGCTCGTGCAGCTCCCGCACGGCCTCGCCCTGACCGACGCGGGCGGGGGCGACGACGCCGGCCGCTACCGGCACGTGTCCACGACGGACGGGAGGAGCGGGTGGGTCGACCCCGCCTACCTCAAGCCTCGTTGTCCTTGATCCGGCCGGTTCAGAACTCGCAGGTCATGTGCTTGATGCCGTTGATGAAGCTGGACAGCAGGCGCTCCGGCTCGCCCGCCTCGATCTGCGGGACCCGCCGCAGCAGCTCGCGGAACATCGCGGTGATCTCCCGGCGGGCCAGATGGGCGCCCAGGCAGAAGTGCGGACCCGGGCCGCCGAAGCCGACGTGCGGATTGGGGTCGCGCAGGATGTCGAAGCGCAGCGGGTCGTCGAAGACCCGCTCGTCGCGGTTGGCCGCCCAGTAGTACAGCAGCACCTTCTCGCCCTCGCGGTAGAGGTTGCCGTTCATCTCGTGGTCGCGGGTGACCTTGCGGCGCATGTAGTTGACCGGCGCGGCCAGCCGGACGATCTCTTCGATCGCGCGCGGCGCCCGGCCCTCGAAGTCCTCCAGCCACAGCCGTCGCTGATCCGGGTTGAGCGTGAGGAGGCGCAGGCCGTGCGAGATGGCGTTGCGGGTGGTCTCGTTGCCGGCCACGACGAGCAGGATGAAGAACGAACCGAGCTCCTGGGCGGTCAGTTGCTCCCCGTCGATGTTGGCGTTGACCAGCGACGAGGTGAGATCGTCGGTCGGCGTGTCCATCCGCAGCGCGGCCAGGTCCTGCACGAGTTGCTGCAGCTCCATCCCCGCGGTGAGAAGCGCGTGCGCGATGTCCTCACGGTCGCTGACGTACTCCGGGTCGGTGGCGCCGAGGACGATGTTCGAGCGGTCGAAGACGAACTGGTAGTCCTTCGCCGGGATGCCCATCATGTCGCAGATGATCTTCAAGGGCAGCTTCGCGGCCACCTCGGTGACGAAGTCGCAGCCGGGGCCGGTCTCCAGCAGCTCGTCCACGATGCGCGAGGCGGCGGCGTCCACGTCGGACTCGAACTGCTTGATCATCCGTGGCGTGAAGGCGCGCGAGACGATCCGCCGCAGGCGCGCGTGCCGCGGGTCGTCCATGTTGATCATCGAGCCGAAATACTCGGCGAACTCCGCCGGGAGGTCCGGGATGTTGGTGGCCCCGCCGTCGCCCGAGCAGAAGACCTCCGGGTTGCGGCTGGCCTCCAGGATGTCGGCGTGCCGGACGAGCGCGTGGTAGCCCGGGCCCTGGGGAGTGCCCGCGAAGGTGAACTCCGGCTCGGGGAAGAAGGCGGGCGTGTCCAGGTCGCGCAGCAGCCGGAACGCGTGCTCGCGATCCTCGTCCGGGAGGCCCCAGAAGTTCCAGTCGTTGAGGTCGATGTCCGCGGCCGAGGTGATGGGCGTACGCCCCACGGGCTCCGTCGGCGGTGTCGTCATGAAGAGGCCGGCCCTTCCGAGTGACTAGAACCACATTCGGCCGTCAGTCTGCCACAGTGACGGGCTCATCGGCAGTGGGCCCGGCCGTGGGCCCGCCACGGCGCTCAGTTGCGGGCCCGGCACCGGGCTCAGCACCGGGCTCACCGGTGTCCGGCGCGGAGGACCGGGGCTGCGCGCCGGCCTGGGTCAGGCGGTAACGCGAGGGCGGGATGCCGTACAGGTCGACGAACGCCTGGCGGAGGGTCTCCGCCGTCCCGAAGCCGCAGCGGGCCGCGACGGCGGCCATGGGCAGCGACGTGGCGGCGAGGAGCTGGGCGGCGGCCTCGGTGCGGGCCCGGCGGACGAACCGGCCCGGCGCCTGCCCGGTGTGCTTGAGGAACAGCCGGGTCAGATGGCGCTCGCTCACACCCGCGCCGGCCGCCAGCGCGGCGGTGGACAGGTCGACGTCCGGGTGGCCGGTGATGTGGTCGACGACGCGCCTCACCAGGCCGTCGCCGGGCGGCGGGCCGTCTTCGGCCCCTGCCGCTTGCCCGTGATGGAGGCGAAGAAGTTCCGGTAGGCGGTGTTCAGATCGGCAAGCGCCTGCTGCAACACCACAGCGGACACTTCGGCCAGCCAGGAGCGTTCCGAGGTCTTCTTCGCCTGCGTGATGACCCGCGTGGACAACTCCCCGTCGCAGATGTACGGCAACCCGGCGGCGTGGGCTTCCCGCCGCAGGCGCAGCCCGTCGTTGAACACCACCCGCGCGCACCCGAACGCCCGGGCCAGCGCGACCTGCTGGGCGGGGGCCGGAGAGAGGCGGAAGTTGTACCGAAGCCGCACACCAAGGTTTTACCATCCGTTGATGGGCGCGTACGGGGAGTCAGGGCACGCAGGGACGGCGTTTGCGGACCGAGTTCCCCGAACTGGCCCGCCACTACTACCGGGCGAACACGCTGTGGTCGGGCTCCCACTTCGCCGGGAGCGTGGGCGGCGCACCGATCAGCGCCCTCAACCAGTACATCGAGCAGCACAACCGCCCCGTCTGATCTGCCAAGACGCCGATCCGCCTGACGGCGAACCGGCTTTCCCTGCCCCGCTACGCGGGACAGTCCGCTTCACCCCCGGCCTGAAGGCCGGAGCACTGCGGACGAATCCGGTAGCTCATGTGCTTGACGCCGTTGATGAAGTTGGACAGCAGGTACGACGGCTCGCCCACGGAGCGGATGGCGGGCATGCGGTCGAACAGCTCCCGGAACATCACCGTGATCTCCCGGCGGGCGAGGTGGGCGCCCAGGCAGTAGTGGGGACCGGGGCCACCGAAGCCGACGTGGGGGTTGGGACTCCGGGTGATGTCGAAGACGTCGGGATCAGAGAAGACGGCCTCGTCCCGGTTCGCGGAGTTGTAGAACAGCAGAACCTTGTCGCCCGCGCGGTAGTCCTGGCCGTTCATCGTGTGATCGCGCGTCACGGTGCGCCGGAACTGGATGACGGGGGTGCAGTAGCGGACGATCTCCTCGACGGCGCCCGCGACGCGTCCGTCGAAGTCCTCCAGCAGCAGCGCGCGCTGGTCGGGGTGGTCGGTGAGCAGTTTGAGCCCGTGCGCGACGGCGTTGCGCGTGGTCTCGCTCCCGGCGACGACGAGCAGGATGAAGAACGAGCCGAGCTCCTGGGCGGTGAGGCGCTCCTCACCGTGCACGAGCATGCTGGTCAGGTCGCCGGTGGGCCGCCGGCGGCGCTCCCGGGCCAGGCGGCGGGCCAGCGTGTTCAGGTCGTGCCCGGCTCGAAGCAGCGCCGCCAGCCCGCGGGCGGTGCTCCAGCGGCCGAAGGAGCCGTCCGGACTGGACGGGTCGACGCTGACGCCCGAATACTCGGAGTCGGCGTTGGCCAGGACCGTGTTCGTACGGCGCAGCACCCGGTCGTGATGTTCCGCCGGGATGCCCATCATGTCGCAGATCACCCGTACGGGTAATCGGGCGGCGATCTGGGTGACGAAGTCGCCGGGCCCTTCCCGCACGGCCCGGTCGACGATCTCCCGGGCGGCCCGGGCCAGGTCCTCCTCCATCTTCGCCAGGATCCGCGGGGTGAACGCCCGCGAGACGATCCGCCGCAGGCGGGCGTGCCGGGGATCGTCCATGTTGATCATCGAGCCGAAGTAGACGGCCAGCCAGCGCGGCATGTCGTTGATGCTGTTGGCCGTCGGCTCGCTGCTGAAGACCGCGGCGTTCCGGCTCGCCTCGGTCACGTCGGCGTGCCGCACCAGCGCGAAGTAGCCCGGGCCGTGGCCGATGAAGGGGATCTTGTTCTCACGGAAGAAGACGGGGCGGTCGAGCGCGCGCAGGCGGCGGAACGCCTCGTGCCGCTCGGCCTGGGGCAGCCCCCAGAACGGGATGTGGGACAGGTCGACAGCCGTGTCCATGCCGCCCACTCTCGTGCGGGGGCACCGCATCGTCAAGAGTCGGGAACGCCCTTGTCACCGCACCCTCAACATCCGCCGCCCCAGCCGTTACGCTGAGGTACCTACCGGTTGGTATGGACCTGATCGGTCCGATAGAAGAGGGAGCGGCAGATGCTCAACCTGGCCGTCGTGCTGGATGACAGCGCACGGGAGAAGCCCGACGCCACCGCGGTCGTCTTCGGCGACATGCGCCTGCCGTACTCGCTCGTGAACACCATCGCCAACCAGATCGCCAACCTGCTCGTCGCGCGCGGCGTCGGCAGGGGGGACAAGGTGGCGCTGGCCTGTCCCAACCTGCCGTACTTCCCGTTCGTCTACTACGGAATCCTCAAGGCGGGCGCGACCGTCGTCCCGCTGAACGTGCTGCTGCAGTCGCGGGAGATCGCCTACCACCTGAACGACTCCGACGCCAAGGCCTTCTTCTGCTTCGAGGGCACGCCCGAGCTGCCGCTCGGCGAGCGGGGCAGGGCCGGCTTCGCCGAGGCCGAGCGCGCGGAGCACTTCATCGTGCTGCCGGCCACACCGTTCGCCACCGAGTCCGAGCTCGGCGAGACGCTGTGGGCGGCCCTCGACGGGGTGTCCGGCGAGTTCGAGACCGTGCAGACCTCCGCCGACGACACGGCGGTGATCCTCTACACCAGCGGCACCACCGGCCAGCCGAAGGGCGCCGAGCTCACCCACCAGAACATGGTCATGAACGCCGTCGTCAGCGACGAGATGTTCCCCCGGCAGGCGGACAACACCTATCTTGTCGCACTGCCGCTGTTCCACTCCTTCGGCCAGACGGTGCTGATGAACGCCGGGTTCCGGCGCAGCGGCGCGCTCGTGCTGCTGCCGCGCTTCGAGCCGGCCGAGGCCCTCGCGCTGATGAAGCGCGAGCAGGTCACGTTGTTCGCCGGGGTGCCGACGATGTATTGGGCCATGCTCACCGCCGTGCACGCCGGGGCGGCCGAGGTGCCGTCCTCGCTGGTCACGGCGGTCTCCGGTGGCTCGGCGCTGCCGGTCGAGGTGCTCAAGGACTTCAGCGCGACGTTCGGCGTGGACATCCTGGAGGGCTACGGCCTGTCGGAGACCGCGCCCGTGGCCTCGTTCAACCAGCCGGGCAGGCCCGCGAAGGCCGGCTCGATCGGCACGCCGATCTGGGGCGTCGAGATGAAGCTGGTGGACGCCCTCTGGAACACGGCCGACGACATCGGCGAGATCGCCGTCCGTGGCCACAACATCATGAAGGGCTACTACAACCGGCCCGAGGCCACCGCCGAGGTGATGAAGGACGGCTGGTTCCGCACCGGTGACATGGCCAGGCGGGACGAGGACGGCTACTACTTCATCGTCGACCGGGCCAAGGACATGATCATCCGGGGTGGGTTCAACGTGTATCCGCGGGAGATCGAGGAGGTCCTCATGACCCACCCCGCGGTCTCGCTCGCCGCGGTCGTCGGGGTGCCCCACGACTCCCACGGCGAGGAGGTCAAGGCGTACGTCATCCGCAAGCCCGGCGCCACGACCACCGAGGAGGAACTGGTGGCGTGGTGCCGGGAGACGATGGCGGCCTACAAGTACCCGCGGATCGTGGAGTTCCGCGAGTCCCTGCCGATGACCGCCACCGGCAAGATCCTCAAGCGCGAGTTGCGGTAGAGCCGCTCACGGCCAGTCGAGGGACGGGCGCAGCGGAACGTGCGACTGTCCCTCGTCGAGCCGGACGCCGAGCACCTGGTGGAGCTGCACCTTGTTGCGCTCGAAGCCGACGACGCAGCCGGCCATGTAGAGCCGCCAGACCCGTGCGGTGCCCTGGCCGACCTCCTCGACCGCCTCGTCCCAGTGGTCGTCGAGGTTCTTGCACCACTCGCGCAGCGTCAGCGCGTAGTGCTCGCGCAGGTTCTCCTCGTGGCGGACCTCGAAACCGGTGTCCTCCATCTGGCGGATCAGGTAGCCCACCGACTCCAGCTCGCCGTCGGGGAAGACGTAGCGGTTGATGAAGCCGCCCTTGTTGAGGGTCTTCTCCGTGCTGGTCGGGCGGGTGATGCAGTGGTTGAGCAGGCGCCCGCCCGGCTTGAGCTTGCCGTACAGGAAGGAGAAGTACGACGGCAGGTTGTCCTTGCCGATGTGCTCGGTGAGGCCGATCGAGCTGACCCGGTCGAACCCGGTCTCCGCGACGTCGCGGTAGTCCATGTAGCGGACCTCGGCGAGCTCCGACAGCCCGGCCTCCGCGATGGCCTTCTGCGCCCACTCGGCCTGCTGGCGCGACAGCGTGACGCCGAGGCCCTTCACGCCGTACTCCTTGGCCGCGTGCATGACCATGCCGCCCCAGCCGCAGCCGACGTCGAGCAGCCGCATGCCCGGCTTGAGGTCGAGCTTCTTGGCGACCAGGTCGAACTTCGTGTACTGCGCCTCCTCCAGCGTCGCGTCCGGCCGCGGGAAGACCGCGCAGGTGTAGGCCATGGAGGGGCCGAGCACCCACTCGTAGAAGCGGTTGGAGACGTCGTAGTGGTGGTGGATCACCTCGGCGTCGCGCTGCTTGGCATGCCGGCTGCCCAGCTTCGCCAGCGTGCTCTGCCGCGCCTCCTGCGGCGGCGGCGGCACACGCATCAGCAGCGGCTTGATCCCGAGCGAGCGGACCGCGGCGACCTTCTCGCTGAGCGGCAGGTCGTTGAGCGTCAGCGACCACATCCGGTCGAGCAGGGTGTACATGTCCCCGTGCACATCGATGTGCCCGGTGATGTACGCGCGGGCGAGGCCGAGCTCTCCCGGCGCCTGCGCGAGGTAGGCCACCGCCACCGGCGACTTCACCTCGATGCGGACGTCCGCCCCCGACGTTCCGGCCTTGCTGCCGTCGTAGGCGACGAACTCGACGCCCGCGTCAGGACCGACGATCTTCTCGAAGATCTTCGCAAGAGTCATTGCACCTCTCCCGACGTTTCGACGCCTACCGGCCTCTGACGCACTTGTCATAGAGGTCCAGCAGCCGGCCGCCCGGGTCGTAAGCGCGTTTGACCGGCCAGTAGGCGTCCCCGTTGTAGAGCCGCCAGAACTCCTCACGCTCGTAGAACGAGGTGGAGTACAGCGACTTGTGGCCGTCGAGCGAGTGAACGGCTCGCTCGATCAACCGGTTGTGGTACCCGTCGTACTGACCGCGTGGCAGGGGCACCATGCCCCAGAAGCCGAAGTTCACGTAGAGACGGCCCGGCTCCAGGGGGTAGAGCGACCAATTGCCGGTCGCCTTGAGCGGGCACATCCACACCGGGGTCATGCCGACCTGGTCGTGGAAGACCTCCAGGAACTCGGCGCCGCGCTCGACGGGCACCTCGACGTCCTGGATGACCGACTCGTGCACCGGGTTGTTGCGCCAGCGGTCGATCCTGGCGGTCACGCCGTACCTCTGGTCGAGGCCGACGAGCTTGCGGTAGACGTCCGACCGCAGGTAGCGGCGCGGCAGGAGCGAGCGGACCAGCGGCTGCTGCACACCGAAGGCGCGCGAGCACCAGAACCAGTCGGTGTCCCAGCGCCACAGGTAGTCGCGCACCGTCAGCCAGTCGCGGACACGGCTGCGGATCGACTGATAGTAGATCCGCATGCCGGTGTAGTCGGACGTGTAGGGTGCCCGGTCGGAGAACGAGCCCACCGTGATGTACAGCTCGTCCGGGCCGAAGAACGTGCCGTCGACGAAGTCGATCTGCTCGCCGTCGTGTTCGCGGCTCTCGCAGATCTCCTGCATGGCGAGCATGCACTTGTCGGCGTCGCTGAAGCGGATGTGCGTCAGCTTGACGTACGGCTTCACCCGGGCCAGCTTGATCCGGATCCGCAGGGCGTAGCCGAGCGTGCCGTAGGAGTTGGGGAACGCCTGGAACAGGTCCGCGTGTTCGTTGTCCGGCCGGGCCACCAGGATCCGCCCGTCGCCGGTGAGGATCTCCAGCTCCTCGACCGACTCGTGCGGCAGGCCGTCCTTGAAGCTCGTCGACTCGATGCCGAGGCCGGTGACCGCACCGCCCAGCGTGATCGTCTTGAGCTGCGGCACGACGTAGGGCATGAGCCCGTACGGAAGCGTGGCGTCCACCAGGTTCTCGTACGTAGTCATGCCCTGGACCTCGGCCGTCATGGTCACCGGGTCGACGTGGATGACCTGGTCCAGATCGCGGGCGGACAGCGTGGCCGTCTTGGCCGGCGCGCGGAAGCGGAACAGGTTCGTCGTGGGCTTGGCCAGCCGGGGAGCGGCGTCCTCCGGAATGGCCGAGTAGGAGTCCCTGATCTGCTCGACGGCCTTTTTATGGGCGGTCATACTGGCCGTGCGCTCTGGCATGACACCACCCCCATGGATCGTAGAGATCGCCTTCTTGGCACGCTATCCCCAGAGGGGAACGCAGACCAGAGTAGACACGTTACGCCCGCGAAAACTATCCGGTGATCGCGTGTCGCAGCGTCGGCGTAGATCGTATCCTGCCTCTTTTCATCGCCTCCGCCGCCCCTGCCGTAACTGTGGAAACCGTCATGACCCTGGACGGACGGCGGCGTGCCGATCATCCCGTGGACACGTCCACTCGGCTCGGGTGGCGCCGGCCGGGCGCCGGGCGGCCCGCTCAGCGGACTCGGTCGTAGACCAGGGCGATCTCGCCCAGCTCGCCGGTCTCCTGGTGGGTGAGCGTCCACTTCGTCGCCGGCAGGCCGTCGTCGAACAGGCGGCGCCCGCCTCCGGCGATCTCAGGAAGAATCATGAGGTACAGCCGATCGAGCAGGTCCGCCGACAGGAGCGGCTTGATGACGCCGGCGCTGCTGTTGACGAGGATGTCGCCTCCGCCGGTGGCCTTGAGGTCCTTGACGACATCGGCAGCGGGGGCGTTCACCACACGGGTGCGCTCCCACGGCGCCTCGGTCAAGGTGGTCGAGAAGACCACCTTCTCCGTGCCGACCAGCCACTTGGCGTATCCGCGGTCACGAGGGTCGGCGTTCTCGTCGTCGGCGACCGATGACCAGTACCCCATGAATCCCTCGGCGTTGATCCGGCCGAGCACCGCCGTCGTCGCGCCCTCCCAGATGCGGTTCATGTGGTTTCGCGCGACCTCGGTGATCACGTAGGGAGCGAACGCAGCGAAATCGCCGGGACCGCCGGGACCGTGGTAACGCCCGTCGAGGGTGAGACTCAGGTTCGCGGTCACCCTGCGGCCGGTCGAGTCGGTCATGTCGTGCTCCTTGTATCGGTGTCGTGTGCCTTCGCGGCAAGGGTCGCCGCGAGCTTGTCGAGGCTCTGGCCGAAGCCGATCTCGATCCCCGCGATGAAGTCCGCGGAGTCGACGGTGCTGTCGGTGATGCGGAAGCGGACGTCGAGGTCCGTGCCGGTGCCGGTGGGCCTGAGGTCGAGGTCGAGGTGGGCGGTGAAGGCCCGGCCGCCCTCGGGAAGCAGCGGAGAGAGCCGGTAGGCGAGGTGCTCGTAAGGGCGCACCTCGCCGACGACCCCCTCCGCGCGCCCGGCGATGTGGCCGGAACCGTCTATGTCCTCGACATCGCGGTATTCATGAGCGATCCGCCCGCCCGGTCGCGCCTCGAACACGAGCTCGGAGACGCGCAGATCGTCGGGCGTCCACCAGTGGGCGAGCAGCGAGGCGTCGGTCAGGTGGTGCCAGACCAGCTCGGGCCGCCCCTCCAGCGACCGGTGGAACCCGAACGAGCGGCCGTCGGCCCATCCCGGCTCCTTCGCGGCGAGCCGCTCCGCGTGGAGGCTGAGCCCGTAGCGATCGTAGGTCTCCCGCGGGCCGCCGGCCTCGTCAGCGGTGTCGGCGAGCCGGCCGAGCGCGTCCGCGAGCTCCCGAAGGGGCTCGGACCGGAGCGCGTAGATGCGGCGCTGACCGGTGCGGCGGGAGGTGACGATGCCGGCGCGTTCGAGGGTCTGCAGGTGCTTGGTCGTCTGCGGCTGGCGCGCCTCGGCGAGCCGGGCCAGGACGCCGACCGGCCGGGGGCGCTCGGCCAGCAGAGTCACGAGCCGCCATCGGGCCGGGTCGGCCAGCGCGGCGAGGAGTACGTCCACGAAGCGAAAGTATTCGCCATGAAGAATATTCGTGTCAAGGAATATTCATCTCCGCCGTCGGCACAAGCCGTTCCGGCGCGCCTCCAGAAACATGTTCTACTTGTCGCGTGAAGTGATGCCCGATGTGAGGAGGGTGCGATGGACGAGCCGCGGGGACCGCTGGCGGGGATCCGGGTGCTGGAGCTGGCCGGTCTCGCCCCCGGGCCGTTCGCCGGGATGATGCTCGCCGACCACGGCGCCGAGGTGCTGCGGGTCGACCGGGTGCAGGCCGTGAGCGACACCCCGCGCCGTGAGGTGATGGATCGCGGCAAGCGCACGATCGGCCTCGACCTGAAGTCGCCCGAGGGCGTCGCCGCCTTCAAGCGGCTGGCCGGGCGGGCCGACGTGGTGATCGAGGTGTTCCGTCCCGGGGTCGCGGAGCGGCTCGGCATCGGCCCCGCCGACCTGCACGCGGTGAACGAGCGGCTGGTCTACGGCCGCATGACCGGCTGGGGCCAGGACGGCCCGCTCGCCTCCACCGCCGGGCACGACATCGACTACATCGCGATCGCCGGGGTGCTGTCGATGCTGGGCCGCGAGGGCGGCAAGCCCACCCCGCCGATCAACATCCTCGGTGACTTCGCCGGCGGCGGTCTCATGCTGGCGTACGGCGTGCTGCTGGCCCTGCTGGAGCGGGAGCGCACCGGACTCGGCCGCGTGGTGGACGCCGCGATGGTCGACGGCGCGGCGCTGCTGTTCTCGATGTTCTACGGCGGGGTGCACTCCGGCCACTGGGGCCCACGCGGCACCAACCTCCTCGACACCGGCGCCCCCATGTACGACACGTACGAGACGGCCGACGGCGGTTTCCTCGCCGTGGGCGCGCTGGAGCCGCAGTTCTGGGCGGAGATGCTCACCCGGATGGGCCTCGGCGACATGCCCGCCCGCGACGACCCCGCGAACTGGCCGGCCATCAGGGAGCGGCTCACCGAGGCGTTCCTGTCGCGCACCCGGGCCGAATGGGAGGCGGTCTTCGAGGGCTCCGACGCCTGCGTGTCCCCCGTGCTCGACCCGCGCGAGGCCGTCCGGCATCCGCACAACCGGGCGCGCGGCACATTCGTGGAGGTCGGCGGGCTGCCGCAGGCCGCGCCCGCGCCCCGGCTGGTGGGGGCGCCGCGCGCCGCCCTGTCCCCTGCGACACGGCTGCACGACCTGAGCGCGTGGGGCCTGCCCGGCGACGAGGCGAAGGCCCTGCGTGCCGCCGGCGTGCTGGCCTGACCGTTTCGGCCTGACCGTGTTGCCTCGACCGCACTAACCCGACCGCACTCGCCTGGCCGTGCCCGGGCGCCCCGACCCCCGGCTCCCCTTCCCCCGAGACGACCGAGGAGATCCCCCATATGGACATTTTCGAGGCCCTCTACACGACCCGCGCCATGCGGCGGGTCAAGCCCGACCCCATCCCGATGGAGGTCCAGGAACGCATCCTGGACGCCGCGGTCCGCGCACCCAGCGCCGGCAACACCCAGGGCTGGCGGTTCCTGCTGGTGGACGACCCCGAGGTGAAGTCCCAGCTGGGGCCGCTGTACCGGGACGCGCTCGGCAGGCTGTTCGAAGGGCACTACAAGCCGATGCGCGAGCGGGCCGAGGCGACCGGCGACGCCCGCACGCTGAACGTGCTGCGGTCGGCCCAGCACCTGGCCGACAACTTCGAGGCCTATCCCCTGCTGATGTTCGCGTTCACCCGCAACGACGCCGGCGGCGGCTCCATCTACCCCTCGGTGTGGAGCGCCCAGCTCGCCGCCCGCGCCTTCGGGGTGGGCAGCGCGCTGACGTCCGTGCTGGGACTGTTCCACGGCGCCGAGACGATGCGGATCCTCGGCGTGCCCGTGGACAAGGGCTGGCAGGTGGCGTGCATGGTCACCTTCGGCTACCCGACCGGCCGCTGGGGGGTGGCCCCGCGCCGGCCCGCCCACGAGGTCGCCTACCGCAACCAGTGGGGTGAGCCGGTCGGCTTCGAGATCCACGAACCCCTCTGGACGCCCTGAGTCGATCACGTGACTGCTCTCCGATGAAGCAGCTCTTGTCTCGAATGTAGTACACCTACTACATTCGAGAGCACGGCTACTTCATTGGAGGGCACATGCATGACGTGATCCGCGTACGCGGACTCCGCATGGCGTACGGGCCCGTTCAGGTCCTGAACGGCGTCGACCTCGACCTGCGCAGGGGCGAGGTGTTCACGCTGCTGGGGCCCAACGGCGCCGGCAAGACCACCCTGGTCGAGATCCTGGAAGGGTTCCGTACGGGCTGGTCGGGCGAGGCCGAGGTGCTCGGCGAGAACCCGGCGCGGGCCGGGGACGCCTGGCGGGCGCGGCTCGGCGTGGTGGTGCAGTCATGGCGTGACCACCCCCGCTGGCGGGTGCGCGACCTGCTCGCGCACGTCGCGGCGCACTACGAGAAGCCGCGCGACGTCGACGAGCTGCTCGCCGCTCTCGGCCTGACCGAGGCGGCGCGCAACCGGGCGGGGGTGCTGTCCGGGGGCCAGCGCCGCCGGCTGGACGTCGCGCTCGGCATCGTCGGCCGTCCCGAGGTGCTGTTCCTCGACGAGCCCACGACCGGGTTCGACCCCGAGGCCCGGCGGGAGTTCCACCTGCTGATCGAGCGGCTGGCCGGCGAGGAGGGGCTGACCGTGCTGCTCACCACGCACGACCTGCCCGAGGCCGAGCGGTTGTCCGGGCGCATCGCCGTACTCGTGGCCGGGCGGGTGGTCACCTGCGGCAGCCCGGCCGAGCTGGCCCGCGCCGTGCAGGCGCCGTCGCTGGTGCGCTGGGCGGACGGCGAGCTGGAGACCGCCGACCCCTCCGGCGTGGCCTGGGACCTGCATCGGCGGTACGGCGGCCCGGTCCCCGGGCTGGAGATCAGGCGGCCGACCCTGGAGGAGAGCTACCTGGATCTCATCGAGGAGACACGCGAGACGGCGACGGTGGGAGGGACGCGATGAACGCGGCGATCCTGGGGCTGCGGCGGGGCTGGACCGAGCAGCTCAACCTCTGGAGCGACCGCAAGGAGTTGCTGAACGCCCTCATCGGGACCGTCGGCACCTACGTGGTGCTGGTCCTGTTCATCGGCGGCAACAACGTGCCCGGCACGCCCGTGTCCATGGCGGCGTTCATGACGCCGGGGTTCCTGGCGTTCGCGGTGTTCTCGACCGGGCTGATGGGGCTGCCCATGCTGATCGCCGCGGACCGCGAGGAGGGCACGCTGATGCGGGCCCGGACGCTGCCGGGAGGCATCCGGGTCTACCTGACCGGGCGGGCCGTCACGACGCTGCTGACGATCGCGCTCAACGCCGCGCTCGTCCTGCTGGTGGCCGTGCCGCTCGCCGGGGTTTCCGTGCCGTCGACGCCCGGGCGGTGGTTCACTCTCGCCTGGGTCCTGATGCTCGGTACGCTGGCCGTCGTGCCGCTGGGCGCGGTCATCGGCAGCCTGGTGTCCGGGCCGAAGGCGGCCGCGGCCATGCTCGGCCTGCCGGCGATGCTCCTGATGCTCGTCTCCGGGGTGATGTTCCCGCTGGAGGTGATGCCCGGCCTGGTGCGCGGCATAGCCCAGGTCTTCCCGCTCTACTGGCAGGGCGTCGGACTGCGCGCGGCGTTCCTGCCCGACTCCGTCCTCGCGGCCGAGATCGGGCACAGCTGGCCGCTCGGCCGGGCCGCGGCCGTTCTGGGGGCGTGGGCCGTCGGCGGTATGGTTCTAGCCCCCTGGTTGCTGCGCCGGGTCCGCGGGAGGTGAGCGGACTCGCGGGGCTGGTGACGGTCGGCGAAGAGCCGGCGGAGGTGAGACGTGGCCGAGGAGCCGGTGTTCAACCGCATCGCGGTGCTGAGGGCCGACCGCGGCGTCTCGCGCCGGGATCTGGCCGCCGCGCTCGGGGTGCACTACCAGACGGTGGGCTACCTGGAGCGCGGCGAGTACAGCCCCAGCCTCCACCTGGCCCTGCGGATCGCCGAGTTCTTCGAGGTGCCGGTGGAGGTCGTCTTCTCCCTCAAGCCGTTCCCCAAGCTGGGGAGCGCGTCATGAGCCTGCGCGAACGCCTGGACGGCCACATCGCCCGGGCGATGGAAGAGGAACACCTCGTGGCGCTGCACCGCACCCGGCGGCGGCGCCGCCTGCTGGTGGTGGCGGGCGCGGCCAGCGTGCTGCTGCTGTGGGCGGACGCCGCGGTCTCGTGGGCGATCGCCCCGAGCGACACCGCCGTCCGGGTCAACCTCGTGCTGCTGGTGGTCATGGCGGCGATCTACATCCCGGTCGTGACCGCGCTGAACAGCGCCACCCGCGGCCTCGCCTCGCTGCCGGAAAGCCGCCTCGACGAGCGGCAGGCCGCCGAGAGGTTCCGCGCGCACACGTACGCGAACAGGGTGATGCGGCTCGTCCTGGGCGCCCTGGCGGTGTTCGTCGTGGTCGCGACCTGGGACGAGGGAGAGAAGTCCCAGATCCCCGGCGCGGCCGTGTTCCTCGGCGTCTTCGCGCTGTTGTGGACGCACTTCCTGCTGCCGCTGCTGGTCGCCGGATGGCGGCTGCCCGACCCGCCGCCGGACGACGACCAGGACGACGACCGGGACGACGACCAGGACGGCGAGCAGAGCGACGGTCAGGCCGGCGCCGCCTGAGCCTGCACCGGCGGCCCGGAGGGCTCGCCGAACGACGGCAGCGTGGCCACGAAGAGGTCGACGCCCCCGGGATGGTGGATCTCCAGGTCGGTGGTGAAGGCACGGGCCGGGGTGGCGCCCGACTCGGTGTGCCTCCACACCTGCTGCCAGGTGTCGAGGAGCGCTCCCGGCATCGGTCCCCGCGCCTCGAACAGCAGCGCGGGCACGCCCGGCACCCGTACGGCGACCATGCCCTCGGGCAGCCGCGCCGCCGTGCGCACGGCCACGCCGACGATCTGGGTGTAGGCGCCGTTGTGGTCGCTCTCGTAGTCGGTCAGCACGGCGTACAGATTCTCGTCGATCCGGCCGGGCACGTGCGCGAAGGCTCCCGGCGCTCCGGCGCGGCCCCACAGACCCCGCAACTGGGCGCGGGCCGGGTCCGCCTCCGCCGCGTTGGTCGTCCGCACGGCGAAGCCGACGACGAGCGTCTCCGGACGGTCAACGATGATCACATGCTCTCCTTCCAGGCGAGGTCAATGTATCCCGTGCGCGGGCCTGCTCCGGCGGCGGCCGGGAATGCCGGAGACGACCCCTCACAACATAGGCTGGACAAACGTGCGATTCCTCAATGATGTACTGCCGCCCTACGATCTCACGTACAGCGATGTCTTCATGGTGCCGTCTCGTTCCTCGGTCGGTTCGCGCCTCGCCGTGGACCTGTCCGCCGTGGACGGCACCGGCACCACGATCCCCGTCGTCGTCGCCAACATGACGGCCGTCGCGGGCCGTCGCATGGCCGAGACCGTCGCCCGGCGCGGCGGCATCGCCGTCATTCCCCAGGACATCCCGATCGACGTGGTCACCGAGGTCGTCGAGTGGGTGAAGAGCCGCGACCTCGTCCACGACACGCCCATCACCCTCACCCCCCACGACACCGTGGGCGAGGCGCTCACCCTGCTGCCCAAGCGGGCGCACGGCGCGGTCATCGTCGTGGACTGGGAGAACCGTCCGGTCGGCGTGGTGACCGAGGCCGACTGCCACGGCGTCGACATGTTCACGCAGCTCTCCCAGGTCATGACCGCCTCGCCGCAGACGCTGCCGCAGGGCGTCGATCCGCAGGCCGCGTTCGAGGCGCTGCACGAGGGCCGCCACCGGCTGGCCCCCGTGGTGGACGGGGACGGCCGTCTGGTCGGCATCCTCACCCGCACCGGCGCCCTGCGCTCCACCCTCTACCAGCCCGCCGTCGACTCCCGGAACCGGCTGCGCGTCGCGGCGGCGGTCGGGGTGAACGGCGACGTGGCCGCCAAGTCCAAGGAACTGCTCGACGCCGGGGTCGACGTGCTCGTCGTCGACACGGCCCACGGCCACCAGGAGAAGATGATCTCGGCGCTGCGTGCCGTACGCGCCCTGGGGCCCTCCGTGCCGGTCGCGGCGGGCAACGTCGTCACCGCGGAGGGCGTACGCGACCTCGTCGAGGCCGGCGCCGACATCGTGAAGGTCGGCGTGGGCCCGGGCGCCATGTGCACGACCCGCATGATGACCGGCGTGGGACGGCCGCAGTTCTCCGCCGTGCTGGAGTGCGCGGCCGAGGCCCGCCGCCTCGGCCGGCACGTGTGGGCCGACGGCGGCGTGCGCCATCCCCGCGACGTCGCGCTGGCACTCGCCGCGGGCGCCTCGAACGTCATGATCGGCTCGTGGTTCGCCGGCACGTACGAGTCGCCGGGCGACACCCGCACGGCCGCCGACGGGCGCAAGTACAAGGAGAACTTCGGCATGGCCTCGGCCCGTGCCGTACGGCTGCGCACCGCCGAGGACTCGCCCTTCGAGCGGGCCCGTAAGGCGCTGTTCGAGGAGGGCATCTCGACCTCGCGGATGTACCTCGACCCGGCGCGGCCCAGCGTCGAGGACCAGATCGACGCCATCGTGGCCGGTCTCCGTTCCTCCTGCACGTACGCCGGCGCCGCGACGCTGGAGGAGTTCCACGAGCGGGCCGTTATCGGCGTGCAGAGCTCCTCCGGCTACAGCGAGGGCATGCCGCTGCACCAGAGCTGGTGACTCCTTCTATTCCGTGCAGGAATATCGGGCTCCGTCGGGGTAGTGCGTTCGTGTACCGACCGCACTACCCCGCGGAGGCGATCATGCAGTACTCCCCGGCCGGAGAGCCGGTCAGTCCGGCGGCCGACAGACGGCTGCTGGTCAGTTACGACAACTACACGGCGGCGCAGCGCGCCGTCGACACCCTGTCCGACGCAGGGTTCCCGGTGGAGAACACCGCGATCGTCGGCAGCGACCTGCGTCTCGAGGAGACCGTCACCGGACGGCTCACCAACGGCAGGGCGGCGCTGTCCGGCCTTGTCACCGGCGCGGTGTTCGGGCTCATCGTCGGCCTGTTCCTCGGGCTGTTCACCTCGGCCACGACCCCGTTCTTCGGACTGGTGCTGTGGTCGATCCTCTGGGGCGCCATCGCCGGCGCCGCCTTCGGCTTCACCAGCCACGCCTTCACCGGCGGGACGCGAGACTTCTCGTCCAGGAGCTCGATCGTCGCCGGACGCTACGACGTGCTGGTGGCCTCTCCCATGCTCGACCAGGCCCAGGCGCTGCTGCAGGGCGGCGTGCAGCCGGCCGACACCGTCGTCGTGACGCGTCCGCCGTCGGCCGGTCCCGTCACGACGGCGCCGGTCACTGCGGGTGACACCGCGCCGCAGGCCTCCGCTTTCCCGGAGACCGGGTCCCTTGCGGAGGAGGTCCGCGCGGAGGAAGCCCGCGCGGAGGAGGTCCGTGCGGAGGAGGTCCGTGCGGAGGAAACCCGCGCGGAGGAAACCCGCGCGGAGGAGGCACGGCTCGCGCGGGAGCGCGCCGAGGATGCGCGCGACGACGACCGGGCGGGCCTGTCGAGGGGCCGTCGCGGGTAATCCTCGTCGGCCACAGGAGTTCCGACGCCTTCCCCGCCGCGCGGGGAAGGCGTCGTCGTGTCGACCGTCACCGGTAGAGTCGTCAGCCGGCCGGAACTTCCGGCACTCCCGAAACTCTGGGCACGGGAAACGCTCCGCACGCAGGAGACGCGCAGCACGCGAACGCCGCTCCGGCACGGAGAGCCAAGCCGGCACAGAGCATTTCGGCGAGCAGAGCATCGGCACGTACGAGCAGGAGGCCCACGTGGCACTGGAGAAGCCCGAGATCGACTTTCCCGAAGGCGCGCCGCCCGCGGACCTGGAGATCGTCGATCTCATCGAGGGGGACGGGCCGGAGGCCAAGCCCGGGCAGAACGTGACCGTCCACTACGTGGGGGTGACGTTCTCCACGGGTGAGGAGTTCGACGCCTCCTGGAACCGCGGCCAGCCGTTCCAGTTCCCGCTCGGCGGTGGCCGGGTCATCGCCGGCTGGGACCGCGGCGTGGCCGGCATGAAGGTCGGCGGACGGCGCCGTCTGACCATCCCCCCGCACCTCGGGTACGGCAACCGCGGCGCGGGCCCCCTCATCAAGCCCGGCGAGACCCTCATCTTCGTCGTCGACCTGCTCGGGGTGGGCTGACCGGGCACCGGTGAGGCCCGCCGTGCTCCGGACAGGGGATAGTGGAGCCGGGGCGCGTTGAGGATGATGGCCGCGTGGACGATACCCCCCCGAACCGCGGCCTCACGCACGGCCGCCTCACGCATGGCCGTCCGCAGGACGGCCCCTTGCGAACGCCGGCTTCCGGGAGGCCGGCGTGACCGGAGCCGACGTCACAGCCACCGGCGGTCCGGCGGTCCGGGCCGGAACACCGCTCACCGGACCGCCCCGGGCCGTGCTCGCGGTCGCGGTCGCGACCGTGGCCGTGCTGCTCGCGGTCAGCCCGTGGTACGGGTACCACCGCGACGAGCTGTACTTCCGCATGCTGGGCGAACGACCGCGGCTCGGATATTTCGACACTCCGCCGCTGACGCCGATGATCGCCCGGTTGTCCACGACGATCTTCGGAGACACGGTCGTCGCCCTGCGGATCGTCCCCGCCCTGTGCACCGGGGTCCTGGTCGTGCTCGTCGCCCTGCTGGCCCGCGAGCTGGGCGGCGGCCGTACGGCCCAGATCCTCGCCGCGGCCGGGACCGCGACCTCCGTGCTGCCTCTCCTGGCCGGGCACACCCTGCTGACCCTCACGCCCGATCTCGTGCTGTGGAGCGCGGTCACGCTGTGCCTGCTCCGGGTGCTGCTCCGAGGGGACGGGCGCTACTGGCTCTGGGCGGGCGCGCTGTGCGGCATCGCGGCGTACAACCGGGATCTGATCGTGGTGCTGCTGGGCGGCGTCGGCCTGGGCGTTCTCGTGGCCGGTCCGCGCGAGGTCCTGCGGGACGGGCGACTGTGGGCCGGCGTCCTCCTGGCCCTGGCCGTCGCCTCTCCCAACCTGATCTATCAGGCCACGCACGACTGGCCGCAGTTCCAGATGGCCGAGGCGTTGCGGATCGACGAGGGCGCGGACAACCGGGCCGCCTTCGTCCCGCTGCAGATCGTGCTGCTCGGGCCCGCGCAGGCGGTGCTGTGCGTGGCCGGCTGGCTGCGGCTGTGGCGGAACCGGCGGGTCCGCTCCCTTGCCGTCGCCTATCCCGTCGCCTGCGCCCTGATTCTGTACGCGGGGGGCCGCCCCGACTACACCGGCGCGTTCCTGCTCTACCTGTTCGCGGCCGGCTGTGTCACGGCGGCCGGATGGCGCTGGCGGAAGACGCTCGTCGCGGCGCTGGCGGTCGACGCCGTGGTCGCGGTGGTCATGGCGCTGCCGGTCGTCCCCGCGACGTCGCTCGCGGGTACGCCCGTCGCCGCCGTCAACGAGGTGGCCCGTGAGTCGGTGGGCATGCGCGACGTGGCGGCGCAGACGGCCCGGGTGGTGAACGGCCTGCCCGCCGGCGAGCGCGCCGGGGCGGTGCTGCTCGCGGGGAACTACGGCGAGGCCGGCGCGCTGCGCCGCTGGGCGGGCGAGTTCGGGCTGCCCGCGGTCTACAGCGGCCACAACGAGCTGTGGTGGTGGGGACCGCCCCCGGAGGGGACGCGGGTGGTCGTGGCCGTCGGCTACCCGCCCGCCGGCCTCCGCACCGTCTTCGCCCGCTGCACCCCGGCGGGCAGGCTGAGCGGGATGCCGGGTGAGGAACAGGGCGTGCCGATCACGGTCTGCCGCGACCCCGTCCGGCCCTGGCGCGAGCTGTGGCCGAGCGCGCGCCACTACAGCTAGCCGACCCCCGGCCTGGGCACCTGCCGCTGTGGTGAGGCAGGATTACGGTGTGTTGCTGATCGACCTTGCCAGGACGTCCGCGGCGGTCGCCGCGGACTCGGCGCGGCTCGCCAAGATCAGACATCTCGCCGAGTCGCTCGGCAGGGTGGGACCGGACGAGGCCGAGATCGCCATCGCGTACCTGTCCGGTGAGCTGCCGCAGCGCCAGATCGGGGTGGGCTGGCGGAGCCTGTCCGACCTCCCCGATCCGCGCCAGGTCGCCACGGCGACCCTGACCCAGGTCGACGCGCTGCTCGAACGCATCAAGTCCCGATCCGGCACCGGATCGCAGGCCGCGCGCCGTGAGCTGCTCGGCGAGCTGTTCGGCGCCCTCACCCGGCAGGAGCAGTCGTTCCTGCACCGGCTGCTGACGGGCGAGCTGCGTCAGGGGGCGCTCAACGGCGTGATGATCGAGGCGATCGCCATGGCCGCGGACGTGCCCGCGGCCGAGGTGCGCCGGGCTCTGACCCTGCGCGGTTCGCTGCCCGCCGTCGGCGCGGCCGCGCTGCGCGGCGGCGTCGCGGAGCTGAAGGCGTTCCATCTGGAGGTCGGGCGGGCGGTGGCGCCGATGCTCGCGCAGAGCGCGCCCAGCGTGACCGCCGCTCTGGAGAAGGCCGGCGCCCCCGCGGCCGTGGAGTGGAAACTCGACGGCGTACGGGTCCAGGCCCACCGGTCGGGCGACCGGGTCGCCGTCTTCACGCGGACACTCGACGACATCACCGCGCAGGTCCCCGAGCTGGTCGAGGTCGTGCTCGGCCTGCCCGGGACCGATCTCGTGCTCGACGGCGAGGTCATCGCGCTGCGTCCGGACGGCCGCCCCGAGCCGTTCCAGGTCACCTCGGGCCGGGTGGCCAGCAGGACCGACGTCGCATCGCTGCGCGCGACCGTGCCGCTGACCGTCTTCTTCTTCGACGCCCTGCGCGTCGGCGGCGCCGACCTGCTCGACCTCACCGACGAGGAGCGGCATGCCGCGCTGGAGGCCGCCGTCCCGGCCGAGCTGATCACGCCGCGGCTCGTCACGGCGGATGCCGAGCAGGCCGAGGCCTTCTTCGGCGACGCCGTACGGCGGGGCCACGAGGGCATCGTGGTGAAGTCGCTGCGCACGCCGTACGCGGCGGGCCGGCGGGGAGCGGGCTGGATCAAGGTGAAGCTGCGGCACACGCTCGACCTGGTCGTGCTGGCCGCCGAGTGGGGCAGCGGACGGCGCCGGGGCTGGCTGTCCAACCTGCATCTCGGCGCCTACGACCCCGAGACCGGCGCTTTCGTGATGCTCGGCAAGACGTTCAAGGGCCTCACCGACGAACTGCTGACCTGGCAGACCGAGCAGTTCCTGCGGCTCGCGGAGGGGCCGGCGGACGACTACGTCGTCACGCTCAAGCCCGCGCTGGTCGTGGAGATCGCCTTCGACGGCGTGCAGCGGTCGAGTCGTTATCCCGGCGGCATGGCACTGCGGTTCGCCCGGGTTCTGCGCTACCGGCCCGACAAGCGTCCCGAGGAGGCCGACACGGTGGCCGCGGTCCGCGCCCTCATGCCCTGACCCGCCTCCATGCCCTGACCCGCCTCCATGCCCTGACCCGCTCTCATGCCGCCAGGCGCCCCGTTCGCCCCGCCGCCTCCGGTCGCCATCCGGCCACTTTCCGGGCCGCCGGAATCACGTCACACGCCTCACTTCACGAGGCGGATGGTCAGCGGGTAGCGGAACTCGGTGCCGGCGAGCGCCGACACCCCGCCGACGACGCACAGGACCAGTCCGACGACCCAGATGACCGGCAGCAGGACGACCCCGACGACGGTGAACGGCAGGAGCACCGTCGCCCCCAGCATCGTGAGGTGGAAGTTGAGCGACTCCACCGCGTGCTTCCTTATGTAGGGGGACGTTCGTCCCGCGGTGACCATCATCAGCAGCGGGCCGATGATGAACAACCCCAGCAGTGCGAACAGGTGCGAGGCCGCGCCTCCGACCCGGTCTCCCCCGTCCGGGGCCGCGGAGCGGTACGACGAGGGTGGCCGGGGGACGTACGCCGGGCGGGTCCCGTACAGGTCGTTCATGATGGGCACGAGATCGGCGTGGGTGCGCGCGGTCATCGCCAGGTGCAGCCGCTCGTCCATCTCGTGCTTGTCGAGCCTGCCCTCGGCGTAGGCCGCTTTGACGTGCTCGACCACCTGTTCACGGTCCTGATTGGTGACGCGCAAATTGGGGTGTGGCATCGGGGCCCGGCCCTGCCACTGTGGTGTCACCGCTGCGGGCATCACAGCATCGCCTTCCGTCGATCGACTGCTCGGCTCTCTTCGAGTCTGCCTCCATCTTGTGCCGCGTACGCACCCGACGGCATCAGGGACATCCCCGACATCGCCCCGAGACCAATCCCTTAACGCCATCGTGATCCACGGCGATGTATACAGGCACTATGAGATGGCGAGATCGCTATGGGCTCCGGCGGCGCCGGGGTGCCCGCGTGGCCAAGTTCGACCGCGAGGCGACCGACGCCGACGTCGAGACCCTCATCGAGTTCGCCAAGACGCGGCGTGGAGTCGAGTTCTACGTCGAGCCCGAGACCTTCGCGACCGACACCACCGCGGTGGCCGTGGCTCACGACGGAGAGTGGACCCGCCGCCGCGTCGGATCTCCCGCCGTGATCGCCAAGGTCGCCAGGGATCTCGCCCTTCCCGTGTACGACGTGCAGCTCACCGGGTACCCCGCCCGGATGCGGGCCTACAACGAGCGCCGCCGTCAGGCTCAGGACGGCGGCCCGGTCTGACGGCCGCCCACGCCTGATCCTCCCCGCCCGCGCGGCACCGCCTCCGGCTCCGCGCGCGCGATCCCGGTCCCGGTCGGCGCCGATGCCGGGCCGGTCAGGTCCCGGGCCAGCAGCGCGCGCAGCGGCGCGAGCCATGCCGCACGGGGAGGACCCATCTCCTCGTCGAGCTCCTCGGGCGTCGGCATGCGGTCGCGGAGCATGGCGGGGGACATCATGTGCGCCAGGGCCTGCCGGAGAAGCAGCGCCATCGAATAACCGGGGTCGGAGGCGAGCGCCCGCTCCAGCGCCATCCCCGCGAGCGCGCACTCCCCCCGGTGCCATGCCGCGGCCGCGAGCAGCGAGGCCGCGGGCGCGACGTGTCCCGGCTCCAGCCGGCGGGTGAGGTCGCGCCACAGTGCGACGTGCGCGTCACGATCGTCGATCAACGCCCACGCCTCGTCCCGCACCCTGACCACGGCGAGGTCGAGCCCGAGCCGGGCCGCCGCGTCGTCGTCCAGCCGGCCTCCCGAGTCGTACAGGCCGATGGCTCCGCGCACCCGCGCCAGCCCCTCGGCCACGAACCGCGCGGCCAGTTCGTCGGCGGCCCGTTCGGTGGCCGGTTCGGTGGCCGGTTCGTCGGCGGCCAATTCATCGGTGACCAGTTCATCGGTGACCGGTCCCCCGGGCTCGTGCACCGCCCGCAGGCCCGCCATGACACGGAGGGTGACCTGCCGCATCGCCGCCCCGTCGCAGCGCTGGACCGAACGCCGCAGGCTGCCCCGGTCGGGCAGGGCGACCAGCCCGTGCATCACGGCCTCGGCGGAGACGTGGCTGCGCTCGGTGTCGTACGGCGTGCCCTCCGCGGGACAGCAGGTCGCGCTGCCGCAGGAGTAGGACCAGTAGCGGCCGCCTTCGGCCCGCAGGCTCTCGGTCACCCTGATGCCCGCGGCACGCAGCAGCCGGGTCACCGTGTCCACGGCGGGGGTCACCACGGCGCCGGAACCGTACCCGACGACGAAAGCGGCGGTCACCGACTCGCGGCGCATCAGCGGGACCAGCCGGTCGAGGTCCCCGGAGGCGGCCGGCAGGTCCCAGCGCGTCGTCAGGCGCACCTGCGGGCCGGCGAAGCCGGTCACGACGAGGCTGTCGGAGGGGTGGAACCCGACGAGGTAGGGCACGGCGGCGAGGATGTCCGCCGGCGAGGAGAGCACGAGCTTCGGGATCGTCATGGCCGCAAGCCTCGCCGGACGGCCGCGCCCCACGACGACCGAAGCCCGTTCTGGGGACAGCCGTCCCCCTGTGGACAACGCGCACGCCCGGACAACCCGGCAGCCGGAAAACCGCTGGCACCGGACAGGGCCCGCGGCCTACACTCGGCGCCATGTCTCTGCCCCGGATTTCCTAGCTCGGACACCCGCCTTCGCGCCACCCGTGTGTCCTTGAGCTTCTCCGGAGCGTAAACCAATGATCACCCTTCGTGGTGTCGACGTGCGCGTCGGCGCCCGTCTCCTGCTGTCGGACGTCACCGCCCACGTCGCCCCCGGCGACCGAGTCGGCCTGGTCGGCCGCAACGGCGCGGGCAAGACGACCCTGTTGAAGACCCTGGCCGGCGAACTGCCACCGGCCGCGGGCACCATCACCCGGACCGGCCCGGTCGGCTATCTCCCGCAGGATCCCGCGGCCGCCGATCCGTCCCTCACCGTCGCCGGCCGCATCCTGTCGGCCCGGGGCCTGGACGAGGCCGAGCGCGCGCTGCGCGCCGCCGAGGCGGCCATGGCCGACCCCGCCCTGCAGGAGCGGGCGATGCGGCGGTACGTCCGGGCCGAGGCCGACTTCGAGGCCCGCGGCGGGTACGCGGCGCAGGCCGAGGCCGCCCGCATCGCCGCCGGGCTCGGCCTGCCCGACCGGGTCATGACCCAGGCGGTCGGCACGCTGTCCGGCGGGCAGCGCCGCCGGGTGGAGCTCGCCCGCATCCTGTTCGCGGGGCAGGGCACGCTGCTGCTCGACGAGCCCACCAACCATCTGGACGCCGACTCGATCGCCTGGCTCCGCTCGTTCCTCGCGAGCCGCGGCGGCGGGCTGGTCCTGATCAGCCACGACACCACGCTGCTCGACGACACCGTGAACCGGATCTGGCACCTCGACGCCGACCGCGCCGCGCTGGAGGTGCACAACACCGGCTGGCGCACCTATCTGTCCGACCGCGACGCCGTCGAGCGAGGGCGCGCACGGCAGCGGGCGGTCGCCGAACGCAAGGCCGCGGCGCTGCACGCCCAGGCCGACAGGATGCGCGCCGGCAAGTCGACCGCCGTACGGGCAAAGGAGATGGCGCGCCGGGCCGACCGCATGCTGGCCGCGGTGGAGCCGGCCCGCCGCGCCGAGAAGGTCGCCCGCATCCGGCTGCCCGAGCCCGCCCCCTGCGGGCGCACCCCGCTCGGCGCGATCAGCCTGACCAAGGCGTACGGCGACCTGCGTGTGCTCACCGGAGTGGACCTGGCCGTGGACCGGGGCAGCCGGCTCGTCGTGCTCGGGCTGAACGGCGCGGGCAAGACCACGCTGCTGCGGATCCTGGCCGGGCGGGAACGCCCCGACTCGGGCCGCGTGGTGCACGGGCCCGGCCTGCGGCTGGGCTACTTCGCGCAGGAGCACGACACGCTCGACCCCGCGCGCACCGTCGCCCAGAACCTCGCCGCCGCCGCGCCGCAGCTGGGCGACGGCGAGGTGCGCCGGATCCTCGGATCGTTCCTGTTCGGCGGCGACGACGCGGGCAAGCCCGCGGGCGTGCTGTCGGGCGGCGAGAAGACCCGCCTGGCCCTGGCCACCCTGGTCAGCTCGCAGGCCAACGTGCTGCTGCTGGACGAGCCCACCAACAACCTCGACCCGGCGTCACGGGACGAGGTGCTGGCGGCGGTCGCCTCCTACCAGGGCGCCGTCGTGATGGTCACCCACGACGAGAAGGCCGTGGAGGCCCTGCGTCCCGACCGCGTCCTGCTGCTGCCGGACGGCGTCGAGGACATGTGGAACCCCGGTTACGCCGGTCTCGTGTCCCTGGCCTGACCTTCCGGTGCCTGATCGCCCGGGACGGTCGCCGGCGCCAGACGCATGCGGACGAGCATGGCGGCGCCGGCGACCGCGCCGGGCATCACGACGACGCTGACGAGCGGCACCGCGAACGCGAGGAAGAGCGGCACGCCGAACCCGAGCGAGACGGACATGTTCGATCGGAGCAGGGCGAAGCGCTCCTTGCGCCGCAGGCCCCGGCGTTCCATCGCCAGGGCGGTCAGTTCGACCGTGAGGAAGAACCCGGAGACGAGCGCCCCCACCACGGGCACCACGGTCTGCCCGACGACCGGCACGAAGCCGAGCACGAACAGCGGAATCGTGAACAGCAGGACATACCAGAGCGTGACGAGGCTGTCGCGGATCGACCGGAACAAGGACCCCCAGAAAGGCAGGTCGCCGCCGCCGGGAAGCCCGCCGAGGTCCTCCTCGACCTTCTCCGACAGCTTCTCGTAGAACGGGTCGCCGATCACGAGCGTGACGGCGGTGAACGTCAGCACGGAGAGCGCGAGACCCACCACGAAGATCATCACGCCGACCAGCGTGCGGAACGCGTCGCGCCAGCCCCAGTCGTCCGCGAACGGCGTCGCCCAGGCCGCCACGTCGGTCGCGTGCGTGCCCAGCCAGACCAGCGCCACGGCGTAGAGGACCAGCGCGATCAGGGCCGGAATCAGCCCGAACAACCACCAGCGGGGATTGCGGGCGACCCACCCGAGACCCCGGAAACAGAACCCGACTCCCTCGGCGAAACCGCCGACGCCGCGCCGTCCGGCGGGCCGCCCGATGCCACTCATGGCGGGCAGGCTAGCGCCAAAGCCGCGTCACCGACACCATGCCCAGCCGAGTGAGAAGGCGGCGAAGCAGGGGCAGCGAGATGCCGAGCACGTTGCCGTGGTCGCCCTCGATGCCCTCCACGAACCAGCCGCCCAGGCCGTCGAGCGTGAAGGCCCCCGCCACGTGCAGCGGCTCGCCGCTGGCGACGTACGCCTCGATCTCCTCGTCCGTCGGCGTGCCGAACCGCACCATGGTGGCGGCGACGTCGGACTCCATGCCGCTCCCGGCCACGTCCTTGACGCAGTGCCCGGTCAGCAGCCGGCCGGTCCTGCCCCGCATCATGTGCCAGCGGCGCACCGCCTCCTCTGGCGTCCCCGGCTTGCCGTACGCGACGCCGTCGAGTTCGAGCACCGAGTCGCACCCGATCACGTAGCCGTCGTTGAGGGTCCGCGACACCGCGACGGCCTTGGCGACGGCCAGTTTCAGGCACAGCTCCTCGGGCGTCGCGGCCGTGATCGCGTCCTCGTCGACCCCGCTGACGATCACCTTCGGATCGAGCCCGGCCGATCTCAGCACCCCGAGCCGAGCGGATGAGGCGGAGGCGAGTATCAGATCCGTCACACATCGAAGCCTAGTCGCTTCTACGATGCCTCTTCGTCGTCAAGACTTTGCAACGAGAGGACATATGTGTCAAATCACAGCGTCAAGGAGCGGATGAGCTACTGGTTCGACAACACCATGGCCAAGGGCACGACCGCCCTGATCGGCTGGCTGGCCCTGGTGTCCCTGGCCCTGGTCGTGGTGGTGAGCGTCCTCACCATCTGGCTCACCCCCGGCGAGGCGCTCCGGCACGACGGCTGGCCGGGGGTCCTGTGGCTGTCGCTCATGCACGCGCTCAGCCCCGGCAAGATCTCCGGGGACGCCGGAACCGCGCCCTTCCTCGCCATCATGCTGGGCGCGTCCCTCGGCGGCATCTTCATCGTCAGCATCCTCGTGGGTGTGCTCTCCACCGGCCTGCGCAGCAAGATCGAGGAGCTGCGCAAGGGCCGTTCACGCGTCATCGAGAGCGGCCACACCGTCATACTCGGCTGGTCGGAGCAGCTCTTCACCATCGTCTCCGAACTGGTGAAGGCGCAGGCCAGCCAGCGCGGGCCGGTCATCGCCATCCTGGCCGACAGGGACAAACCGGCCATGGAGGACGCCATCCGGGCCCGGGTCGGCGACACCGGCGGAACGCGCCTGGTGTGCCGCACCGGCCGCCCCACCGAGCCGGCTGATCTCGCCCTGATGAGCCTGAACACGGCGCGCACGGTGGTGGTGCTGTCCCCCGAGCAGGACGACCCGGACGCGCAGGTCATCAAGACCCTGCTCGCGCTGGCGAAGCGGCCAGGCGGCCATCCTCCCGTGGTCGCCGCCATCGCCTCCTCGCGCACCATGCCGGCGGCCCGGCTGGCCGGCGGGCCCGGCGTCCACCTGGTCGACAGCGACGACATCGCCGCCCGGCTGATCGTGCAGTCGTCCCGCCAGTCCGGCATGTCCGTCATCTGCATGGACCTGCTGAACTTCGACGGCAACGAGATCTACCTGCGCCGCGACCCCGCCCTCGCCGGCAGGTCGTACGCCGAGGCCCTCGGCGCGTACGCGACCGCGACCGTTCTCGGCCTGCGCACGCCCAAGGGCGTGACGCTCAACCCGCCGCCGGACACATTGATCGGGGCGTCCGACGAGCTCGTCGTGCTCGCGCAGGACGACTCGCTCATCCGAGCGGCGAGCGGCACGGCGCCCGCCGACGAACGGCACATCGTCAGCACGCCCGTCCGCGAGCCGGCTCCCGAGCGGACGCTCATGCTCGGCTGGAACGACCGGGCCGCGCGGATCATCCGTCACCTGGACGGATACGTGACCCCCGGGTCGGTCCTCGACGTCGCGGGCGACCACCCCGGCGCCGGCCGCGGCCTGACGGACCTGCGCAACCTGACGGTGAACGTGAAGGATTGCGACGGCACCGACAGGTACGCCCTGGAGTCCCTCGGCGTCGGCGTCTACCAGCACGTCATCGTGCTCTCCGACGACCGGTTCGACCCGCGCCACGCCGACACCCGCACGCTGATGACTTTGCTGCAACTGCGGGACATACAGGCGACCCTCGGTGAGACGTACTCGATCGTGAGCGAGATGCACGACGAGAACAACCGCTCGCTCGCCGAGGTCACCGAGGCCGACGACATCGTGATCAGCGACACCGTCATCGGCCTGCTGCTCGCGCAGCTCGCCGAGAACGCGCACCTCGCCGAGGTATTCGGGCAGCTGTTCGACTCCGCCGGCGCGGAGGCCTACCCGCGGCCGGTGGAGAACTACGTGACGACGGGCGGGCCCGTCGCCTTCCAGACGATCGTGGAGTCGGCCCTGCGCCGGGGCGAGACCGCGATCGGATATCGCGTGGCGGCCGAGGTCGGCGAGCCGCCCCACTACGGCGTCGTGCTCAACCCGGACCGGTCACGGCCGCTGACGTTCGCTCCCGGTGATTCCGTGATCGTCCTGGCCGAACGCTGAGTCAGAGCGCCTTGACGGACGACATCACCGTGTTGATGTCGCGCCAGCGCTTCTTCTGGTCGTCGGGGATCGTGACGAACACGACGGCGGGCTTCTTCTCCGGCACGTCCACGAGGGCCAGCGCCGCCGCGGAGACCCGCTTCCTGCCCTTGAGCGTGTAGTGCACGGTGTAGCCCAGCAGCCAGCCCTTCCGCTTGCCCGCCTTGATGGGCTGGGACGCCGTCCAGGTGATCGTCGCCCCCGAGGGGTGGTGGTTCAGGGTCCACCGGGCGGCCAGCAGCGCGGTGTCGCGCAGCGTCTCCTGCTCCGGAGTCGGCACGGGGCAGGAGACCAGCATCCCCCGGTACGACGCGCCCTTCACCTTGGGCAGCAGCTGGCGGGAGGCGAACGGCGCGGGCGTGGCGAGCGCCCACGCCTTGAAGAAGCGGGGCAGGGCGACCCCGGATCGGCGGTCCTTGATCAGGCCGTGGGGCTTCGCCGCCCGGCCGGGCAGGCGGCGAAGCCGCCGGTCTCCCTTGGGCAGGGCGGGCACGCGGGGATCGTTCAGGGCCGCCGCCAGCGCGGGATCCACGGTGTCCGGGCCGACCGTCGAACCGGCCGTCGAACTGGCCGCCGGACTCGCGGCGGGACTGGACAGGGGGCTGAGACCGGGCGTGGCCGCGGCGCCCGCGGCCGGCGCGGCGGCGCTCGGCACGGACGAGGCCGTCACGGCCGAGGGCAGGCCGGCCGCGGTGGTGTGACGTGACGCGGTGATCGTGCCGGCGGAGCCGTCCCGGCTCACCAGCACGGCGGTCGCGCCCGCCCCCACGACGACTACCCCCGCCGCGACCGCGAGCACCCGGTAGACCACCCGCATCGGCAGGTCCCCGAGCCTCTTGGGAGAGCTCGCCGGCGGCGCCGGCTCAGGGACCGTGATCTTCGGGAGCGGAGTGGTCTCGGCCTCGGCCGCTATGTAAGAGGGGACGGCCTTCGTCCCATAGTCCCCACGTGACACGATCGGGAGCGTACGGCAAATCCCGGTATTTCGGGTGCCTTGTCCATCACACTTCGGGAACGCCCGCCCGCAGCCAGGGCGCGTCGGCCACGACCGTCGCGGAGCCCGGTTCGATCTCGGTGAACCCCGCGTCCCTGACCACCGGAAGCCCGCTCGCGGCCAGCGCCTCCCATCGATCCGGGCCGGCCGTCCTGACCCGTACGGCGAAGCCGCTCTCGCGCCAGGCCGCCCGGTCCGCCTCGCCCGCGCCCCACCAGGCGAACTGGGCGCCGTGGCCCGCCTGGGCCATCGCCTTACCCGCCGTCATCTCCAGACGGGGGTTGATCCAGAGCGCCACGTCACCGGGACCCGCCTCCGGCGGGGTCACGTCATCGGACAGCTCCGTGCCCGACACCTGCAACCGGGCGAGGTCGCGCGGCCAGTCGTCGAGCGGCACGGGAGGATGCACCCGCACCTCGGCCGTACCCACCGTGACGGTGATGCCGGGCAGGGCGAGCGCCCGCCGCCACTCCGCGCCGCGGGCCCGCCTGACGACCTTCCTGATCCGGCCGTCCTGCCACTCCGCGACCTCCTGCGGCCACTCACCGTTCTCCGCGCTGTCGAGCAGGCGCACCACGGCCGTCGCGGCCGCCTCCAGCGCGTCGGTGCGTCGCGGCGGCGCGGCCCGCTCGATGCGCACGACCAGGGGAAGAACGCGTTCGGTCACCCGACAAGGATCCCAGCTTCCCGGCGGTCCCGGACACGCGTGACGATACGGGACGACATGACCGCTGCCAGCAGGCACAGCGCGCCCGCGCCGTACCACGCCAAGTTGTAGTTTCCCAGGTGGTCGCGGGTGACCCCGGCCACGGTGGCGACGACTGCCGCGCCGACCTGGTGAGAGGCGAAGACCCACCCGAACACCACCGAGCCGTCAGCACCGAAGATCTTGCGGCACAACGCGACGGTCGGCGGCACTGTGGCCACCCAGTCGAGGCCGTAGAAGACGATGAAGACGAGCATGCTCGGCTCGGCCGTGGCGGCGAACAGCCGCGGCAGGATCAGCAGCGACAGCCCGCGCAGCGCGTAGTAGACGACGAGCAGGATCCGCGAGTCCACCCGGTCGCTCAGCCAGCCGGAAAAGACGGTGCCGGCGATGTCGAAGACCCCGATCACGGCGAGCAGCGAGGCGGCCGTGGTCTCCGGCATGCCGTGGTCGTGGGCGGCCGGGATGAAGTGGGTGCCGACCAGGCCGTTCGTGCTCGCACCGCAGATGGCGAAGCCGACCGCGAGATACCAGAAGCGCCGGGTCCGGGCGGCGTCCCGCAGCACGCGGACGGCCCGCGCGGCGGCGCCCTTGGCCGGCGTGCGCACGACCGGCTCGGTCGCGCCCAGCGCGGTCAGGCCGATCTCCTCGGGGGTGTCGCGAATCAGGAACCACACGAGCGGGACGACGGCGAGCGCGGCCGCCGCCACCGTGACCGAGGCCCACCGCCAGCCCTGTGTCTCGGCCAGGTGCGCGAGCACCGGCAGGAAGACGAGCTGTCCCGTCGCGCCGCCCGCCGTCAGCACACCGGTGACCAGGCCGCGGTGCCGTACGAACCAGCGGTCGGTCAGCGTGGCGGCGAAGACGAGCGCCATCGAGCCGGTGCCGAGCCCGACCAGGACGCCCCAGAGCGCGACGAGCTGCCAGCTCGCGGTCATGAACACGGTGAGGCCGCTGCCCACCGCCACCAGCAGCAGGGCGCAGGCGACGACGCGGCGCATGCCGAACCGGTCCATGAGCGCCGCCGCGAACGGCGCGCACAGCCCGTAGAGCATGAGGTTCACCGAGACCGCGAGCGAGATGGTGCCCCTCGTCCAGCCGAACTCGTCCTCCAGCGGCGTGATCATCACGCCCGGCGTGGCGCGGAACCCGGCCGCCCCGATGATCGCGACGAAGGCGACGGCGGCGACGATCCACGCACGATGCAGCGACTTCATGGCGAGCATCCTCCCGTTGGTCCGCCTTCGGAGACAGTGGCCGGGAGGTCAACATGTGAAAGAATCGGGCCATGAATCCGGCCGTGCACCGCGTCGCCGTACTGGCCCTGGACGACTTCGCCACCCTCGACCTGGGTATCCCGGGTCAGGTGTTCTGGGCCGCCCGCGACCGGGGCCCGCTGTACGAAGTGGTCACCTGCACCCCGGGAGGCCGCCCGGTGCGGAGCCGAGCGGGATACGGCGTGGTTCCCGACCACGATCTGAGCGTGCTCGCGACGGCGGACACGGTGGTGGTGCCGGGCATCCACAGCGGTCCGCCGCTGGAGGACGGCACGCTCGGCGAGGAGCTGCGCGCGGCGCTGTGGGGCGTCGCGGGACGCGCCCGGCTCATCTCGATCTGCACCGGAGCCTTCGTGCTGGCCGCCGCCGGCCTGCTGGACGGGCGTCCCGCCACGACCCACTGGCGCAACGCCGCCGAGTTCCGCAGGCTGTTCCCCCGCGTACGGCTCGATCCCGACGTGCTGTTCATCGACGACGGCGACGTGCTGACCTCGGCGGGGGTGGCGGCGGGCATCGACCTGTGCCTGCACGTCATCCGGCGCGACCACGGCAGCGAGGTGGCCAACCGCACCGCCCGCCGATGTGTCACCCCGCCGTTCCGCGAGGGCGGCCAGGCCCAGTTCATCGAGCGGCCGCTGCCCGACCCCGCCGGGACGACCACCGCGCCCACCCGGGCGTGGATGCTCGAACACCTGGAGGCGCCGGTCAACCTGGCCGCCCTGGCCGCGCACGCCCGCATGAGCGTGCGGACCTTCACCCGCAAGTTTCGCGAGGAGACCGGCCTCAGCCCGGCGCGGTGGCTCGCCGCGCAGCGGATCGCGCACGCCCGGCACCTGCTGGAGACCACCGACCTGCCGGTCGACGCGATCGCCGGGAAGGCCGGGTTCGGCAGCGCGGTCTCACTCCGCCAGCACCTCCACGCCGCCGTCGGGGTCTCTCCCCTGGCCTACCGGCAGACGTTCCGCACTCCCGCCGCGCTCGGCTGATCGGTGCCGACCACTGGCCGGAGTCAGCGGCGGTTGCCGGCGGAAGGGCCGCGCCAGGCGTACGGGTTGCCCGACCGGCGTCCGGGCTCGCGGAGCGCCGGTGTGTTCACGGGCTGCTGTTTGCGGGCCCGCCGCTTGCGCATGAAGAACCAGCCGATACCGAGCAGGACCATCCCGATCGGCGTGCGCGCCAGCCAGCGGGTGACGACGAGTTGCAGGATCCTCTTCATGACACCCGCTCCTACCCGGCGCGAGTGCGGCCATGTGTCCCGGAGGCTTCGGTGAACAGGACCTATCAGGCTCTGTCCTTCGACGGGGACGGAACGTTGTGGAACTTCGAGGCCGCGATGAGCCGCGCACTCGAGGATGCGGCTCGGCTTCTCCGCGCGTCGGGAGTCAGCGGGCCCGAGGGGCCGATAACCGCGAACTGGCTGCGTGAGGTGCGTGATTCGATCGCCCGCCTCGACGCCTATCGCGGCCGGAGCATGGAGAAGATCCGGCTGGCGTCCTTCGAGGCGGCCCTGACGCACTGCGGACACGCCGATCCCGCGCTGGCCCGCGATGTGTACGACGTCTACATGCGCGCCCGGTGGGAGCGGTTGAATGCGGCTCGACGCCCGCGACGTCCTGCACGTGGGCGACGATCCCGTCGAGGATGTCATCGCCGCTCGCAGGGCCGGATTGGACACCGTCTGGATCAATCGCGACCACCTGGAATGGACGCACGAGGAAGAGCCGCCCATGGCTGTGGCAGACCTACGTGGGCTCGTCCTGCGACTCGCCGCGGCCCGCTGACCGCCGATGGGTCGGCGGTATCGCGAAACCGAAGGTCTCACTCAGTGCGTGGACGTCTTTGAGGTCCTTCTCGGCAGGGGGGTACGCCGTCTTGAAGGCGAACATCCACTCCGGGGCGACGCAGTCCACGGCATGGCCGTTGATCACGCCCTGGCCGGTGAGTGAGCCGTAGGGATACGCGACGCCGTAGACGATCCTGCCCGACTCGTCGTATTCGAAGACGTGCACGTCGATACCGCGGCCCCGGTCATCGGTCACGACGTAGTTCCAGGCGCTGTCGCTGTCGTCGCGTCTCCTCGTGTATCCGAGGCCCTTCATGTGTTCGATGAACCGCTCTTCGTCCTTGCGGTCGAGCGCCACGTCGAGGTCCGGGTGCTCTCTCGTCTGCTCGCCGAGGAGGGCGTCGACGCACCAGCCGCCGTCGATCCAGATTCTCACGCCGTTGCCGGCGAGATGACGGTAGATGCCGGAGACCGTCGCCGCGTCCATCGGAACGCCGAGAGCCGCCCTCCGGACGGAGGACGGCTCTTTGGATGATCCAACCATGGTGGAGCTATGGGGATTCGAACCCCAGACCCCTTCCATGCCATGGAAGTGCGCTACCAGCTGCGCTATAGCCCCTTGCCACACCGCCTGGGCGATGCTCCGCCAGTGTATAGGACTTCGGCGGCGTGGGCGTAACCGACAGGGGCGGAGGAGATCACAACCCCCGTCGGCACACCGCAGGGCGTTCGGGCGTCAGGGAATCGCCAGCGAGAACCAGACGGTCTTGCCTCCGGCGACCCGGCTGGTTCCCCAGTGTTCGGCGAGCTGGCTGACCAGGTAGAGCCCTCTGCCGTCCTCGTCGAGCGGTCCGGGCTCGCGCACCACCGGCAGCCGGTGGTCGTCGTCGCTGACCTCGCAGAGCAGGTGGTCGGTGCGCAGCAGCCTGATGGTGATGGGCCGCTGGGTGTGCCGCACGGCGTTGGTGACGAGCTCCCCGGCGAGCAGCTCGGCGACCGGGATCATCGACGTGAGTCCCCACGAGTCGAGCGTCCGGCGGACCAGGCCGCGTACGCGCCCCGGCGTCGTCGGCTGGGGCTCCAGCAGCCACTGGGCGACGTGCTCGCTGGGGATGCCGCGGAACCGGATGGCGAGCACGGTGACGTCGTCGTCCCGGGTGGCGGACAGCACGTCGTCGCTCAGCTCCTCGATCGAGGCTCCGTTCGCGAGCCCGAGGCGCAGCGACTCCACGCTCTGCCCGATGTCCTGCCCGCGCTCCTCCACGAGCCCGTCGGTGTAGAGGACGAGCATGCTGCCGTCCTCCGCCGCGATCTCCATCGTCTCGAACGGCGTGCGGCCCAGCCCGATCGGCGGGCATCGGGGCGGCGACAGCAGCTCCGCCTTCCCGTCCGCTCCCAGCAGGATCGGCGGCAGGTGGCCGGCGCTCGCGATCGTGCACCTGCGCAGCACCGGGTCGTACACGCAGTAGACGCAGGTGGTGAGCGTCTGCGCGGCCAGCCGCTGGGCCATCTCGTCGAGCGAGTGGAGCACCTGCTCGGCCGGCAGGTCGAGCGAGGCGAGGGTCTGCACGGCCGTGCGGAGCTGGCCCATCACGGCCGCGGCGGCCAGCCCGTGTCCCATCACGTCGCCGACGACCAGAGCCACCCTGCTGCCCGGCAACGGGATGACGTCGTACCAGTCGCCGCCCACCCGCTCGGCCGCGGGTTCGTAGCGGTAGGCGATCTCCAGCCCGGGCAGCTCGGGCGGGTCTCCCGGCCGCATCCCACGCTGGAGGGTCTCCAGGGTCTCGTCCTGCCGGCGGTCCCGCCGCCCGTGGAAGAGCGTGAGCGCGGCGGGCACCGCGAACTGTCCCGCGGCGAGCACATGGGCCTCGCCGAAGGGCGACCGCCCGGGGCCGCGCGCCAGCAGCGCGCAGCCGACGGCCTTGCCGTACGCCCGCAGGGGCACGGCGAGCAGGCGCCCGTCGAGCAGGGCCGCCTCACGGATCCCGTCGCCGGCCCAGCACGGCGGCAGCCGCCCCTGGGGATCGACCCGATGCCAGGCGGCGCCGTCCACGTAGACCGCGGCGGCGTCGGCCAGCCTCGGCACCAGCGCCTCGCAGAGGAGCCTCGTCGCCTCCTCCGGGCTCCGGCTCTCGCCGATGGCCCGGACGATTCCACTGACGTGGCTCAATACGCAGGACGGTTCCCCGTCTCCCGACACGGGTGTGGCCGCTCAGAATTGGTCACGCCGGCAGTTGACGAAGAGCTGGATTTCCGGTGGCGCCTGGGTGGTCGCCGGCGCGTACGAGAGGTGATTTTCCGACAGCACACCGAAACCGGCGGCTTCGATGATCTCCCGCAACTCGTCGCGCAGATATCCGGTCACGCGAACCGGTGCGCCGAGAAACTGGAAAGGCACGTCGTCGAGGTCGATTTCCACCATGCTCAGCGAGAACAGGCCGCCGGGGGCGAGCACCGCGTGAATCCTGCGGAGCGCCTGCTCGATCTCGGCCCGCGGCAGCATGAGCAGGCTGAAGAACGCGGTCACGGCGTCGAACACGCCGAGCGAGTCGTCGAGGTCGAGCACGTCGCGTTCGAGGAACGTCCCGGTCGGCACGTTCTTCCTCGCCAGGTCGAGCATGACCGGGGAGATGTCGATGCCGGTCACCTCGCAGCCCGCCTCGGCGAACTGCTGGGCCGTGGGAGCACCGGTGCCACAGCCGACGTCGAGCACACGCGCGCCCGGCTTGAGTTGTTTGATCAACCATTCACCTGCGGCCAGCTGGCCTTCCTTGTGCGGGAAGGCCTCGTCGTACCGACCGCCGATGCGGTTGAACGCCTCAGCCTGGATGGCGCGGTACTCCTGACGCGGATTGTCCGGTCCTGATTCGATTGTCATGATTTGCCGCCGTTGGTGATCAGCCGTCTTTGCCTCCTTCTAGATAGGGGGCAGCGCCGGAACAAGTCAAGCTATTGCCCCGCCAATTGGGATTTCGGCCCGAAAATAGTGTCAAAGATCATTGTCAACTAGATGCGCCGGCCCCTGATGAAGCCGAGATCTAGATGTGCTCCATGACGATGACCGCGGTGGTGTCGGGCTCGAGGGCCTCGAAGACGTGGGGGGCGTCGCCGGGATAGGCGATGTAGTCGCCCGGCCCGAGCTCGACGGGCCCCTCCGCGGGCCCGGCCAGCGCCCGCCCGGTTCCGATCACGAGGTGCTCCGTCGTCCCGGCCCGGTGCGGGTCCGAACTGCGTGGCGGGCCCGGCTGGGCCGAAATGCGGTAGACGTCCCGCCGGGCGCCCGGCGGGCAGGAGGCGAGCAGCGTGACGCCGTAGTCGGCCTGCTCGGAGTAGGTCACGGGCCCCTCCCCCGCCCTGATCACCCGTACGGCCGGCCGCGGAGGGTCCACCAGGTGACTGAACGGCACGCCGAGCGCCGCCCCGAGCGCCCACAGGGTCTCCACGCTCGGATTGCCGGTGCCCGACTCCAGCTGGGAGAGCGTGGACTTGGCGATGCCCGCGCGCCTGGCCAGCTCGGTCAGCGACAGGCCGGCGCGCTCGCGCTCCCTGCGGATCGACGCGGCGATCAGCGCGATCAGGTCGAAGGACGGCCTCTCAGCCACGTGGTTCGCTCCAGACTTCCGATTGTTCGACTTGACGAACACCAATTCCGTTGTTCACTCTACTGGACATGCATTCGTTATGGCGAACACTCGATCGCGGCACGCTTCGCGACATCGCCCTGGTCTGCCTCGCCGACGCCATGGTGGGCGCCGCGTTCGGCGCGATCGCCGTGTCCGGCGGCCTGCCCGCGTGGGTGCCGGTCGTCATGTCCCTGCTGGTGTTCGCCGGAGGCGCTCAGTTCGCCGCGATCGGCGTGGTGCTGTCCGGTGGCGCCCCGGTCGCCGCCGTCGCGGCCGGTCTGGTGCTGAACGCGCGCCTGCTGCCGTTCGGCTTCGCGGTCGGCGACGTCCTCGGCGACCGGTGGCGGACCCGCCTTACCGGCGCGCATCTCATGACGGACGAGGCGGTGGCCTTCGTGCTGCGCGACGGCGACCCCCGCCGCCGTCACGCCGCGTTCTGGGCCTGCGGGCTCGGTCTGTTCGTCAGCTGGAACGCCGCCGTCGTGCTCGGCGCGCTGGCCGGGCGCGGCATCGCAGACACCGCCGCCCTCGGGCTGGACGCGGCCTTCCCCGCGGTGCTGCTCGCCCTCGTGCTGCCCTCGCTCACCGTACGGAACCTCCGGAACGCCGCCCTGCGCCGGGCTTCCGTCGCCGGGGCGGCCGTCGCGGTGACGGCCACGCCGTTCCTGCCTGCCGGCCTGCCGGTGCTGCTCGCCCTGACCGGTCTCGTGCTCGCCGCACGGACGCCTGCGGCGGCCGGGCCGGGGGTCTCATGATGCCCCTGATCGCCGTTCTCGCGCTGGCCGCGGGAACCTACGCCTTCAGGCTGGCCGGGCCGGCGCTGCGCCACCGGCTCAGGCTGCCCGGCCGCCTGCGCCACCTGCTGTCCGTCGCGGCGACCGTGCTGCTCGTCGCCTTGGTGGCCACCTCGGCCCTCACCGAGGGGCACGGCTTCGCCGGATGGGCCAGGCCCGCCGGGGTGCTCGTCGCCGGGATCCTCACGCTGCGGAAAGTGCCGTTCCCCTTGATCGTCGTCCTGGCCGCCGCTACCACGGCGGTCCTCCGCCTCCTCGGCCTGCCCTGACCAGCGGAGATGCCGACCCTGAAAATGAAGCAGGGCGGTCGATCGACCGCCCTGAGGGTGTTGTGGAGCTATGGGGACTCGAACCCCAGACCCCTTCCATGCCATGGAAGTGCGCTACCAGCTGCGCTATAGCCCCTTGCGACGCAGTCAGTGTATAGGAGTCCGCGCGGGGACGGTAACCGGACGAGCCGATGTCACACAACGGCGGGGTGATCGCGGATCCGGGCGGCGATCCCGCCTGAGGTCCCGTCGAGCTTGGACCGGAGCGCGAGGCCCTCGCCGGCCGCCGAGGCGGCGGACGGGACGAGTGCCTCCGCTCCGGGCGTGAGGGCGGCCAGGCCGCCCATCACGAACGTCCTTACCGTCAAAATCCCTGCGCGAGCCGATAGTAGGCCTGGTTCCACCGCAGCTCCTTGGCGAACTGACGGGAGGTGGTGGCCTCGTCGATGACGACCAGCTCGACGCCGAGCATGTCGGCGAAGTCGGCCAGTTCCTCGGACCCGACGGCCGAGGAGAGCACGGTGTGGTGCGGGGCGCCCGCCGTGATCCACGACTCGGCCGAGGTACGCAGGTCGGGCCGGGGGCGCCACACGGCCCGGGCGACCGGCAGGGCGGGCAGCGGCTCGGGCGGCGAGACCACGTCGATCTCGTTGGCCACCAGGCGGAACCGCTCGCCCATGTCCGACAGGCCGACCACCACGGCGGGGCCGGGGGCGGCGTCGAACACCAGCCGCACCGGGTCCTCCCGCCCGCCGATGCTCAGCGGGTGGATCTCGCACGACGGGGTGTCCGACGCGATCGTCGGGCAGACCTCCAGCATGTGCGCGCCGAGGATGAGCTCCTCCCCCGGGGTGAGGTGGTAGGTGTAGTCCTCC
Organism: Microbispora sp. NPDC088329; assembly: GCF_040685655.1. Taxonomy (NCBI): domain Bacteria; kingdom Bacillati; phylum Actinomycetota; class Actinomycetes; order Streptosporangiales; family Streptosporangiaceae; genus Microbispora; species Microbispora sp. NPDC088329. Next base: position 187,042 of record NZ_JBFBIP010000012.1, read on the forward strand.
ATGAACGAGGTGCCGCCGGGCAGGCCCGACGCCATGACCTTGAGCGTGCGCAGCAGCACCGAGGTCTTCCAGTCGCCCTCGCCGCCGAAGCCGTAGCCGTCGGCCATCAGCCGCTGCACGGCCAGGCCGGGAAGCTGGCGCAGCCCGCCCAGGTCCTCGAAGTTGGTGGTGAACGCCTTGAAGCCCCCGCCCTCCAGGAAGTGCCGCAGGCCCAGCTCGATGCGGGCCGAGTAACGCAGCGACTCGTGCCGCTCGCCGCCGACGCGCAGCTCGGGGGCCATCCGGTAGAGGTCGTCGTACTCCTTGACGAGGGCGGACACGTCCGCGTCGGAGGCGGCGTCCACGGCCTCGGCCAGCTCGTTGACGCCGTAGGTGTTCACCGACACCCCGAACCGGAGCTGCGCCTCGACCTTGTCGCCCTCGGTCACCGCGACGTCGCGCATGTTGTCGCCGAAACGGGCCAGGCGCAGCGAGCCGACCTCCGCCCGGCCCGCCGCCGCCCGCGCCCAGGTGGCGATACGCCCCGCCACCGCCGGGTCGCTCACGTGCCCGGCGACGGTCTTGCGCGGCACGCCGAGGCGCGTCTGGATGTAGCCGAACTCACGGTCGCCGTGGGCGGCCTGGTTGAGGTTCATGAAGTCCATGTCGATGGAGCTCCACGGCAGCTCCACGTTGGCCTGCGTGTGCAGGTGCAGCAACGGCTTGCGCAGCGCGTCCAGCCCGGCGATCCACATCTTGGCCGGGGAGAACGTGTGCATCCACGCGATCAGGCCGATGCACTCGTCGTCACCGTTGGCCTCCAGGCACACGCGGCGGATGGCCGCCGCGTCGGTGAGCACGGGCCGCCACTCGAGCTCGAACGGCAGCGCCTCGCCCAGCTGCTCGGCGATGCGCTGGGACTGCTCGGCCACCTGCCTCAGCGTGTCCTCGCCGTACAGACCCTGGCTTCCGGTCAGGAACCATAGCTTCACAGGTGACTCCTCTGTCCATAGACGTTCTGGTAGCGGTCGTACAAGCGGTCGATGTCGCCCTGCGCGATCGGCAGGGGCTCACCGAGCTGCCGGGAGACGTGCACGGTGCGGGCGACGTCCTCACACATCACGGCGGCCTTCACCGCCGCTTTGGGGGACTCGCCGATCGTGAACACTCCGTGGTTCTGCATCAGCACCGCACGAGAACGGTGTCCCGTCAAGGTCGCGACGATCCCCTTGCCGATGTCGTCGTTGCCGATGAGCGCGAACGGCCCGAGGGGGATCTCACCGCCGAACTCGTCGGCCATCGCCGTGAGCACGCACGGGATCGCCTCGCCGCGGGCCGCCCACGCCGAGGCGTACGTGGAATGGGTGTGCACGACCCCGTTCACCTCCGGCATGTGGCGGTAGACGTAGGCGTGCGCGGCCGTGTCGCTGGACGGGGACAGATCGCCCTCGACCAGGTTGCCGTCGAGGTCGCAGACCACGATCGATTCGGGGGTCAGGTCGTCGTACGACACCCCGCTGGGCTTGATGACGAACAGGTCCTCGCCCGGCACCCGGCCCGACACGTTGCCGGCCGTCCAGGCGACGAGGTTGTATCGCACCAGTTCGGCATGGAGCCGGCAGACTTCCCTGCGGAGTTCATCGATCATGCGCTGGCCTCGTTCCTGATCGCGCGGAGCCGATGGAGCATCCCGCCGTCCGCGAAGTGGTCGTGCAGCTTGCGATACTCGGCGTACAGCCGGTCGTAGGCGTCGGCCCGCTCGGCGTCGGGCACGTAGGCGGCGGCCTCGCGCTTGCCCATGGCCGCCGCGGCGGCGGTGATGTCGGGGTAGGCGCCCGCGGCGACGGCCGCGTGGATCGCCGAGCCGAGGGCCGGCCCCTGGTCGGAGCCGATCACCGACAGCGGGCGGCGCAGCACGTCGGCGTAGATCTGCATGAGGAAGTTGTTCTTGAGCAGGCCGCCGGCGACCACGAACTCCTCCACCGGCACGCCGGCCGCCTCGAACGTCTCCACGATCGTCCTGGCGCCGAACGCGGTGGCCTCGATGAGCGCCCGGTAGACGTCCTCGGGCCGGGTGGCGAGCGTCTGCCCGACGATCACGCCGGACAGGGTGTGGTCGACCAGGACCGAGCGGTTGCCGCCGTGCCAGTCGAGGGCGACCAGCCCGTGCTGCCCGACCTTCTGCCCGGCGGCGAGGGAGGTGAGGTACTCGTGCAGCCCGACGCCCTGCTCCGCCGCCCGCTCGGCGTAGGAGGCGGGCACGGCGTTGTCCACGAACCAGCCGAAGATGTCGCCGACGGCGGACTGGCCCGCCTCGTAGCCCCACAGTCCGGGCACGATGCCGTCGCGCACGACGCCGCACATGCCGGGGACCTCGGCGAGCTGGTCGGAGCACATGACATGACAGGTCGAGGTGCCCATGATGGCGACCATCTGGCCCGGCCGCACGGCGTCGGCCGCCGCCGCGGTGACGTGCGCGTCGACGTTGCCGACCGCGACCGCGATGCCCTCGGGCAGCCCCGTCCACTCGGCGGCCCGCGCGGTCAGCCGGCCGGCGAGGCCGCCGAGCGGAGCGAGCTCCTGGCCGAGTTTCCGGGTGAAACCGGAGAAGGCGGGGTTGAGCGCCGCCAGGAAGTCCTCGGACGGATAGGCGCCGTCCTGGTAAACGGCCTTGTACCCGGCGGTGCAGACGTTGCGGGTCTCCACACCGGTGAGCTGCCAGATGATCCAGTCGGCGGCCTCGATCCAGCGGTCGGCCCGGTCGTACATCTCCGGATCCTCCTCCAGCAGCTGCAGGCCCTTGGCGAAGGCCCACTCGGAGGAGATCTTGCCGCCGTACCGCGGCAGCCACGCCTCGCCGCGCTCGGCGGCCAGCGCGTTGATGCGGTCGGCGTGCGGCTGGGCCGCGTGGTGCTTCCAGAGCTTCGGCCAGGCGTGCGGCCGCTCGGGGAACTCTTCGCACAGCGGGTGGCCGTCGGCGGTGGCGGGCAGGATCGTGCAGGCCGTGAAGTCCGTGCCGATGCCGATCACCTGCTCGGCCGGGACCTGCGCGGCGGCCAGCGCCTTGGGCACCGCGTGCCGCAGCACGTCGATCCAGTCCGCCGGCGACTGCAGGGCCCAGTCCGGTCCGAGGCGGACGCCGGAACCCGGCAGCGCGTCCTCGATGACCCGGTGGGCGTACTCGTGCACGGCGCTGGCCAGCTCCGCGCCGTCGCTCACGCGCACCACCACCGCGCGGCCGGACAACGTGCCGTAATCCACACCGACCACGTAACGGTCACTGTTAACGTTCACACTCAACCTCCTGAGGCTTCGGCGCCGGCCACGCCCGGGGTGGGGGCCGCCGGCCGGCGACACGGCCGGCAGCCCGAAAGCGGTTTCCTGTCGATGTCTGCGGCCATCAGCGCGCGGTGCCGGCCCTGCGCTTGGTCCACACGTCGAACGCCACCGCGGCGAGCAGCACCGCACCCTTGACGAGCATGACCCGCTCGCTGGGCGAGCCGATCAGCGACATGCCGTTGTTGATCACCGCCATGATCAGGCCACCAGTGATCGCGCCGACCACCTTGCCCACGCCGCCCTGCACGGCCGCGCCGCCGATGAAGGCCGCGGCGATCGCGTCCAGCTCGAAGCTGTTGCCCGCGGTGGGACCCGCCTGGTTGAGCCGGCCGGCGAAGATGACGCCGGCGATCGCGGACAGCACCCCCATGTTGACGAAGATCCAGAAGACCACCGACTTGACCTTGACGCCCGACATCACGGCCGCGTGCAGGTTTCCGCCGATCGCGTAGATCTGCCGCCCGAACACCGTGCGGTTGGCCATCAGCGAGTACGCCAGCACGAGCACCGCCAGCAGCACGAGCACCCACGGCAGGTTCTTGAAGCGGGCGAGCTGCACGACGAGGAAGAGGATCAGCGCGGCTCCGGCCGCCATCTTCAGCGCGAACATCGCCAGCGGGTCGACCGCCTGGCCGTAGCCCTTGCGGGCGCTGCGGGTGCGCCACTGCGCGAGGACCATGCCGGCGATCGCGACGATGCCGATCAGCAGGCTGAACAGGTCGGCGCCCCCGAGAGGGCCGAGGCCGATGTTGCCCAGGTAGCCGTCGGTGAAGCCGTTGGCCAGCGTGCGGACCTGGTCGGGGAACGGGCCGATGCCCTGGTTTCCCAGGACGGTGAGGGTCAGCGCCCGGAACAGCAGCATGCCGGCCAGCGTGACGATGAACGCGGGGATGCCGAAGTACGCGATCCAGTACCCCTGCCAGGCCCCGATCACCGCGCCGGCGACGATCGTGATCAGCAGGGCGGCCGGCCAGGGCACGCCCATGTTCACCATGAGCACCGCGGCCAGCGCCCCGGTGACCGCGACCACCGAGCCGACCGACAGGTCGATGTGCCCCGCGATGATGACCAGGATCATCCCGATCGCGAGGATCAGGATGTAGGAGTTCTGGACGATGATGTTGGAGATGTTCTGCGGCTGCAGCAGTGCGCCGTCGGTCAGCACCGAGAACAACACGATGATCAGAGCGAAGGCGATGTAGATGCCGCTGGAGCGCAGGTTGAGCGACAGCCCGCCGAGCGACACCCGGCCCGGCCGCCCCGGCGCTCCCCCGCCGCCCTCGGCGCCGACTTCCACGTCGGCGGGCGTGATGCTGCTCATGCGAGCTACTCCTGTCCCTTGGTCATGAGATACATGAGGCGTTCCTGCGTGGCCTCATCGCGGGGCACCTCACCGGTGACGCGCCCCTCCGAAAGCGTGTAGATGCGGTCGCAGAGGCCGAGCAGCTCGGGCAGCTCAGACGAGATCACCAGCACGGCCTTGCCCTGCTCGGCCAGGCGGTTGATGATCGTGTATATCTCGTACTTGGCGCCGACGTCGATGCCCCGGGTCGGCTCGTCGAGGATCAGCACGTCCGGCTCGGTGAGGATCCACTTGGAGAGCACGACCTTCTGCTGGTTGCCGCCGCTCAGTTTGCCGACGACGCTGTCCACGCCGGGCGCCTTGATGTTCATGCTCCCGCGGAACTGCTGGGCGACGCGGTATTCCTCGTACTCGTTCACCCAGCCGCGCTTCGACAGGCCCTTGAGCCAGGCCGCGCTGATGTTGCGCTTGATGTCCTCGATGAGGTTGAGGCCGTACCTCTTGCGGTCCTCGGTGGCGTAGGCGACGCCGTGCCTGATCGCGTCCTGCACGGTGCGGATCTCGATCGGCGCACCGTCCTTGAAGATCCTGCCGGAGATGTGCACACCGTACGTCCGCCCGAACACGCTCATCGCCAGCTCGGTGCGGCCGGCGCCCATCAGCCCGGCCAGGCCCACGATCTCGCCGCGGCGCAGCATGAGCGAGGCCCCGTCGACCACCTTCCTGCCGGGCTGGCTGGGGCTGAAGACCGTCCAGTCCTCGATGCGGAACGCCTCCTCCCCGATCGCCGGCGTGCGCGGCGGGAAGCGGTTGTCGAGGGCGCGGCCGACCATCCCGGAGATGATGCGGTCCTCGGTCACGCTGTCGGAGGCCATGTCCAGCGTCTCGATCGTGCGCCCGTCACGCAGGATCGTGACGGAGTCGGCGATCGCGGTCACCTCGTTGAGCTTGTGTGAGATGATCACGCAGGTGATGCCCTCGTCCCTGAGCCCGCGCAGCAGGTCGAGCAGGTGGGACGAGTCCTCGTCGTTGAGCGCCGCGGTCGGCTCGTCGAGGATGAGGAGCTTGACCTCCTTCGACAGCGCCTTGGCGATCTCGACGAGCTGCTGCTTGCCGACGCCGATGTCGGAGACCGTCGTCGTCGGGTTCTCCCGCAGGCCGACCCGCTTCAGCAGCTCGCCCGCCTCGTAGTTGGTGCGGTTCCAGTCGATGACGCCGCGCGTGGCCCGCTCGTTGCCGAGGTAGATGTTCTCCGCGATCGACAACTGCGGGCACAGCGCCAGCTCCTGGTGGATGATGACGATGCCGGCGTGCTCGCTGTCGCGGATGCCGCCGAACTCGCAGCGCCTGCCCTCGAAAGTGATTTCGCCGTCGTACTGGCCATGGGGATAGACCCCGGACAGCACCTTCATCAGCGTCGACTTGCCGGCGCCGTTCTCGCCGCAGATCGCGTGGATCTCACCCCGCCGGACCGCCAGGTTGACGTCCTGCAGCGCCTTCACTCCGGGGAATGTCTTGGTGATCCCGCTCATCCGCAAGATGTGCTCGGTCATGTGCCCCCCGCTCAGGGAGGGCCCGGGGACTGCTTCCCCGGGCCCGGATCCCTACTTGAGCTGGTCCTCGGTGTAGTAGCCGCTGCCGACGATGACGTCCTTGTAGTTGTCCTTGTCGACGACCACCGGGTCGAGCAGGTACGACGGGACGACCTTGTTGCCGTTGTCGTAGTCCTTCTCGTTGTTCACCTCGGGCTTTTGACCCTTCAGCACCGCGTCCGCCATCTTCACGGTCTGCTCCGCGAGCTTGCGGGTGTCCTTGAAGATGGTCGAGTACTGCTCGCCCGCGACGATCGACTTGACCGACGCCAGCTCGGCGTCCTGGCCGGTCACGACCGGGTACGGCTGGCCACTGGTCCCGTAGCCGGAGCTCTTGAGCGCCGACAGGATGCCGATGGACAGGCCGTCGTACGGCGAGAGCACACCGTCGACCTTGGCGTCACCGGTGTAGGTCTTGGTGAGGATGTCCTCCATGCGCTTTTGCGCCGTGGCGGGGTCCCACCGCAGGATGGCGGCCTGCTTGAAGTCGGTCTGGCCGCTCTTGACCTTCAGCGTGCCGTCGTCGATCTTCGGCTTGAGCACCGACATCGCGCCGTTCCAGAAGAAGGTGGCGTTGTTGTCGTCGGGCGAGCCGCCGAACAGCTCGACGTTGAACGGGCCCTTCTTGCCGCTGTCGACGCCGAGGCCCTTCAGCAGCGAGGTCGCCTGCTGCACGCCGACCTTGAAGTTGTCGAAGGTGGCGTAGTAGTCGACGTTCGGGCTGTTGCGGATGAGCCGGTCGTAGGCGATGACCGGGATCTTGTTGTCCGCGGCCTCCTGCAGCTGCGAGGTGAGCGCGGTGCCGTCGATCGAGGCGATGATCAGGAGCTTGGCGCCCTTGGTGATCTGGTTCTCGATCTGGTTGACCTGGGTGGGGATGTCGTTCTCGGCGTACTGGAGGTCCACCTTGTAGCCGAGCTGCTCAAGCTGCTGCTTGACGTTGTCGCCGTCGTGGATCCAGCGCTCCGATGACTTGGTGGGCATCGTGACGCCGATCAGGGCTCCGGCGTTGCCTGCCGCCCCCGAGGGCGCGGACGCCTGGGTGTCCACCGTCTTCTGGCTGGAGCCGCAGGCGGTCATGGTCGCGGCGAGCGCGATGGCGGACACCACGCCCCCGATTCGTACCAACCTCATGTGCATCTCCCTGGTTGGGGGTCGCCGCAGAGCTGGACGCGTCTACCGGCGGTAGAAGGGATGGGAATCTTCCTCGGGTCAGGAAGTTCGGCGGCGTGATCCACTGGAGAACACGCGCTGAAGGAGGATGAAGACGAAGAGCAGCAGACCGATGAAAATCTTCGTCCACCAGGAGCTGAGCGTGCCCTCGAAGCTGATGATCGTTTGAATCAGCCCGAGAACGAGCACGCCGAGCACGGTGCCGAACAGGAAGCCGCTCCCGCCGGTCAGCAGCGTACCGCCGATGACGACCGCGGCAATCGCGTCCAGCTCCATGCCCACGGCGCTCAGCCCATAGCCCGACAGCGAGTAGAAGGCGAACAGCAGGCCGCCGAGGGCGGAGCAGAACCCGCTGATGGTGTAGACCGCGATCTTCGTACGGGCCACCGGCAGACCCATGAGCAGAGCCGACTGCTCGCTGCCGCCGGTCGCGTAGACGTTGCGGCCGAGCCGGGTGTAGTGCAGCACGTACGCCGCGATCAGCACGACCACCACCGCGATCACCGCGCTCGGGGAGACCGACAGGTCTCCGCCGAGGCTGATCCGCGACTGGGCGATGTCGGTGAACGTCGGGTTGTCGATCGGGATCGACTCGGTACTGATGGTGTAGCACAGGCCGCGGGCGAGGAACATCCCGGCCAGCGTGACGATGAACGGCTGGATCTCGAAGTAGTGGATGATGGCGCCCATGGCCAGGCCCAGCACCGCGCCGATCACCAGCACCAGGGCCATGACGGCGTACGCCGGCCAGCCGTCCCTCAGCAGGCTGGCGCTCAGCATCGTGGCCAGCGCGACCACCGAACCGACCGACAGGTCGATGCCGCCGGTGAGGATCACGAACGTCATGCCGACCGCGACGACCAGCAGGAAGGCGTTGTCGATGAAGACGTTGAGGATGATCTGCCCGGTCGCGAAGTTCTCGTAGCGGATGCCGCCCGCCACGAACATCGCCACGAACAGGCCCGCGGTCACCAGGACCGGAATGTACTTCGGTGGGACCGTACGACGGCTCAGGCCCCGCAGGCCGGTGATGCTCGTCATGCCGAGACCCTCACCTTCTCTTCAGTCGCCGGACGCGCCTCGATCGGGCGCCTGCGGCGGTGGAAGACCTTCGCGCGGAAGGCCGGGGACTGGATCAGGCAGACGATGGTCACCACGAGCGCCTTGAACAGCAGCGTGGTCTCCGGCGGGACGCCGATCGAGTAGATCGTGGTGGTCAGCGTCTGGATGATCAGGGCGCCGAGCACGGTGCCGCTCAGGGAGAACCGGCCGCCGGACAGCGGGGTGCCTCCGATGACGACGGCGAGGATCGCGTCCAACTCGATCCACAGACCGGCGTTGTTGCCGTCGGCGCTGGAGACGTTCGAGCTGATCATCAGCCCGGCGATGCCGGCGCACAGCCCGCAGAACGCGTACACCATGATGAGCACGCCGCGGGCGCTGATGCCGGCCAGGCGGCTCGCCTCGGCGTTGCCGCCGACCGACTCGATGAGCAGGCCGAGCGCCAGGCGCCGGGTGAGGAACGCGGTGAGCGCGAGCACGACCGCCACGATGATGATCCCGAACGGCAACGTCAGCCAGTAGCCGCCGCCGATCAGCTTGTACGGCGAGCTGTTCACCGTGGTGATCTGGCCGTCGGTGATGAGCTGGGCCAGGCCACGCCCGGCGACCATCAGGATGAGCGTCGCGATGATCGGCTGGATTCCGATGCCGGAGACCAGGAAGCCGTTCCACGCGCCGAGAATCACCGACAGCACGAGCGCCAGACCCACGGCCCCGAGGACGCCGCTTACGGAGTTCTGGTCGTCCAGGTCGAGCTCGCTGATGCGCAGGCAGGCCAGCGCGCCGGCGATCGCCACGACCGAGCCGACCGACAGGTCGATGCCACTGGTGGCGATGACCAGCGTCATGCCGAGCGACACCAGGATCAGCGGCGCGCCGAACCGGACGATGTCGATGAGGCTGCCGTAGAGGTGCCCCTCCTTCATCTGGATCCTGAAGAAGTTGTCCGTGAAGAAGAGGTTCAGCGCCAGGAGCGCGACCAGAATGACCAGGGGCCAGAACAGGCGGTGCTTCAGGATCCTGCTCATGATCGGGCTCCGCTCGCGATCGTCTCCGTCAAAGCGTCGGTGGTCAGGCCCTCGTCGTTGTCCAGCTCGGCGACCAGCTGGCGGTCGCGCAGCACGCCGACCTTGTGGCTGAGCCGCAGCACCTCCTCCAGCTCGGCGGAGATGAACAGCACAGCCATCCCGCCGTCCGACAGCTCGGCGACGAGGCGCTGGATCTCGGCCTTGGCGCCGACGTCGATGCCGCGGGTGGGCTCGTCGAGGATGAGCAGACGGGGCTCCAGGATGAGCCAGCGGGCCAGCAGCACCTTCTGCTGGTTGCCGCCGCTGAGGTTTCTGATCAGCTGGTCGGGGTTGGCCGGGCGGATGTTCAGCGCGGCGATGTACTTGTCGACCAGCTCGTCCTGCTTGCGTCGCGGGATCGGCCGGGTCCAGCCGCGGGTGGCCTGCAGGGCGAGGATGAGGTTCTCCCGGACCGTCAGGTCGGGGATCAGTCCCTCCGCCCGCCGGTTCTCCGAGCAGAAGGCCAGCTTCCGGGAGACCGCGGCGCGGGGCGTGCGCAGGTTGACCTGCTCGCCATCGATCTTCAGCGAACCGGTGCCGGCGTGGTCGGCTCCGAACAGCAGCCGGGCGATCTCCGTGCGGCCCGAGCCGAGCAGCCCGGCCAGGCCGACGACCTCGCCCTCGTGGATGGTGAGCGTGAACGGCTGGATGGCTCCGGTGCGGCCCAGTTGCTCGGCCTCCACCAGCGGGGCGCCCTCGCGGGCGGGCGGGCGCTCTTCCAGCTTCTCCAGGTCGGCCAGCTCCCGGCCGATCATCTTGCCGATCAGCTCGACCTGGCTCAGCTCGCTGGTGAGGTACTCCCCCACGAGCGTGCCGTTGCGCAGGACCGTCATCCGGTCGGAGATCTCGTAAATCTGGTCCAGGAAGTGCGAGACGAACAGGATCGCGATGCCCTGCTCCTTGAGCCTGCGCATCACCCGGAAAAGCTGCGCGACCTCGCCCGCGTCGAGGCTGGAGGTGGGCTCGTCGAGGATGAGCACCTTCGCGTCGATGTCGACGGCCCGCGCGATCGCGACCATCTGCTGGATGGCCAGCGAGTACGACGACAGGGGCGCCGACACGTCGAGGTCGAGGTCGAGCCTGGCGAGGATCTCCGCCGCCCGGCGGCGCATCGCCTTCCACTGGATGCGGCCGAACCGGCGGGGCTCACGGCCGATGAAGATGTTCTCCGCTATCGACAGGTTCGCGCAGAGGTTGACCTCCTGGTAGACGGTGCTGATTCCCGCCTGCTGTGCGGCGAGGGGGCTGGAGAAGGCGACCTGCCGACCCTCCAGCTCGATCTCGCCGGCGTCGATGTCGTAGACACCGGTCAGCACCTTGATCAAGGTGGACTTGCCGGCGCCGTTCTCGCCCATCAGCGCGTGGACCTCGCCCGGAAGCAACCGGAAGTCGACGCCGTCCAGTGCCTTCACGCCGGGGAACTGCTTGCCGATCCCGCTCATCCGCAGGATCGGCGCGGGTGCGGCCATGCGGCGCCCCTTCCATCCGTGTTTCCCGCTCGTCATCGGAGCGCTCTGTGTTTCCCGCTCACCATCGGGCCGCTCGATCAGACTGTCCAGACCGGCGGCGCGCCCCTCAGGCTCACTCGGTGTTTCCCGCTCACCATCGGGCCGCTCGATCAGACTGTCCAGACCGGCGGCGCGCCCCTCAGGCTCACTCGGTGTTTCCCGCTCACCATCGGGCCGCTCGATCAGACTGTCCAGACCGGCGGCGCGCCCCTCAGGCTCACTCGGTGTTTCCCGCTCACCATCGGGGCGGGCCGCTCCCCGCGCGGGGAGCGGCCCGGAACCGATCAGTACTTGCGGTTGGGCAGGGCCTCCTTGGCCTGCTCCTGGGTGAAGGTGGTCTCCTCGGTCACCACGCGCTGGGGCACCTGCTCACCCTTGACGACCTTCTTGGCGAGGTCCATCAGCTGGGTGCCGAGCAGCGGAGAGCACTCGACGATGTAGTTGATCTTGCCGTCCGCGAGGGCCTGCATGCCGTCGTGCACCGCGTCGACCGTGATGATCTTGATGTCCTTGCCGGGCACCTTGCCCGCGCCCTCGATCGCCTCGATGGCGCCGAGGCCCATGTCGTCGTTGTGCGCGTACAGCACGTCGATCTTGGGGTTGGACTTCAGGAAGGCCTCCATGACCTCCTTGCCCTTGGCGCGGGTGAAGTCGCCGCTCTGCGAAGCGATGACCTTGAACTTCGGATCCGCGGAGATGACCTCCTGGAAACCGGACTTGCGGTCGTTGGCGGGCGCGGAGCCGGTGGTGCCCTCCAGTTGGACGATGTTCACCTCGTCCTTGCTGTCCTTGTACTGGTCGACCAGCCACTGGCCGGCCTTCTTGCCCTCCTCGACGAAGTCCGAGCCGAGGAAGGTCTTGTACAGGCTGGTGTCCTTGGAGTCCACGGCCCGGTCGGTGAGAATGACCGGGATCTTCGCGTTCTGGGCCTCCTTGAGGACGGTGTCCCAGCCCGACTCCACCACCGGCGAGAAGGCGATCACGTCGACCTTCTGCTGGATGTAGGACCGGATGGCCTTGATCTGGTTCTCCTGCTTCTGCTGGGCGTCGGAGAACTTGAGCTCGATGCCGGCCGTCTTGGCCGACTCCTGGATGTCCTTGGTGTTGGCGGTGCGCCAGCCACTCTCCGCGCCGACCTGGGCGAAGCCCATTACGATCTTGTCGTCGCCACCGGACGAGCCGCTGGCCGACGTCGAACTGTCGTCGCTGCTGCTGCAACCGGCCATCGTCAGGGCCGTGGCGCCGGCCAGGACCAGTGCCGAGATCCTCTTCAACACTGTGGGGATCCTTTCATCGCTGTTAGCGCTAACACCCAATCTGGCGCCGCGCTGATTATTTGTTAACTCCGTGCGGCTAGCGCGCGGCGGCTGTGCTTCCCCGGAGTACGAACCGGGGAGGCACGACGAGACGCTCATGGGGCAACGCCTCGCCCGACTCGATCTGCCGAAGCAGCACGTCGATGCTGCGCCTGCCGACGGCCCCGAAGTCCTGTCTGATTGTGGTGAGCGGCGGGGAGAAGAACTCCGACTCAGGGATGTCATCGAAGCCCACGATGCTGATCTGCTCGGGGACTTTCACCCCCTCCTCCGTGAACGCGCGCAGGAGGCCGAGCGCCATCTGGTCGTTGGCGACGAACACCGCGGTGACGTCACCGATCATGGCCGCGAGCTGCTTGCCGGCCTGATAACCCGATCGCGGGCTCCAATCACCGGTCAGCGCGCCGGGCACGGGCCGCCCCGCGGCGGTCAGCACCTCACGCCAGCCCTCGATCCGGCCCTCGGCTTCCAGCCAGTCCGCCGGGCCGCTGACATGCCAGACGGTCTCGTGCCCGAGGTCGAGCAGGTGCGATGTCGCCATCCTGGCGCCTTCGACCTGATCGACGCTCACCACGGAGACCTCGCCCTGATGCCAGCCCTCGACGGCCACCGCGGGCATGCCCGCCGGCAGATCGTCGAGCGCCCGGGCCGCCGAGCGCTGCGGGGCGACGACGACGATGCCGTCGACACCCTGCTCGGCGAGGTAGCCGATCGCGTCGTTCACGCCGGCTCTGTCGATGGTTCGCAGGCTCACGATGCTCACGAAGTAGCCCGCGTCCCTCGCGGCCTGCTCGATTCCGTATACCGTGCTCGCCGGGCCGTACAGCGTCGTGTCGAAGCTGACCACGCCCAGCGTGCGCGAGTGCTTGGTGACCAGGGCCCGGGCGACGAGGTTGCGGCGGTAACCGAGCTGGTCGATGGCCCGCATGACCCGGGTGCGGGTCTCGGCGCGGACGTTCGGATGGTCGTTGAGCACCCGCGAGACCGTCTGGTGCGACACCCCGGCCAGCCTGGCCACGTCGGCCATGACGGGCGGGCGGCGGTCGACGTTGGGTCCCACTGGCGCTCCTCTCAAGTGCTTGGGAAAGACTGTGAGCGTTAACACGACCTCGCGTCAAGGTGGTGACCGGTCACGGTCCGGTTACGCCGAAACATCGCGGTAACGTCCTATTGACGGACATGCCATGGAGTCTTTAACTGGTGGCCGAATCCAGCTTGTTAACGCTCACTTTGTGATCACCCGGCGACGTCGGCTTCATCGGAATCCGGAGGAGCGCCCGCTATGGGGCAGAACGGACTGGTCACCGGCCTGCAGGCAGCCCTGTTGAGCGGCGCGCTCTCCGCCGGGACGGCTACGACCGCGCTGCGACGACTATGACCGTGCCGCGCTCGCCCACGGCCGAAACAAGCGGCCGTCCGGGGTGCCCCGTCGACGGGTGTCCGCGCGTCCCACCGAGGGCCTGGACCGGCGGGACGCGGTTTCCCGCCCGGCTCGCTCGCGGGCCGGGCGGAAGCCTTTCAGCGGCTGACGCCGGTGCTCTCCCTCACGACGAGTTCGGGCTCCACCATGCGCCTGCCCTCGCCTTCCACTCCGGCGATGCGGTCCAGCAGGAGCTGGAACGCCTGACGGCCGACCTCGCCGAAGTTCTGCCGCACGGTGGTCAGGGGCGGCCAGAAGTAGGCCGCCTCGGGGACGTCGTCGAACCCGACGACGCTCACGTCCTCGGGAACCCGCCGCCCCGCCTCCCGCAGGGCCCGCAGCACACCCATCGCCATGTGGTCGTTGGCCACGAAGACCGCCGTCACCTCGGACTCGCGGGCGAGCCGCTTGCCGATCTCGTAGCCGGAGTGGGCGGTCCAGTCGCCGACCAGCGGCTCGGGCACCTCCCTGCCCTCCGCCTCCAGCACCGACCGCCAGCCGGCCACCCGGCCGCTCGAGTCGATCCAGTTGGGCGGGCCCGACAGGTGCCAGACGGTGCGGTGGCCGAGACTGAGCAGGTGACGGGTGGCGCGGGCGGCGCCGGCGTACTGGTCCACCGCCGCCACCGGCACCGGCAGGTCCGATCCCCCGCCGACGTCGACCACCGGGAGGCCTGGGGGAAGGTGCCGGAGCCCCTCGGCGGCCGACTCGTGCGGCGCGACGACGATGACGCCGTCCACCGACTGGGACCGCAGACGGTCGATTCCCCTGGTGATCCAGCTGCGGTTGAGCGCGGGCAGACTGGCGATGCTGACCAGGTAGTCGCTGTCCCTGGCCGCCTGCTCGATGCCGAACAACGTGGAGGCCGGGCCGTACAGGGTGGTGTCGAAGCAGACGACCCCCAGCACACCCGAGCGGCCGGTCACCAGGACGCGCGCCGCGGAATTGGGCCGGTAGTCGAGCTCGCGAACCGCCGCGAGCACGCGCGCCCGGGTCTCCGGGCGCACCTTCTCCGGGGCGTTCAGCACTCTCGACACCGTCATCGCCGACACTCCTGCCAGCTCCGCGACGTCCTCCATGACCGCCGCCCTGGGGCGTTCGGCCGGGCTCTCTCCAGGCCGGACCTTAGTCATCCGCCGCGTCCCCGCTCGTTCGTCAGGTGTCCTGAGTGATTGCGATAACAGCGAGCACTGTCAATACCGACGTGATCACCCCTGCGTCACGAGCCGTGAGGGGAACGTTCCGCCTGGTGATCGCGTATGCCCACCGCCCTGAAGATGGTATCGCTAACAGGTCCTCCGGCCCTTGCGTTGGCGCGGGGCGCCGCGAAGTTCCCCCCTGGCGAGCCAGGCGAGGGCGCACAGGAGCACGACCGCGCCACCAGCCTGTACGGCGGACACGCGCTCCCCGAGCAGCACGACGCCGATGACGGCGGCGAGTAGCCGGCGTCGGCCGGGGTGACCGCGTCCGCCCCTCCCACGAGCATGGCGAGGCCGCAGACGGCGAGCGCGGCGCACCCGAGGCCGGTGCGGCGCAGCGGTTCGCCCAGGAAGACCCGGCCACCGGCCGCCACCAGGAGCGGGGTCGCGCCCATTGTGATCATCGTGGCGACCGCGACCCCGGCCTGGGCGATCGCCGCGAAGTAGGCCGCCTGGCAGACCGCCATCGCGGGGCCGACGAGCAACACCGCCCGCCAGGAGGGGCGGCTGCGGGCGACGGCGAGCAGGAGCACCGCGCCGCAGGCGAAGCGCCAGAACGACACGGCGACGGGACTCAGCTGTCCCGCGCCGTGCAGCATCGCCCCCGCCGGTCCCCCGGTTCCCCAGGCGACCGCGGCGGTGGACACGTAGACAAGGCCCTGCCGTACGGACAGGGCTGGAGCGTGATTCATCGACGTCTCTCCAGTGAGGTGGGCCCGATTCCCGTACGCGGGCAGGAGCCACCGGCCGGGCCGCCCGGGCCCGGCTCACCGGAGGACGCCGCCCGCTAGCGGGCGGGCGGCGGAGAGACGATCAATGTCATACGGGCACGGTAACGGGTCCGCCCGGCTCGCCGCATCACCGTTTCGGCACTATCGGGGTGCCGGTGCGCACCGCCGGAGCCGGAAGGCTTAGTCTTGGATCGTGACAGCCCGAGGCGAGGTCAGGTCGCCTCGGGCTGTCCGCCTCAAGAAGGCGAGGATGCGCACCCAGGCGTCGGCGCAGGCCTCGACCAGTTCCGGGCGGCCCAGCTCGAAGAAGCTGTGCGGCGCTCCCGGATAGGTGACGAACTCGTGCGCCACTCCCGCGCCTTCCAGCGCCTCGCCGAACGCACTCACCACCTCGGGGGAGATGCCCTCGTCCGCGCCGCCGAACAGTCCCAGGATCGGCCCGCGCAGTTCGCCCGCCATCTGGGTGGGGCCGGGGTTGCCGAACAGCACGTCCGGGTATCCGTACAGGCCGATGGTGCCGACGAGCCCGAAGCCGGGCCGGGCCGCCATGAAGGCCAGCCTGCCGCCGAAGCAGAAGCCGAGCGAGACGATCTCCTCGCATCCCTCGCCTCGCAGATGTGCGGCGCCGGCGGCGATATCGGCGAACAGCCCGTCCTTGTGCGCCCTGCCCAGGTGCTCCATGAAGGGGAAGTCGTCGGGCCGTGGATCGGTCCCGGCCGTACGCCCGAAATAGTCGATGGCGAGTGCGGTGTGCCCCTGCTCGGCGAGCCGTTCGGTGAGGCGCTCATAGAAACCCGACAGTCCCCGGTTGTCCGGCAGGACGAGCACCGCAGGACCGGACGCCCGGCCGGGGCGGGACAGGTGAGCGGCGAAGTTCGCCCCGTCCGCCGAGGTCAGCACGAGGCGTTCCGATGTGACGGTCGTGATCGGAGAACCGTGGGCGGGCGGCACGGAATCGGGCTCGTAACACACGGGCGACATCCCTTTCGTGTAATTCACCAGGTACGCCCGTGAGGCTACAAGACAGTTTTCTTATCATATCAGGGTAAAATAATTTCCCGATCTCACACATATAACAAACCCGTCTCCCAGACAATCGGGAGACGGGTTCGCTCGGGCGCTACTTCGGGTCAGATCACCGGGCCGGGCGTGTCACGCGGCGGCAGCGGGCCGGTGCCGGGGACGGGACCCGTGCCGGGAGCGGGCGGGATCGGTCCGGTGCCGGGCGGAGGCAGAGGCGTCTCGCGCGGATACCCGGGGTTCACGGTCTGGGGCGGCATCGGCTCGCCGATGTCGTACCCCGTGCCGGACCCGCCGATGCCCGTGCCGCCCTGCTGATGCGGACCGGGAACCTCGCCGCGCCAGGCGCCGGTCTCGCCGCCCCGCGACTCGATGAACGTTTTGAAACGCTCCAGGTCGCCCTTGACCCGCATGCGGACGATCTGCAGGGCGTCCGCCGCCTTCTCCAGGAAGCCCTCGGGGTCGTACTCCATCTGCAGGGTGACGCGAGTCGTGTTGTCGTCGATCCGGTGGAAGGTCACGACGCCCGCCTGCCGCGGCGTGTCCACCGAGCGCCAGGCCACCCGCTCGTCCGGGTGCTGCTCGGTGATCTCCGCCTCGAACTCACGGCGGACGCCCGCGATCTCGACGACCCAGTCGGTGCGCGTGTCGCCGATCTGCTTGACCGACTCCACGCCCTCCATGAACTCAGGGAAGCTCTCGAACTGCGTCCACTGGTTGTAGGCGGTGCGGATCGGGACATTCACGTCGACGGACTGTTCGATCGAGCTCATGCCTCCTCCTTCTCTCGTGGGTTCCTGCACTACGCCTGCCCTGAGAGGGAGAGGTAAACCCGGGCGCGCGACGTCAGCGGGAGGCCGACCTGCGGCGCTCGTCCCCCCGGGCCGCACCGCGCCGGCCGGCCGGGCGGGCCAGGCGCGGCCGGGCCGCGGTGGTCCCGTCGCCCGACCGCGCACGCCGGGCCTTCTCGGCCGACCGGCGCACCCGTCCCACCACGAGGTCGCGCACACCCCGCGAGACGTGGTCGTCGCGCCGCCCGCCGGGCGCGGACGCCGCGGCGTCCGCGTCCTCCGGAGTCTCGTCCTCCAGGGTCCGGTCGGCCGCGGCGTACCAGCCGGTGGCCACCTGCACGGCGAGCGCGGCGAACAACAGGGCGAACGGCAGCACCCATCCGCCGCTCACCTGGTGGAGCAGGCCGAACGTGATCGGTCCCGCGCCCGCGATGAGGTATCCGGCGCTCTGCCCGAAGGCGGACAGCGCGGCGGTTCCCGCCGCCGTGCGGGTCCGCATGGCCAGCATCGCCAGTGCGAGCGGGAACGTGCCCCCGCCGACGGCCACGAGGATCGACCACGCCCACAGCGCCTGCCCGGTGAGCAGGCCCGCGAAGCCGGCCGCGTACAGGACGGCGAAGGCGACCACCAGCGGGCGCTGACCGGACGGCCGGGTGGCGAGCGCGGGCACCGCCATGGAGACGGGGATGCCGAGCCCGGTGAACACGGCGAGGACGAGGCCGGCCTGGCCGGCGGTGTAGCCGTTGTCCCGCAGCAGCAGTGGCAGCCAGCCGAACATCACGTAGGCGATGAGGGACTGCGAGCCGAAGTATCCGGCCACGGCCCACGCGAGCCGGCTACGCAGGAGGCCGTCGGTACGGGGCCTCGCGGGAGTGCTGCGCCGCTCCGGCTCACCGCGCCTGAGCGCGAGCCACGGAATCGCGGCCACGGCGGCCAGAGCCGCCCACACCCCGAGTGCCACGTGCCAGTTGCCTCCTGCGGCCTGCTGCACGGGAACGGTCGCGGCGGCGGCGACCATCGTCCCGGCCGCGAGGGCCGTCGAGTAGACGGTGGTCATCGCACCCGCCCGCCGCGGGAAGTGCCTCTTGATCAGTGCGGGGATGACGACGTTGCCGACCGCGCCGCCCGCCAGTGCGACCGTGCTGGCCGCCATGAACGGCACGGCCGAGCCGACGAGGGAGCGCACGGCCTGTCCGGCCGCCAGCAGGACGATCGCGGCCAGCAGCAGCCTGTGCTCCCCCATCCTGCGGGACATGGCCGGCGTCAGCGCGCCGAACAGGGCGAAGCTCATCACCGGCAACGTGGTGAGGAGCCCCGTCATGGCCCCCGACATGCCGAGGCCCGAGCTCACCTGGTCGAGGACGGTTCCCACACTGGTCACCGCGGTGCGCAGGTTCAACGCGGTGAGGGCGATGCCCCCGGCGATCAACCACGCCATCGATCCGCCCTGTGCTGTCCACCGCGCTCGCAGCACGCCCCTCCGCGTCACGACGGCACTCATCGCCGCAACATCTCCTCTCATCCAGTCATCCTACGATTGGCACCATACCAAAGCCTTCTCTGCTCTCATTTGTTCCCGTGCTTCTCAGAAGCCCTTACGAGCGGTGGACGCCGCGCAGAAGCCACAGCAGGCCGACGACGGGCAGCACGAGCGGCACGTAGCCGTATCCGCTGCCGTACCCCGACCACACGGTGGCGTGCGGGAACGCGGCGGGGTCGGCCAGGCTCAGCGTGCCGACGACCAGCACCCCGGCCAGCTCGACCAGGCAGGCGGCGACCGCGACACGCCGTGCGCCCCGGGCCAGCGCCACCGTGAGCACGATGTAGACCACTGCGGCGAACGCCGACAGCGCGTACGCCAACGGCGCCTCGGCGAATTTCGTGGCGATCTGCACGGCGGCGCGGGAGGTCGCGGCCAGCGCGAAGACGCCGTACACGGCCACGAGCACGCGTCCCGGGCCGGTGGCGGAAGGGGCGCTCATGCGCCCGCGTTCCAGACCTGCAGCAGCCGCCCGGTCATGACGGCCACGGTGAAGGCGGCCACGGCGATGACCCCCGGGCCCCAGCGCGTACGCTCCGCGCGGCCCCACCACATGGCGGCGGGCGGGATCACCGCGGTGCCCGCCAGATAGCCGATGAAGGTCGCCTTCTCCACCACGTGGCCGAGCCCGGCGAGCGCGAACCCCGCCTGCGCGAGCACCGCGAGCTCCAGCAGTCCCAGCCCGGCCAGCAGCACCGGCCCCATCGGCCGGTCCCGCACGGCGGTGACGACAGCGGCCAGTGCCAGCAGCAGGGCGGCGCCGATCAGCCAGCCGGAGTACGCGCCGTTCATGCCGCGCTCGGGGCGGGGATCGCAGACATGGCCAGTAGGCTATCGGCCCACGTGCCCGCCCCGTCGCACGCCCTGCCAGCTCACTTCCAGCCCGCTTCTAGCGCTGCCGGGTCTCGGCGAGCAGCAGGTCGACAGCGTCCTCCGGCTTCCCGTTGACCGCGTGCGCCCCCCGCTGACGGGAGGCGGAGCTGCCCCGGCGCAGCGCCGCGTCGGCGAGCCCCGAGACGATCTCCCAGTCGCCGAGCTCCTCCAGGGTCGGCCGCAGCTCCTCCAGCATCCGGGTGATGAGCCGCGGAGCCGATTCGGGCCGGCTTGTCACCGGTGACAGCAGGTCGCCCTCCAGCCCGTCACGGGCCGCCCGCCAGTTGGCCGCCCGCAGCAGCGCCAGGCGCTGCTCGCCGGTCGGCGGCTCGCCCCGCTCCACGGCCTCCATCTCCCTCGTCATGAGGGCGCGGAAGAGCCCGGCGAGCAGCACCACGTCGTCCGCGAGCGGGCAGGAGTCGCAGATGCGCATCTCCACCGTCGGCACGTGGGCGCTGAGCCGCAGGTCGAAATAGACCATGCCCCGGTCCTCGATGACGCCGGAGGCCACCAGGTCATCGGCCGTCCTGTCGTACTCGGCCGCGTCGGCGAACGGGCCGAGCGGCCCGGCCGTCGGCCACCGCTGCCAGGTCAGCGCCCGGCTGCTGGCGTACCCGCTGTCCTCGTCCATCCAGTACGGCGAGCTGGCGCTGAGCGCGAGCAGCGGGGGAAGCCAGGCCTCCACGCGCTGGGCGGCGAGCACCGCCACGTCCCTGTCGTCGATCTCCACGTGCACCTGCGCCCCGCAGATGAGCTGCTCCTGCGCGAGGAACCGGTAGGACTCCGACAGGTACTCGTAGCGCTCCCCCGGCGTGAACGTGTAGCCCTCGATGCCGGTGATCGGGGTCGTGCCGGAGGCGATCACTCCGACCCCCAGCGGCTCGCCGGCCGACACGAGCGCCTGGCGCAGCCGCACGATCTCGGCCCGCACGTCGCCCAGGTCCTCCATCGGGGTGCTGTTGGTCTCCACCACCGACCGCTGCAGCTCGGCCGCGAACCCCTCGTCCGGCAGCCGCTCCAGCATCGACTCCGCCAGCGGCGTCAGCCGCCGGGTCTCGAGATCGACGACAAGGAACTCCTCTTCAACGCCGACAGGCCGTCTCTTCGTCATGACCGATCACTACCCCGGTAGTGAGAATTAGGCCTGACCTGGCCGATCACGCATGGATCGGTGCCGGAGGGCGGCGTCGGGGCAGGAGACGCCGCCGAGTTCCCGGTACATCCGAACCTTTTCCGTGGATGATGACTCTCATCGGTGGGGGCCCGATATTTCCACTACGGGGAAGGAAATCGACATGCCGGTCAACCTGTCCAACGCCAAACCGCTCGCGTGGGATTCGACGAAACTCGACGCCGACACCAAGGCCATGCTCGACAACCTGCAGCCGAACATCCTGCAGGCACACGTGCGGGAAAGCATGTCCCTGCTGCTCGTGCACTTCGGCGACGGCCCGGACGGCAGGCGCTTCCTGCGCTCCCTCGCGCCGCTCGTGAAATCGGCCAGGAAGCACCTGGAGGAGGTCCGCGACTTCACCCGCACGAAGAAGCCGGGGACGCCGTACGTCGGCGTCGGCATCAGCAAATTCGGCTATCTCAAATTAGGCGAATCCACGACGAAATTCACCGACAACGCGTTCAAATCCGGGATGAAGCGGCGTAAGGACACGCTCAGCGACCCGGCGGTCGACGCCTGGGAGAAGCACTACCAGGAGGAGATCCACGCGATCGTGCTGATCGGGGACGCCACACCCGAGCCGGTCGCCGCCACCCGCAAGCGCGTCCTCGCGTTGCTGCCGAAGACCGCGAAGATCGTCGGTGAGGAGAAGGGCGAGGGCCTGCGCGACGCCCAGGGGCGGGGCATCGAGCACTTCGGCTACGTGGACGGCCGCAGCCAGCCGCTGTTCCTCGCCGACCAGGTGGCCGCCGAGTCCGGCACCAACTGGAACCCGTTCTTTCCGCTCAGTCACGTGCTCGTCGCCGACCCGCTCGCCCCGCACCCGAGCCGGCACTTCGGCAGCTACCTCGTCCTGCGCAAGCTGGAGCAGAACGTCCAGGCGTTCCGTGAGGCCGAGGAGGCCCTCGCCGACGCGCTCGGCCTCGAGGGAGACGACCGGCCGCTCGCGGGCGCGATGCTGGTGGGCCGGTTCCGCAACGGCACCCCGCTGCGGCTGCACGGCAAGCCGAGCTCCGAGGGCCACCCGGTGCAGAACGACTTCAGCTATCGCGACGACCCCGGGTCCAAGTGCCCGGTGAGCGCGCACATCCGTAAGGCCAACCCGCGCGACTCACGTGACGGCGGGCTGGAGCGCACGCTCGGCGTCATGATGGCCCGTCGCGGCCAGACGTACGGCGCCCGCACCGACCGGCCGTGGGACGACGCTCCCCCGCGCACCCGGCCGACCGGCGGGGTGGGCCTGCTGTTCATGGCGTTCAACTCCAGCCTGCAGAGCCAGTTCGAGTTCACCCAGCAGAGCTGGGCCGACAACGCCGGCTTCCCCGCCGACGGCACCGGCCACGACCCGGTGATCGGCCAGGGCAAGCGGGACGTCAAGGTGCGCTATCCGAAGGCGTGGGGCAGCACGAAACTCAGCGCGCCGCAGCGCCAGGTCCCCCAGACGGTGACGATGAAGGGCGGCGAATACTTCTTCATGCCGTCGCTCGCCTACCTCAAGAACCTCTGACCCCGCCGTGGGCGAGGCAGATACGGAACCATGAGTGATCACGCCGTCGTCCTCGAAGAGGTGTCCAGGGCCTATGGCGACTGCCAGGCGTTCGACTCGTGCCGTCGCTGACCGCCTGGCAGAACGTCATCCCGCCCAGCACGGAGGATGTCCACGTCCGTGGCGCTCTGTGATGGGTGGAGCTATGGGGACTCGAACCCCAGACCCCCTCCATGCCATGGAGGTGCGCTA
This sequence comes from Microbispora sp. NPDC088329, assembly GCF_040685655.1. Lineage (NCBI taxonomy): Bacteria > Bacillati > Actinomycetota > Actinomycetes > Streptosporangiales > Streptosporangiaceae > Microbispora > Microbispora sp. NPDC088329. The sequence goes on from NZ_JBFBIP010000012.1 coordinate 209,867, forward strand.
CCAGCTGCGCTATAGCCCCTTGCCACCGCTCCGGGTGCTCCCGGCGCGGCGCTCGGAGAGCATATAGGTATGCCCATCCGTTTACCTAATCGTCACCGGCCGCAGGTGCTCAGCCGTCGGCGGTGGCGGCCGGGCTGTCGTCGCTGCTGATCGGCTCAGGCAGCGTGCCCGCGTTGTGCTCCAGCAGGCGCCAGCCGCGGCGGCCCTCCTCCAGCACCGACCACGAGCAGTTGCCCAGGCTGCCGAGCGCCGACCACAGCTCCTGCGGCAGCCCCAGCAGCCTGCAGATACCGAGCCGCAGCGCCGCGCCGTGCGAGGCGACCACCAGCAGGCCGCCCTCGTCGAGGCGCGATGCCCAGCGCCCGACCGCGTCGGCCACGCGGTCGGCGACGTGCGCCACGTCCTCGCCGCCCGGAGCCTCCCATGCCTCGTACTCGACCGGCCAGCCCGCCCTGATCTCGTCGCGGGTCAGGCCTTCCCACTCGCCGCCGCCGCGCTCGCGCAGGTCCTTGTCCACGGCGACGTCGAGCCCGGTGAGCCGGCCGAGGGCCGAGGCGGTGTCGTACGCGCGCCGCAGGTCCGAGGAGACGAGCATGGTCGGTCGCAGCGCCGCGAGCAGGGAGGCCGCCCGGGCCGCCTGCGCGATGCCGGTCTCGTCCAATGCGATGTCTGTGTGCCCCTGGAAGCGCTTCTCGACGTTCCACAGTGTCTGCCCGTGCCGCAGGCAGACGACGCGACGGCTCATCGCGCCGCCCCGATGATGGCGTTCGTCACCGGGCCGCTCCGTGCCCGCGCTGCTCGGCTGCCTGTTTGACGCTCTCCGGCAGCTCGATGGACGGGCAGTCCTTCCACAGGCGCTCCAGCGCGTAGAAGTTGCGGTCCTCCTCGTGCTGCACGTGCACGACGATGTCGAGGTAGTCGAGCAGGACCCAGCGGCCCTCCCGCTCACCCTCACGGCGTACGGGCTTCGCGTCGGCTTCGACGCGCAGGCGCTCCTCGATCTCGTCGACGACCGCGCGGACCTGCCGGTCGTTGGACGCGGAGCAGAGAAGGAAGGCGTCGGTGATGACGAGCTGGTCGCTCACGTCGTAGGCGATGATGTCGTCGGCCAGCTTCTCGGCGGCGGCCTCGGCCGCCACCCGCACGAGCTGGATCGATCTCTCGGATGCTGTCACGATTCGGTTCTGTCCTCCGTTGACGGGCTCTTCCAGGGTGCACAGTCCGGGTCCCCCGTACAACCGGCTTTCCCGCAGAGACCCTACCGGCACACCTCGGCGATACCGGAGTTATGCCCGGGATCAGGGATTCAACGTCCTCCGGGGCCCGTCGATTCCATCAGAGGAAAGGCCGCGACGGTGGCGCCGACCCGGATGGTGCCCGGCGTGTGCGGGGCCGCCGCACCGTCGTGCAGGTCGACGACCGCGGCGAGGATCCTGCGGCGGACGTCGTGCCACAGCTCGGGCTCGACCCACAGCTCCGCGTCGGCCGTCACCCCCTCCTCACCCGCGCGCCGCCGCCCGGCCCGCTCGCGCAGCGACCCCGCCAGCGCCTCGGCGAGCAGCGGGAAATCGTCCCGCTGCTCGGTCAGCGGGGTGCCTCCCGCCGCCCGGTAGCGGCGCTCCCGGCCGCCGCGCCGGACCCGTACGTCGGCGAGTTCGGCCAGCCCGGCGTCGTCCAGGCAGCGCAGGTGGTGGCTCGCGAGGGCGTGCGAGATGCCCAGCTCGCGGGACAACTCGGCTGCCGACATGGGCTCGCCCCACATAAGCGAGAGCATGCGCAGCCGCACCGGATGCGCGAGCGCCCTGAGCCTGGGATCCGACTCCGCCATGGCGGAAAGTAAACACCATCACAACCCCCAAGCATTGACTTGGGGGTCACTGGCGGCGATCATCGATCGTCGTGAAAGCCGCTCTCGCCGACCGCAACGCCCGCCGTTATCTGAGCGCCGTCGTCGTCTCCGGTTTCGGCACGATGGCCATGTCCCTGGTCGCGGGCATCTGGGTGAAGTCGCTGACCGGGTCGGACAGCCTCGCCGGTCTCACCGCGTTCTGCTTCTGGGCGCCGACGGCGGCCGGGCCCGCGCTCGGCGCGCTGGTCGACGTCCTCGGCGCCAGGCCCGTGCTCATCTGGACCAACGTCGTGGTGGGCGCGGCGCTGTGCCTGCTCTTCCTGGTCCGCTCCCCCGCGCAAGTCTGGCTGCTGTTCGCGGTGCTGGTGCTCTACGGCGTGAGCTTCGTCCTGCTCGACGCGGCCGAGGCGGCCGTCCTGCCCGCGGCCGTCCCGGAGGCGTTGCTGGCCGAGGTCAACGGCCTGCGCATGAGCGCGTCGGAGGGCACGCGTCTCGCCGCGCCCCTGCTCGGCGCCGGGTTGTTCACCGTCGCGGGCGGCGACGCGGTGGTCGCGCTCGACGCGGCCACCTTCGCGGCCTGCGCCTGGCTGCTCGCTTCACTGCGCCTGCCGCGCACGGCCGGGTCGCGCGCCTCCGCGGCGCGCGGGTGGGCGGCCCGGACGGCGGACGGGGCGCGCTTCCTGTTCGGCGATCCGTTCCTGCGCCGCCTCGTGCTGTCCGGCGCGGTGCTGATGCTGGTCTCCGGCGTCAACGGCGCGGCCGTCTTCGCCGTGGTCGACCACGGTCTGCACCGGGAGCCGGGCTTCACCGGTGTGCTGTCCGCGATCCAGGGCGGCGGCACGGTCCTCGGCGGCCTGATCGCGGGGCCGGCGCTGCGCCGGGCCGGGGAGTCGCGGCTGTCCGCCGCCGGAGGGCTCCTCTTCGCCGTCTCAGTGGCCCTGCGCGCCACCCCCTCGGAGCCCGTCGTGGCGGCGGCGAGCCTGCTGTCGGGGCTTGGCCTGCCCTGGGTGCTGGTCGCCGCATTCACCGCCGTACAGCGGATCACACCCCGTGACCTGCTCGCCACGGTGTCCGCGACCACCAACAGTTTGCTGTTCGTGCCGACGGCCGTCGGGATGGCCCTCGGCGCGGGACTCCTCGCCCTGACCTCCCACCGTCCGGTGCTGTACGCGGCGGCGCTCGCCGGCGCGCTCGCCGCGGCGTACGGCCTGCGGGACCGGCGAAGGGCCGTCAGGACTCCGGATCGCGGTACAGGTGGCGCTTGTTGATGTACTGCACGATGCCGTCGGGGACCAGATACCAGATCGGCTCGCCTGCGGCCACCCGGTCGCGGCACTCCGACGACGAGATCGCCAGGGCGGGGATCTCGACCAGGCTGACCTTGCCCGCGGGCAGGCCGGGGTCCTTGAGCGTGTGGCCGGGCCGGGTGCAGCCGACGAAGTGCGCGATGGTGAACAGCTCGTCGACGTCACGCCAGCTCAGGATCTGCGCAAGCGCGTCGGCGCCGGTGATGAAGTACAGCTCCACCCCCGGGCCGTACGTGGAGGCGATGTCCCGCAGCGTGTCGATGGTGTACGTCGGGCCGGGCCGGTCGATGTCCACCCGGCTGACCGAGAAGCGGGGATTCGAGGCGGTGGCGATCACCGTCATCAAATACCGGTCCTCGGTCGAGGACACGGTCTGCTCCGCCTTCTGCCAGGGCCGGCCGGTGGGGACGAACACCACCTCGTCCAGATCGAAGTGATGGGCCACCTCGCTGGCCGCCACCAGGTGGCCGTGGTGGATCGGGTCGAAGGTCCCGCCCATCACTCCCAAACGCCGGATAGCCGTCCCGTTTCGCATGGACGGACGATAACGCGCCTATCGGACCACACCGGAAACCGGCCCCCGCGGACGGCCCTGGCTCCTCACCGCGTCCCGCGCGCGTCCGGCCCGTGAGACATAGCATGCGGAACATGACCACTCCCGATCGCAATCGCGTGCAGCTGCCCGGCATCAGCTCGCGAGCCTACGAACACCCCGCCGACCGTTCCGCACTGGTCGCGATGCGTTCGCTCTCCGGATTCGACGCGGTGCTCAAGCGCACGTCCGGCCTGTTCAGCGAGCGCCGGCTCCGGCTGATGTTCCTCGCCTCCGCGGTGCGCACGACCGACACCCAGTTCCGCGCCCTGCACGACATGGGCCGCGACACCGCCTACATCCTCGACCTGCACCGGATCCCGGAGATCTACGTGCAGCAGGACCCGAAGGCGTACGCGATGGCGATCGGTTTCGACGAGCCGTTCATCATCGTCTCGACGGGACTGCTCGACCTGATGGACGACGAGGAGCTGCGCTTCGTCATCGGCCACGAGACCTCGCACATCCTGTCGGGCCACGCGGTCTACGGCACGATGCTCGAGATCCTGACCCGCCTGGCCACCCGGGTGGCCTGGATCCCGCTCGGCTACATCGGCCTGCGGGTCATCGTCGCCGCGCTGGAGGAATGGCAGCGCAAGGCGGAGATGTCCGCCGACCGCGGCGGTCTGCTCGCCGGGCAGGACCCCGACGCCGCGCTGCGGGCGCTCATGAAGCTCGCCGGAGGCTCACGCCTGCACGAGATGAACATCGAGGCGTTCCTCGACCAGGCCAGGGAGTACGACACGGCGGGCGACGTGCGGGACGGCCTGCTGAAGGTCCTCAACCTGCTCGGCACGACCCACCCGTTCGCGGTGACCCGGGTCGCCGAACTCGACCGGTGGCGCCGCGGCGGAGAGTACGACCGGATCATCGCCGGCGACTACCCGCGGAGGGAGGACGACGCCAACGCGAAGATCACCGACGAGATCAAGGCGGCGGCCAACTCCTACCGCGAGTCGTGGGCCCAGTCGCAGGATCCGTTCATCGGCGTGCTGCGCGATGTCGCCGAGGGCGCGGTCAACGCCGGCGAGCGCATCTTCAACCGCTTCGCCCGCCGCGAGAACTGACCTCGGGGCATCGGGGCACAGCAGGCAGGGGTAGGCCCGTCCGGACGATGCACACGTGCGCCGCGGCGGGCTGCCCGCGACCGTCGGACGAAGTCACGACCAGCCACGATCGTCAGAAGAAGAAGGCCACGGCGCGCACGGCCGCCGCGCAGAGCGCGACGAAGCCGCCCAGGACGGCGAGCGCGCGCAGTCCCTCCCGACGCAGGCCGGGAATGGCCGCGCCCGCGCGTTCGATCTCCCGGCCGATGATCGCGCCGCTGACCACGCCGAACGCGACGCCGGCGATGGTGACGGGCACCGCCTGAGACCACCACTCCGGCTCCAGCCGCGCCCCTGAACCCACCCACAGGGCCGCGAACGCCGCCGCCGCGGCGGGCAGCCCCGGCCACGCGACGGCCGACAACAGCGAACCCGCCAGCGTGAGGGGGAACATCAGCGCGCGCAGGAAGGCGCGGGCACGGCCGGGTTTGCGGCCTCGCACCAGCCAGTGGCTGGTCCACACGGCCCTGGTGACCACGGCGAAGGCCGCCGTGATCGCGAAGGTCGCGAGCGGGTAGACCACCGACGTCACCACGCACGGGACGGCCAGCAGCGCGACCAGGACCAGGGCGGCGTTCCCGGTGGGGATGCCGAGCGCCCCCTCGGGCGCGTGCGTGCCGCCCCCCGCCGCCGCGAGGGCCGCCGGCGCCGTACGGCTCTCGCCCGTCCGGGTACGGCGGCTGGCACGGCCGCCGGTGGGCCGGGCCTGTTCCTTCATCGCCGGCTCCCCGGTCCTCCCCGTCGCCGTACGCGCGGGCGCCTGCGCGCGGACCCGCGCGACCGCCTCGGCGGCGCGGCCGCGGGCGGCCGGATCCGCCCCGGCCCGATCGGCGCCGCGGTCGGTCGTGGACGTCTCGCTGACCCGGGCGAGCCGGGACAGGCGGTCGGCCAGCACGGCGGCGGTGGGACGCCGGGCCGGGTCGCGGTGCAGCGCCGCCCGCACCAGCGGCAGCAGGGCCGCGGGGACCCCCACGAGATCGGCCTTGCCGTTCAGCACGGCGTACATCTGCGACTCCGCCGTACCTCGCCCGAAGGTCGGCCGTCCGGTGGCGGCGAACGCCACGGTGGCGGCCCAGCCGTGGACGTCGGCCGGCTCTCCCACCGTCTCGTCCGAGAACACCTCCGGGGCGCAGTAGCCCGGCGTGCCGAGGAACGCGCCGGTCATCGTGACCCGCGTCGCGTCGAGCACCTGGGCGATACCGAAGTCGATCAGCACCGGCCCGTCCGCGCCCAGCAGGACGTTGGCCGGCTTGACGTCGCGGTGCACGATCCCGCCCGCGTGGATGATCGCCAGCGCCGCCGCGAGGCCGTGCGCCAGCGCGATGAGCCGATGCTCCGGCAGCGGCCCGCCGCGCCGTACGGCGTCGAGGAGGTTCTCCCCCTCGACGTACTCCATCACGAGGTACGGCCGGTCGCCGGACAGGTCGGCGTCGAGCACCTGGGCCACGTAGGGATTCTCGACCCGGCGCAGCGCCCGGACCTCGCGTTCGAGTCGTAATCGGGCGTCGGCGTCGTTCTCGATGGGGTCGCGCAGCATCTTCACGGCGACGCGGTCGCCCCGGCGGCCGACGGCGAGGTACACCTCACCCATGCCACCCCGGCCCAGCCGCTCCATCAGCGCGTAGGGGCCGACCCGCCCGAGACGTCCAGCCATAGGAGCGCCAACCATAGCGGTCCCGCCGCCGGAATCGGTGGAGGCGCGCCGTTCGGACCGCGTACAAGTCGGAGCGCATACGAGCCGGGTGGACGCGGGCCTCGGCCCGCGTCCCGTCCTCACCCGCGTCCGACGGTCACCCTCGTACGTGCCCCTCGCCCGTGTAGATCCACTTGGTGGAGGTCAGCTCCGGCAGCCCCATCGGGCCGCGGGCGTGCAGCTTCTGGGTGGAAATGCCGATCTCCGCCCCGAAGCCGAACTCCCCGCCGTCGGTGAAGCGGGTCGAGGCGTTCACCGCGACCGCCGCCGAGTCCACCGTCGCCACGAACCTGCGGGCGGCCTGCTGGGAACGGGTCACGATGGCGTCGGTGTGGGCCGAGCCGTACCTGCGGATGTGCGCGACCGCGTCGTCCAGAGAGTCGACCACCGCGGCGGCGATGTCGAGCGAGAGGTACTCGCTCGTGAAGTCCTCCTCGGTGGCGGGCACGACGTCGGCGCCGTAGGCCCGCACCCGCTCGTCCCCGTGGACGGTCACGCCCGCGTCCTTCAGCGCCGTCAGCGCCTTCGGGACGAACTCGCCGGCGATGGCGGCGTGCACGAGGACCGTCTCGGCCGCGTTGCACACCGAGGGCCGCTGCGCCTTGGCGTTCACCAGGATCTTCAGAGCGGTGTCGATGTCGGCGTCGGCGTCCACGTACACGTGGCAGTTGCCCACCCCGGTCTCGATGACCGGCACGGTCGACTCCTCGACCACGCTGTTGATGAGCGAGGCGCCGCCGCGCGGGATCAGCACGTCGACCAGGCCCCGGGCGCGCATCAGGTGCTTGACCGACTCGCGGGTCTGGCCGGGCACGAGCTGCACGGCGTCCGCCGGCACCTCGGTCGCCGCCAGCGCCCGCTGCATGATCCGCACCAGCGCCGTGTTGGAGGAGTACGCGCTGGACGACCCGCGCAACAGCACGCCGTTGCCGCTCTTGAGGCACAGCGCGGCCGCGTCCACGGTGACGTTGGGCCTGCCCTCGTAGATGATGCCGATGACGCCGAGAGGCACCCGCACCTGACGCAGCTCCAGGCCGTTGGGCAGCGTGCTGCCGCGCACGACCTCGCCGACCGGGTCGGGCAGGTCGGCCACCTGGCGGACCGCCTCCGCGATCGCGGCGATCCGGCCGGCGTCGAGCCGCAGCCGGTCGATCATCGCCTCGGAGGTGCCGTTCTCCCTGGCGCGCTCCACGTCCACCGCGTTGGCCGCGACGATCTCGTCCGCGGCCTCCTCCAGGGCGCCGGCCACGGCCCGCAGCGCCGCGTCCTTCGGCGCGCGCGGCATCGGCGCGAGCACCGTCGCGGCGTCCCTCGCGGCGTGGGCGACCTTCAGGAATTCCTCTGCCTCAGACATTGCCTCGTGCTCCGTCACGTGTGGTGGTGGGCTCCAGTATGACCATGTCGTCCCGGTGGATCAGCTCACGCCGATACTCCGGGCCGAGTGTTCTCGCCAGCTCCCGGGTGGAGCGGCCGAGCAGCTCGGGAATCTCCCCCGCGTCGTAGTTCACCAGGCCGCGAGCGATCCTGTCGCCGGACGGCGCGCACACGTCCACCGGGTCGCCCGCCGCGAAGTCGCCCTCGACCTTCACCACGCCCGCGGGAAGCAGCGACTTGCGCCGCCGTACGACGGCCTCGACGGCGCCCGCGTCCAGATACAGGCGGCCCCTGCCGGTCGTCGCATGGGCGAGCCACAGCAGACGGGTGCCGGGGTGGCGGCCGCCCGGGTGGAAGCAGGTGCCGATGTCGGCCCCGGCGAGCGCCTGGGCCGCGTGGGCCGCCGCCGTGAGCACCACCGGGACGCCCGCTCCGGTCGCGATGCGGGCCGCCTCCACCTTGGTGATCATGCCGCCGGTGCCCACGCGTCCCGAGGTGCCCAGCTCGACGTCATCCAGGTCTTCCGGCCCGCGGACCTCGGCGATGCGGGTGGCGCCGTCCTTGCGGGGATCGCCGTCGTACAACGCGTCGACGTCCGACAGGAGCACCAGCCCGTCGGCGTGGATCAGGTGGGCCACCAACGCCGCCAGCCTGTCGTTGTCACCGAAGCGGATCTCGTCGGTGGCCACGGTGTCGTTCTCGTTGACGACGGGCATGATGCCGAGCTCCAGCAGGCGGGCCAGCGCCCGCCGGGCATTGCGGTGGTGCGACCGGCGCATCATGTCGTCGGCCGTCAGCAGCACCTGTCCCACGCGCAGGCCGTACCTGGCGAACGACGAGGTGTACCGCGCGATCAGCACCCCCTGCCCCACCGAGGCGGCCGCCTGCTGGGTGGCCAGGTCCTTGGGCCGGGCGCGCAGCCCGAGCGGGCCGAGCCCCGCGGCGATGGCGCCGGACGACACGAGCACGATCTGCGTGCCCGCCCTGCGCCGGGCGGCCAGCACGTCCACCAGCGCGTCCACCCGGTCGACGTCGATCATGCCCTGGGGGGTGGTCAGCGATGACGACCCCACCTTGACCACCAGCTTCGCGGCCTCTCGGATCCGTTCCCTGCCCGTCACGCCATCTCCCACTCCGGCCCTCCGATCAGCCGAGCCTCGCGTCGGTGCCACGCGGGCCCATGGTCGCCTCCGTGGCCTGCGACGGCTGCCAGTCGAAGACGTAGCCGCCCTCCATCGGACCGATGATCACCTCGGCGCCGGCCGTCGCACCGGCCTTGATCAGTTCTCCCTCGACGCCGAGCCGTTCGAGGCGGTCGGCCAGATAGCCGACGGCCTCGTCGTTGGAGAAGTCGGTCTGGCGGATCCACCGCTCGGGCTTCTCGCCGGTCACCTGGAAGCGGTTCTCGTCGAGGCGCCGCACCGCGAACCCGGTCTCGCCGAGCTGCCTGGGCCGGATGACCAGCCGCGTGGGCTCCTCGACCGGGGCCTGCGCCCGGGCCGCCGCCACCATCTCCGCCATCGCGTACGCCAGGGGCCGCAGGCCCTCGTGGCTGGCGGCGGAGATCTCGAAGACGCGCAGGCCGCGCTCCTCCAGCATGGGCGTGACGATGTCGGCCAGGTCCCGGCCGTCCGGGACGTCCACCTTGTTCAGCGCGACCAGCCGCGGCCGGTCCTGCAGCGAGCCGTACGCCGCCAGCTCGGCCTCGATCACCTCGAAGTCGGTCATCGGGTCGCGCCCCGGTTCGATCGTCGCGCAGTCGAGCACGTGCACGATCGTCGAGCAGCGCTCGACGTGCCGCAGGAACTCGTGACCGAGACCCCGGCCCTCGGACGCCCCCGGGATGAGCCCCGGCACGTCGGCGACCGTGAAGACCGTCTCGCCCGCCGTGACCACACCGAGGTTCGGAATGAGCGTCGTGAACGGATAGTCGGCGATCTTGGGCCGGGCCGCGGACAGCGCCGCGATCAGCGACGACTTGCCCGCGTTGGGGAACCCGACCAGCGCCACGTCGGCGACGGTCTTGAGTTCGAGCACGATCTCGGCCTCGTCGCCCGGCTCGCCCAGCAGCGCGAAGCCCGGGGCCTTGCGCTTGGCGTTGGCGAGCGCGGCGTTGCCGAGGCCGCCGAAGCCGCCCTGCGCGGCGACGTACCGGGTGCCGGCGCCGACCAGGTCGACCAGCACCTCGCCGGTCCTGGCGTCCTTCACGACCGTGCCGTTGGGCACCGGAAGGACGATGTCCTCGCCGTTGGCGCCGTCCCGGTTCGAGCCCATGCCCTGCTTGCCGTTGCCCGCCCGGCGGTGCGGCCGGTGGTGGTACTCCAGCAGGGTGGCGGTGTTGGGATCCACCTCCAGGATGACGTCGCCGCCGCGTCCGCCGTTGCCGCCGTCGGGCCCGCCGAGCGGCTTGAACTTCTCCCGGTGGATGGAGGCGCAGCCGTTGCCCCCGTCACCCGCCTTGATGTGCAGGACGACGTGGTCCACGAAGTCGGCCATCAGCCGCTCCCCCTTACTGCTATGGAAAAAGCGATGAGGCGGACCGAATGCTCGATCCGCCTCATCGCGCTGCTTGTGAATGTCCGGGGCGGATCTACTCCGCGGCCGGGACGATGCTCACCGCGCGGCGACCGCGCTTGGTGCCGAACTGCACCCGGCCGGTGGCCAGGGCGAACAGCGTGTCGTCGCCACCACGGCCGACGTTGTCGCCGGGGTGGAAGTGCGTGCCGCGCTGACGGACGATGATCTCGCCCGCGTTCACCAGCTGACCGCCGAAACGCTTCACACCGAGGCGCTGAGCGTTCGAGTCACGGCCGTTCCGGGTGGACGAGGCGCCCTTCTTGTGTGCCATGGTTCACTCCCTTTCGGGGGTAAGCGGGGGTCGTCCCCCGGGAAACTACTGTCCGGGGTTGATGCCGGTGACCTTGACCTGGGTGTACCGCTGACGGTGACCCTGGCGCTTCTTGTATCCGGTCTTGTTCTTGTACTTCAGAATCCGGATCTTCGGGCCCTTGGTCTCGCCGAGGATCTCGGCGGTCACCTGGAACCGGGAAAGCGTGGCTGCGTCGGTGGTGACATCGCCGTCGTTGACGACGAGCACCGCCGGCAGCGACACCGAGGAGCCAACCTCGCCGGCGACCTTGTCCACCTCGAGGACGTCCCCGACGGAGACCTTCTGCTGCCTGCCGCCGCAACGAACGATCGCGTACACCGCGGAACCCTTCTACTGGCTAAATGCTGAGATGCCGCGCCCCGCATCCAGCTGCTGTCGATAACACGACCGGCGATCCGGGCAGGCGCGCGAAGCCAGGCACGCCGACACCGGGCGCACCGATTGCCTAGGGTACCGGATATCCGGTACCCAGGTCGAACCGAGCGGACCGCCGGATGACGAAGTCGTTACTCCGCCGTCTTCCTGCGGGAACGTCGCCGTCCCCGGGAAGACGACGCGGAGCTCTCGCCCTCGTCGGAGCCGTTGGGATCGGCGTCGATGGCGTCCGTGACGCTCTCGCGCGCCGAACCCGACGCCGCGGCGACCGAGCTCTCGCTCGCCGCCAGCTTCTCGGCCACCGACTTCTCGATGGCCATCTTGCCCTGCGTGCCGCGCGGCTCGGGCTTCGCCTCGACCGGCTCGGTCGAGACGATGATCCCGCGCCCGTGACAGCAGTCACACGGCGTGGAGAACGCCTCCAGAAGGCCCTGGCCGACCCGCTTACGGGTCATCTGCACCAGACCCAGCGAGGTGACCTCCGCCACCTGGTGCTTGGTCCGGTCCCGCGCCAGGCACTCCAGCAGCCGCCGGAGCACCAAATCGCGGTTGCTCTCCAGAACCATGTCGATGAAGTCGATCACGATGATGCCGCCGATGTCCCGCAGCCTGAGCTGGCGGACGATTTCCTCGGCCGCCTCCAGGTTGTTGCGGGTGACGGTCTCCTCGAGGTTGCCGCCCTGCCCGGTGAACTTACCGGTGTTGACGTCGACGACCGTCATCGCCTCGGTCCGGTCGATCACCAGGGAACCGCCGGACGGCAGCCACACCTTGCGCTCCATCGCCTTGGCGATCTGCTCGTCGATGCGGTAGGCGGAGAAGGCGTCGGTCTCCTCCTCCCACTTCGTCAGCCGCTCGGCGAGGTGCGGGGCGACGTAGCGGACGTACTCGTCCACGGTCGTCCACGCCTCGTCGCCCTCGACGACCAGGGAGCTGAAGTCCTCGTTGAAGACGTCGCGGACCACCCGGACGGTCAGGTCGGGCTCGCCGGACAGCAGTTCCGGCGGGCTGGCCGACTTGGCCTTGCGCTGGATGTTCTCCCACTGCGCCGACAGCCGGGCGACGTCGCGGCTGAGCTCCTCCTCCGAGGCGCCCTCCGCGGCCGTGCGCACGATGACGCCCGCGTTCTCCGGCATGACCTTGCGCAGAATCTGCTTCAGCCGCGCCCGCTCCTTGTCGGGGAGCTTGCGGCTGATGCCGGTCATCGAGCCGTCCGGCACATAGACCAGGTAGCGGCCGGGGAGGCTGATCTGGGAGGTCAGCCTGGCGCCCTTGTGGCCGATCGGGTCCTTGGTGACCTGGACGAGCACCGACTGCCCGGACTTCAGCGCCGCCTCGATCCGCTTGGGCTGGCCCTCCAGCCCCGCGGTGTCGAAGTTCACCTCGCCGGCGTACAGCACGGCGTTGCGACCCTTGCCGATGTCCACGAACGCCGCCTCCATCGAGGGCAGCACGTTCTGGACCTTGCCGAGATAGACGTTGCCGACGTACGACTGGCTGGACTCCCTGTCGACGTAGTGCTCGACGAGGATGCCGTCCTCGAGCACCGCGATCTGGGTGCGGCCGCCCTGGCGGCGCACCACCATGATCCGCTCGACCGACTCGCGCCGGGCCAGGAACTCCGACTCCGTGATGATCGGGGGACGGCGGCGGCCCAGCTCGCGGCCCTCGCGGCGGCGCTGCTTCTTCGCCTCCAGCCGGGTCGATCCCCGTACGCCCTGGACCTCGTCCACCGAGGTGGACCTGGTGGCGCGGGGCGCCCGGATGCGGACGACGGTGTTCGGCGGGTCGTCGGGGGCCAGCTCGGCCTCCTCGGTGCCCCGGCGGCGACGGCGCCGACGGCGCCGGGTGCCGGTCTGGCCCTCGGCGTCGTCCTCCGCCTGCTCGCGGTCCTCCTCCTCGGCCGACGCGGACTGCGGCTCCTCGCCCTCGCCTTCGGGCTCCTCGCCGTCCTCGCCGTCCTCGGTGTCCCTGGCACGGGCGCCGCGTCCGCGCCCGCCGCGGCGGCGCCGCCGCCTGCGGCCGCCGCCATCCGCCTCGGACTCGTCCTCGCCGGACTCGGTCGTCTCCCCGGGCTCCTCCGGCTCCTCCTCGTCGGCGGACACCGGCTCGGCCGGCGACGCGGGCCGCGGCGCGGGCACCGCGAACGGGTCGGGGGCCTGGAAGAGCGGCTGGAACAACGCCGACGGCGCCTGGAAGGTCACCGAGGGTACGGACGCCTGCCGAGCCGAGAGCCCGAAGGGATCGGCCACCACGTCCGGCCGCCCGCCGTCCTCCTCGGCGTCGTCGTCTTCGATGTCGACGTCCTCGATGTCGAGCGGCTCGTCGTCGAGCGGCTCCTCATCGGGGAGGTTGAGGCGCAGCGCGGCGGCGACCTCGGCCTCCGCGGCGCTCATCGCCCTGGATCGTTCCGTCGCCGGCTCTTCCGCGCGGGCCCGGCGACGGCGCCGGGGGGCCGGGGACTCCTCGGCCTGCACCGCCTCCTCTGCCTGCTCAGGCTGCTGGGGCGACGGCTCACTCTCGTCGGTCCTCTTGCGGGTGCGGCGTCGCCGGGTGGGCGCGGCCGGCTCGTCGTCCCCGGTCGTCGCCGTCTCCACGAGGGCGGCCTCCGCCGGCGCTGTCTCGGGAACGGCCGGCGTCTCGGGAACGGCCGGCGTCTCGAGGACGGCCGGCGTCTCGAGGACGGCCGGCTCGGCGGTCTTGGTACGACGGCGGGTGACCCGCTTGGGCCGTTCCTTCGCGACCGGCTCCTCCGGTGTCACCGGCTCGGCCTGCGCGGCCGACGCCGTGGCCTCGGCCACCTCCGGCGCGGTGGTCTCCGCGGCCTGCGGCGCCGTGCTTTCGGCAACCTTCGGCGCAGTGCTTTCGGCAGCCTTCGGCATGCTGGCCGCGGCCACCGTGGTCACCGGCGGCGGCAGGTCGTCCGGCTCGGGCGGAGGCCCGGCCGGGCGGCTCGCCGCCCGGCGGCGCGGCGTCTTGCGCACGCCGGAGGGACCGGAGGAAACAGCGTCTCCCCCGGCCTGGCCGCGTTCTTCCGTTGTCGTGTCACCGTCAAGGCTCACAGCCCCGTCAGTGGGCTCGTTGTCGAGCATGCGGGCGCTCTCCCGTCAGCCTCCGGGCACGTCTCCGCGCCGCGCGGAGGCTCTCGTCTCTCGCGGTCCGCCGGGCTTCCTGTCGGCGCCTCGGCGGCAAGTCTTATCGGTCTCCGCCTGCCCGGTCGAAAGCGAACGGGTCGGCGGGCTCACCGGTCATCGCGTCGAGCGGCCCCTGCGCCAGCCTGGTCACCGCTGCGGGTGACGGCGGCGCGAAGCCTGCCACGAGACGCAGACCCATGAGCACGTCATCGGGCCGGACGGCAGGTGTTTCGTGCCGAACAACCATACGAAGTATGACACACGGTTGAACGGTCTCCTGACCTGCCGTAATTCCCGGACCGTCGAGCACGGCGAGCGAACGCACCGCCTGGCGGGCGTCGAACCGCCGCATTCCCTTCTTGGTCAGGCGTTCGACCTCCACCTGGTCGGCCGCCAGGAACTCCTTCACCGCCCGCTCCGCCTCGCCCGGATCGGCCCCGGGGAGCCGCAGCTCCCACGACGAGCCCTCCAGCCGGTCGGCCAGGTTCCCGTCCCGCGCCTCCACCACGTCGAGCACGTCCAGTCCCGGCGGCAACGAGGCGTCGAGGTCGTCGCGAACCCGCCGCGGGTCACATGGCCGGTTCACCCCGATCTCGAGGTACTCGGCCTCGCTCGCCACTCCGGTGGGGGCGGCGCCGGCATAGGAGATCTTCGGGTGGGGGCTGAAGCCGGCGCTGTAGGCCACCGGGATGCCGGCTCGCCGCACCGCCCGTTCGACGGCGCGGGAGATGTCACGGTGGCTGGTGAAACGCAGGCGGCCCCGCTTGGCGTAGCGCACACGCAGGCGCTGCACCGTCGGTTCGGGCGCGGGCCCGTCGGGAACGGGTTTCAGAGTTCCGTCGTCCTTCCGGTGTCGGTCGATCGTTGTCTCAGGATAGGCCGTGAGCGTCAGATCACGGTGAGTGGCAGAAGTTTCCTGCCCGTGGGGCCGATCTGGATCTCCGTCCCCATCGTGGGGCAGACGCCGCAGTCGTAGCAGGGCGTCCAGCGGCAGTCCTCGACCTCCACGTCGCCCAGCGCGTCCTGCCAGTCCTGCCACAGCCACTCGCGGTCGAGACCGGCGTCGAGGTGATCCCAGGGGAGCACCTCGTGCTCGTCCCGCTCACGGATCGTGTACCAGTCCACGTCCACCGGCTCGTCGGCCAGGGCACGCTCCGCCGCCGCCATCCACCGCTCGAACGAGAAGTGCTCGCTCCAGCCGTCGAACCGGCCGCCGTCCTCCCAGACGGCGCGGATGACCCGGCCCACCCGGCGGTCACCACGCGACAGCAGCCCCTCCACGATCGACGGCTTGCCGTCGTGGTAGCGGTAGCCGATCGCCCTGCCGTACTCCTTGTCGGAGCGCAGGGCGTCGCGCAGCGCGCGCAGCCGGCGGTCCACCGTCTCGTGGTCGCACTGGGCGGCCCACTGGAACGGGGTGTGCGGCTTGGGCACGAACCCGCCGATGGAGACCGTGCAGCGGATGTCACGCGAACCCGTCGCGTCACGGCCCGCCTTGATGACCTTCTTGGCCAGGTCGGCGATGCCGAGGACGTCCTCGTCCTCCTCCGTCGGCAGCCCGCACATAAAGTAGAGCTTCACCTGCCGCCAGCCGTTGGAGTAGGCGGTGGTGACCGTGCGGATCAGGTCCTCCTCGGTGACCATCTTGTTGATCACCTTGCGCATCCGCTCGGATCCGCCCTCCGGCGCGAACGTGAGCCCGGAACGACGGCCGTTGCGGGACAACTCGTTCGCCAGGTCGATGTTGAACGCGTCGACCCTGGTGGACGGCAGGGACAGGCCGACCTGGCTGCCCTCGTAGCGGTCGGCGAGACCCCTGGTCACATCGGCGATCTCGGAGTGGTCCGCGCTGGACAGCGAGAGCAGCCCGACCTCGTTGAAGCCGGACTCCTTGATCCCCGCCTCGACCATGTCGCCGATCGTGGTGATCGACCGCTCCCGGACCGGACGGGTGATCATCCCCGCCTGGCAGAAGCGGCAGCCCCGGGTGCAGCCCCGGAAGATCTCGACGCTGAACCGCTCGTGCACGGTCTCGGCGAGCGGGACCAGCGGTTTCTTCGGATACGGCCACTCGTCGAGGTCCATGACCGTGTGCTTGAACACGCGCGTCGGCACGCCGTCGCGGTTGGGGACGACGCGCATGATGCGGCCGTCCGGGTGGTACTCGACGTCATAGAACTTCGGGACGTACACCCCGCCGGTGGAGGCGAGACGCATCAGCAGCTCGTCGCGGCCGCCGGGCGACCCCTCGGCCTTCCACTCGCGCAGCACCTCGGAAATCGCGATGGCGATCTGCTCGCCGTCACCGAGCACCGCGGCGTCGAGGAAGTCGGCGATCGGCTCCGGGTTGAACGCGGCGTGACCGCCCGCCAGCACGATCGGGTCCTCGTCGGTGCGGTCCGCCGCCTCCAGCGGGATCCCCGCCAGGTCGAGCGCGGTGAGGAGGTTCGTGTAGCCGAGTTCGGTGGCGAACGACACCCCGAGGACGTCGAACGCGCGAACCGGCCGGTGGCCGTCCACGGTGAACTGCGGGACGCCCTCGGACCGCATGAGCGCCTCGAGATCGGGCCACACCGCGTAGGTGCGCTCCGCCAGCGTCTCGGGCAGCTCGTTGAGGATCTCGTAGAGGATCTGCACCCCCTGGTTGGGCAGGCCGACCTCGTAGGCGTCCGGGTACATCAGGGCCCACCGGACGGTCGCCTCGTCCCAGTCCTTGACCGTCGAGTTCAGCTCGCCCCCGACGTACTGGATCGGCTTCTGCACCTTGGGCAGCAGCGGCTCCAGGCGGGAAAACAACGACTCGACAGACATGCTTCCAGGGTATCGGCTCCCGCGAGTGTCCCCTGCGGATCTCCCGCCGTCAGAAGGGGTGCCAGATCCGGTCGTCGCCCGCGCGCAGCGAGGCCAGGCGATGGCGCAGTTCGGCGTGCGCCACGGCGTCCCGGTGCCCGATGCGCAGCACGGCCGTCAGCGTCTGCAGCTCCCTGATGTCGCGCAGCACCGGGTAGCCCGGCCAGTCCCTTATGTCGCACCCGTACGCCTGGGCGAAGCCGTCGCGCTGCGCGTCCGCCAGGCCGAACCTGGCGCCCTGCAACGTGGGCACCAGGTCGATCTCGCGCGGCCCGGCGCCGGCCGAGTCCCAGTCGCACAGCAGGATCCGGTCCGCGGTGCGGATGAGGTTGCCCCGGTGCGCGTCCCCGTGGATCAGCCCGTACGGCAGGGCGAACTCGACCCGCTCGTAGTACGCCTCCTCCAGCGCCGCGCACCGGCGCAGCAGCCACTCCCGCTCCTCGCCGTCCAGCACGAGACTGGCACGTACGGCCCGCCGCACGCGGCCGAAAGGATCGTAGGTCGGCAGCGCGAACGGGACCGGCGGCAGGGAGTGCAGCCACCGCAGCAGCAGGCCGAGCGGGACCGGATCGCCGTCGTCCGCGCCGTCCTCGTAGTGCCAGAAGGTCGCCAGGCAGCCCTCGACGGCCAGCGGCTGGCGCACGTCGAGCGGCAGCGTCACGGGAAATCCCTGCTCGTGCAGCCAGCGGGTGACCTTGAGCGAGGTGACAAGGCGGTCGTACTTGCCGGGAGTGCCCGCCTCCGCGAGGCGGACGACGACCCCCTCCCCCGGCAGGTGGTACACCGTGTTGGCGAAACTGCGCAGCAGCCGGGCGCCGTCGGCGCTGAGCCCCGCCTGGCGGCACGCCTCGGCGAGCGCGGGCGGGGTGCCGGCGACGGTGGAGACACTCATCGCGTCCCTCCCTCACTGCGCGGCGCCTCGGACGGTGTCCCCGGCAGGGTCTCGGGCAGCGCCCGGGCGGCCGACTGGGGCAGGCCGGTCGCGCAGAACGACTCGAGCCGCTCGGCGAGCTCCCCCCGCACCATGGCCCGGGTGGACTGGAGGGTCTCGGCGAGGCTGTCGATCCTGCGCTCGGGCGGCAGGGCGAGCAGTGGGGTCAGTGCCTGCTCGGCCCCGCCGGGATCGTCCTCCATCAGGTGCGCGACCGCGAGGTGGGCGCCGGCCATCGCCTCGCAGCCGTACGACCGGTTCTGCCGGTCCTCCCGCGCGTACAGGCCGAGCGCGGTGCGGGCCTGCTCGATCGCCCGGACGGGCTGGCCGAGGTGCAGGTGCGTGACCGCCGTGTAGTAGGCGTGCTTGGCGGGCCGGAAGGAGAACTCCCCGGCGAAGCCGTCGTGCAGTTCGTCGCCCGCGCCCGACTCCCGGGCGTCCGCCGCCTTGAGCAGGTCGTCCTCGGCCTCGCGGGTCCAGCCGAGCATCGCCCCCGCCCGCGCGCGCAGCATGTGCAGCCGCGCGCCGCCCTGACCCCGTGGCAGCTGGGTGAGGCCGTCCTCGGCATAGCCCGCCGCGTCCTCGTACCGCCGGTCCCACAGCGCGACCGACGCCTGCATGCCGCGGGCCCAGCCCATGAGCGACCGGTGGCCGGCGATCCTGCCGTACGTCCACGCCGCGCGGGCGAGGGTATCGGCGGGCACGCGCCGGCCCATGTCCATGCTCGCGTTGGCCATCAGCCCGCACAGCGTCCCCGCCAGGAAGTACAGCTCACCGGCCTGGCCCGGGTGGACGCGCCGCTCCAGGGCCCGGCGGGTCTGCTCCTGCAGCGCCCGCATCTCGACGAACAGCGGCAGCGGCGCCTCCCAGACGTACCGCCGGGACAGCCAGATCACCTGCGTGCGCAGCCGCTCCAGCGTGCTGTCGCCGATCTCGCTCGCCTCGACCCGCTCGGCGTGCTCGCTCGCCTCCTGCGCGGCGGTGCTGATCAGGTCGGGCGTGGAGGGGCGCCGCCACGCCTCGGGGCGGCGCATCTCCGGGGGCGTGTAGTCCCGGGCGAACCCGAGCTGCACCGGGCCCGTCTCGAACAGGCGGCACAGCAGGTCGGTGTAGTCGCGGTCGGGCCGGGCCCCGGCCTCCCACTCCCGCCACGACCTCTCGCTCAGGCCTCTGCGCTTGACCTGCTCGCGGTCGCACATCGCGTGGAAGCGCTCGATCGCCTCCTCGACCGTCCACCCGTACGCCAGGCGCAGGCACTTGAAACGGGTCAGCCGCGGGCAACAGAGGTGGATCTCCTCGGCGATCTGATGGAAGACCGCGGTCGTCGGCGGCTCCCCGAGAGCGGCGAGGGTGCGCTCGCGGATGCCGCCGGCGATTTGGATGGGGGACCGGTCCCCGCCGCGTGAGGGTGTCGTCATCGGCTCTCCCAGTGGTGACACCGGCACGCTAACGTCGTCCATGTCACGAACCGGTCACCTCGCACACTGTCACCTCGCGCATTGGGAGTCGCTCTCCTCCAGCCGGAGAGGAACGACCGTCCCGCCACGGCGCAACTGGGCCGTGAAGAGCTGCCCGCACAGGCTGGCCGGCGTCTCGGCGAACCACACCGTCGGCGGGTCGCCCGCGGCCGCGGCGGCCCATCGTCCGCCGCCGTACACGATCCGGTAGTCGGGGAAGGCCCTGCGCAGCAGGTCAAGGGCGCGCTGGCGCTCCCGCGTCTCGTCGTCCGGAGTCACCGCTCCTCCGTAATGGTTCGTTCAACCCCCGAACCTGTTTCGTTCCCATAGTGTTCGACGCACGGTGCGGATGCCAGTGAGAGCCGCGAGCCGCCACCCTGCGGACGGCTCTCATAGGGCGCCGGGTCACACGGGCCGTGACCTGAGATGGATCGCCTGCAGAATGGCCACCGCCGTCATGTTCGCGAACGTCGCGGTGCCGCCGTAGGAGACGAACGGCAGCGGCACTCCGGTGATCGGCATGATGCCGATGGTCATGCCGACGTTGACGAGTGTCTGGAAGGCCAGCCACGCGACGATGCCGCCGGAGACGAGCGCGCTGAACCGGTCGCCGCACATCCGGGCGATGCGCGCACCGCGCAGCAGCACCACACCGAGCAGGGCCACCACGGTGACCGTTCCGACGAAGCCGAGCTCCTCGCCCGCGACGGTGAAGATGAAGTCGGTGTGCTGCTCGGGCACGAACCGTCCCGTGGTCTGGCCGCCGTGGAACAGGCCCTTGCCGAACACCTCGCCCGAGCCGATCGCCACCAGCGCCTGCGTGCTGTTGTAGCCCACGCCGCGGGGGTCGCTCGACGGGTCGATGAGCGCGGTGAACCGGGCCACCTGGTACGGCTTGAGCAGACCCAGCGACCACACCGCCACCGCCACGAGGGCCGCGAGCAGCACCCCTGCCACGACCCAGCGCTTGCGTATCCCGGCGAGGACGACGACGGCGCCGGTCGTCGCCATCAGCACCATCGTGGTGCCGAGGTCGGGTTCCAGCATGACCAGCGCCGCCGCGCCGCCCGCCGCCGCGAGGGACAGCGCGAGACCGGCGGCCCTCGGGCGGTCCTTGACCTTCCCCTTTTCCGACGTCGGGACCAGCAGCCGGGCCAGCATGACCACCAGCGCCGGTTTCATCAGCTCGGCGGGCTGCAGGGCGAAGCCCCCGCCCAGCAGAATCCACGAGTGGTGGCCGTTGACCGTCGAACCCATCGGGCTGATCACCAGGATCAGCCCGACGACGGCGATGCCGTACAAGACAGGCGCGTACGTGCGCAGCCAGCGATAGTCGGTCACCGCGACCGCGCTGTAGAGGGCCAGGCCGATGAGCAGGTTGAGCACATGCTTCTTGGCCATGCCCGTCGGCTCGATCGACGACCACGTCCGGGTGGCCGACCACACCAGCAGCGTGCCGATCACACTGAGCGCGGCAACCGCTCCGAACAGCAGCCAGTCCATCCGCCAGAAGACCGATCCCCGGCCGACGACGCGGCTCGCGAACGACCTCCGTCGTACCCCGATGGCCTCAGTCATGGCAGGCCCGCCTCACTGCGTGTTGTCGCGGCTGATGGCCGGCAGCCGCGTCACCGGTTTGCCGTCCGGAAGCGCCGGCTTGATCGGCTTGCCGTTGTCCCCCTTGCCGAGCCCGAAGATCCCTTCCCAGATGCGCCGCACGGCGGGCGCGGCGGTCGAGGCGCCGAAGCCGCCCTGCGCCACCATGACCACGGTGACCAGCCGCGGATTGTCCGCGGGCGCGAAGGACGCGAACCACGACGTGTCCTCCTTGCCGTAGACCTCCGCTGTACCGGTCTTGCCGCCGATCTTGACGATGTTCAGCGGGAACCCGCGGAACGCGCCCGCCGCCGTGCCGTCCGAGGGCACCTCGCTGAGCGCCTTACGGATATAGGTGCGGGTCTCGTCGTTGACCGGCAGGTGCCCCACGATCGGGACCGGGATCTCCTGCTTAAGGGTGCCGTCCGGGCGCATCAGCGCCCAGCCGACACGCGGGCTGCGGACGTTGCCGTCGCCGAGCAGCGCCGCGTACGCCCGGGCGAGCTGGAGGGGCGTGACCAGGACGTCTCCCTGGCCGATCGAGAGGTTGACCGCCTCGTAGGCGTGGAAGATCATGCCCTCCAGGCAGTTCTCGTTGGCCAGCCGCTTGGCGAACGCGGCCCGGCTCTGGTCCTTCATCTCCGGGTAGCCGATCTTGGCCCGCTTGCACATCTCCGACTTGGTGGAGTTGTACAGGTCGAGCTTCCACGCCCGGGTCGGAATGCGGCCCGCGGACTCGCCGGGCAGGTCGACGCCGGTGCGCTTGCCGAAGCCGTAGGCCTTGGCCATGTTCGGCATCGGCTCCTTGACCTTGGCCTTGGGCGTCTTGCCGCCGTCGCGCAGCCACTCCTCGTATCCGGCCTTGTAGAACACGGTGTCGCACGACTTCACCAGCGCCTCGTGGAGCGAGATCGCGCCCAGGCTCATGCCGCCCGCGTTCGGGTAGGACCGGCCTTCCACGTTGTAGGAACTCGGGCACTGATAGGTGCCGTGCAGCGGCTCGCCGTCGGCGACCATCGCGGACGCTGAGCTGATCTTGAAGGTCGAACCCGGGGCGTACTCGCCGGCGATCGCCCGCGACACCAGCGGCTTGCCCGACTTGTCCGACAGCAGTCGGCGGTAGTCCTTCTCGGCGATGCCGCCCGTCCAGACCCTGGGGTCGTACGTCGGCCGGCTGGCCATCGCGATCACGCGGCCGGTCTTCACGTCGAGCACCACGCCGGCGGCGCCGTCGGAGTTGGGCACCTCCTGCATGGCCTGGTCGAGCGACTTCTCGACGACGCGCTGCACGTTGGCGTCGATGCTGGTCACCAGGATGTCGCCGGGAACCGGGTCGGACTGCTGGTTGACCGTGATCACCTTGCCCATCCGGTCCACCTGGACGTTGCGCAGGCCGGGCGTGCCGCGCAGTGCGGAGTCGTAGGTCCGCTCCAGGCCGTCGCGGCCGGTGAGGTCGACGCCCGAGTAGTTGGCCTTGAGCCCCTCCCGCTTCTCCAGCTCGCTCTGCGTCACCGGCTGCAGGTAACCGAGCAACTGCGCGGCGTCCTTGCCGCTGGGATAGTCGCGGATCGCCTGGATGTCGGCCGTGACGCCGGGGAAGTCCTCCTGGCGTTCCAGGATCTGCAGCGCCGCCCGCGGGTTGACGTTGGTGGCGACCGGGATCGGCGTGTACGGCGAGCCGGGCCAGCACGGGCGGCTGACGCCGGGACCGCATGCCCGGATCTCCTGCTTCAGCTTCGACAGCGGCACTTTCAGCACGGCGGACAGCCGGCGCAGGACCGCGTCGCCGCCGTCCGGCATCCGCTCCAACCGGCCGCGGTCCACCGAGACCACCAGCGTCGTGCGGTTGCGCACGAGCGGGCGGCCGGAGGAGTCGAGGATCGCCCCCCGCAGAGCGGGGACCCGCACTTCTCGGGTGCGCGTCTCCGTCGCGACCGTGACGAACCGCGACCCCTGCACCACCTGGACCTGCCACAGCCGGACGACGAGCACCACGATCATGGCGATGACCAGCACCTGCAGGACGAGCAGGCGCCCGCGCAAACGTGTCATGCCGTCCCCCGTCTCCAGTTCGGCACGAGCTCGCCACGGCCCGTGCTCCTCCGGTGGCCGCCGTGCACGACCTTGACCGCCCGGAGCACGAGCGGAGCGGCCACGAGATTGCAGATCGCGGCCCGGGGCCATGCCGTGGCCAGCACCGGCCAGGTGATCCCCGGAGCGCCGATCAACGCGCCCAGACCGGCCAGCATGCCGGGCGCGACCACCGCGCACGCCGCCACCGCGGGCAGCGGCACGCGCTCTCCCACGCGTCCGGCCGCGTAGCCGAGCGCGCACAGGACCAGTGCGTACTGGCCCAGCGTGTGGTTGGAGGGCGGCAGCAGGTCGTAGGCCAGCCCCCCGCAGAAACCGATCACCGCGCCGGGCACGGGCCCGCGCCTGGTCGCGAGCGCGGCGACCGTCAGGAGCACCAGGTCGGGCGCCCAGGAGAACAGCAGCCGGTTTACCACGCTGACCTGGAGCACCAGAGCGACGAAGAGCAGCAGCGCGGCGATGAGGTTGCGGGCCATCGTTCAGTTCCTCCCGCCGCGGCCGTCGTCCGCCGCGGCGCCGTCGTGCTGCCGAGGCGCGTCGCGCGGCTCGTCTGCGGCGTACTGCTCCTGCTCCTGGGCGTACCGCTCGGGCTCTTGGGCGTACCGCTCGGGCTCTTGGGCGTACCGCTCGTGGGCGCGCTGCTCTCCGTCCACGGCCTGCGTGCCGTGCCGGCCGCGCCGCTCCCGAGCGGCCTCGGGCCGGCCCTCGCGCGCCTGCCGTTCGGTCGCGGCCCTCGACTCGTCGCCCGCGCCGTGGCCCCGATCGTCGTGGCCCCGGTCGCCGAGCCCCCACTCGGCCTCCAGCGAGGCGCCCGCCTGCCCACGGCTCCCGTCGCCGCGCCGCGGCTCCTCGGGTCGCGGCTTCGGCGGCTTCGGCACCGGCGGCAGCACCGCGTCACGCGGATCGCGCTTCGGCGCCGCGACCACCACGCCGACGACGTCCAGCGAGGAGAAGTCGGTGAAGGGCCGCGCGTAGGCCGTCCTTGTCACATCGCCCGGGGTGTTGTCCACCCGCTCGACCACACCGATCGGGACACCCGGCACGTACGGCTTGCTCCGCTGCGAACCGAACGAGACGATCCGGCGACCCACTCCGATCGGCACAGTGGAGTCGAGCAGGCGGAACCTGACGAGGTTGCCGCCCCCGCCCGCCTCGCCCAGGCCGCTCACGACGCCGAGCTCGTTGCCGCCCTCCAGCCTGGCCCCCGCCGAAAGAGCCGGGTCGGTCAGCAACGCCACCGTCGAGCTGTCCGGGCCGGCCTGGACGATGCGGCCGACCAGCCCCGCGTCGCTCAGCACCGTCATGTCGGGCCTGAGCCCGTCGCCGGTGCCGGCGTCGATCTCGACCGTGTCCTCGAAACCGGCCACCGTACGCCGCGCGACCACCTGGGCCGGGACGACGCGGTAGCGGCCGAGCCCCGCCAGCCCGAGCATGCGGTCCAGCTTCTCGGCCCGCGCCTTGTCGAGCCGCTGCGCCGACACCTCGTCCCGCAGCCGCGCGTTCTCCTTGCGCAGGTCCGCGACGGCACGCTGAGCGGAGGGCGCATCGCGCAGCATGCCGACGAATCCGGTGATCGGACGGGTGACGGCGGCGCCGACGCGCTCGACCCTCCCGAACACGGCGCCCGCGAAGTCGCGCACCGGGCCGAGGACGTGGTCGTTCCCGGCCCGGCGATCCACGGTGATGAGGATCAAGGCCACGGCGAGGAGGAGTCCGAGTATGAGACGGGCGCGGCGGGTGTCTCTCATGACGCTCCTTAGTTGCGGGGCTCCGGCACGAGCACCTGCTGGAGGGCTTCAAAGTCCTCCACGCACCGCCCGGAGCCGAGCGCGACCGAGTCGAGCGCGTTCTCGGCCAGGTGGACCGGCATGCCGGTCTCCTCGCGGAGCCGGTCGACCATGCCGCGCAACAGGGCGCCGCCACCGGTCACGGCGATACCCCGGTCCATGAGGTCACCCGAGAGCTCGGGCGGACACTTGTCCAGCGTCGACTTCACCGCGTCCACGATCGCGTTGACCGGCTCGGCGATGGATCGGCGGATCTCCTCGGCGCTGATGACGACCGTCTTCGGGAGGCCGCTGACCAGGTCGCGGCCGCGCACCTCGGCGTGGAAGTCCTCACCGGTGACGCAGGCGGACCCGACGGCGATCTTCACCTCCTCCGCGGTGCGCTCGCCCAGCATCAGGGAGTACTCCTTCTTGGTGAAGGCGATGACCGCCTGGTCGAGTTCGTCTCCCCCGACGCGGATCGACTGGCTGGTCACGATGCCGCCCATCGAGATGATGGCCACCTCGGTGGTGCCGCCGCCGATGTCGACGACCATGTTCCCGGTCGGCTCGTGAACCGGAAGGCCGGCTCCGATCGCCGCCGCCATCGGTTCCTCGATGATGTACACACGGCGGGCCCCGGCCTGGTAGCCCGCCTCCTTCACCGCGCGTTGCTCCACCGCGGTGATGCCACTGGGCACGGCCACGATGATGCGCGGACGCACGAAGTGCCGGCGTTTGTGGATCTTCTGGATGAAGTACCGCAGCATTCGCTCGGTCACATCGAAATCCGCGATGACACCGTCCCTAAGGGGACGGATCGCGACGATGTTTCCGGGCGTCCGCCCGATCATCCGCTTCGCTTCTATCCCAACTGCCACGATCTTTCCTGTCGTGACGTTGATGGCGACGACGGACGGCTCGTTCAGGACGATGCCGCGCCCTCGGACGTAGACGAGAGTGTTCGCCGTGCCAAGGTCGACAGCCATGTCACGGCCCAGGAATGTCAGCTTGCTGCCCATGCGGAAGGAAGCCTTCCTTCAGGTGGTTAGCGGTTACCGGGTTCAGCGGGTGTGCGGGATGACGCATTGCATTGGAATCGTAACGGTCGGTGCTCATCACTGGGCACATCGAGCTCTCAAGCCCCCGGAAAAACCGCCCTTCCCCTGCCTAAGCTCGGTCACCACCTGGAAAAACACGAGAGGCCCCGGTTTAAACCGGGGCCTCTCGTGTGGCAAAGGCTAGAAACGGTCCGGAAAGAAAATCTTGATTTCCCGGGCGGCGGACTCCGGCGAATCGGAGCCGTGGACCACGTTCTCACCGATCTCCAGCGCGTGGTCGCCGCGGATGGTGCCGGGCGCGGACTTCACCGGGTCGGTCAGACCGGCCAGGGCGCGGAACGCCTCGACGGCCCGGGGGCCCTCGAGCACCATCGCGACCAGCGGGCCGCCGGTGATGAACTCCACCAGCTCGCCGAAGAACGGGCGCTCGGCGTGCTCGGCGTAGTGGGCCTTGGCCGTCTCGGCGTCGAGCGTGCGCAGGTCCATCGCCACGATCTTGAGGCCCTTGCGCTCGATGCGGCCGATGACGTCCCCGATGAGGCCGCGACGGACCCCGTCGGGCTTGATCAGGACAAGCGTACGCTCGGACACGGTCTCTTCTCCTAAGGTCGTTGATGAGGCTCACGTGGCGTCGTGCTCGCCGTATGGTGCCCCGGCAGGTCGCGGGCGCACCCGTCGAGCATCTGGGGAGCTTCGGCGGGGAAGCTCCGTACGCAACGGCAGCTTACCGGTCCGGGAACGCCGCTCCGATCGGACGAGTCCGAAGCCGCGGGACGGTGCCGACGGACGGTGCCGGCGGACGGCCTTGGCGACGGTGTCGCGGAAAGTCGGCGGAACACCCACGGCATGCCCGCAGGGGCGGTGTCGCGGGACGCTCGCGGGATTGTGTCAGCCCACGCCGCCGGGGACGCCGTCGTCCTCCTCCGGCGACGGCGTCGGCGCGGGGATCACCACCTGACCGTCGACCGACGCGGCGGCCCGCCGGGCCAGGACGGAGGAGAGCACGATCACACCCACCACGACGAAACCACCGATCAGCGCCCACGTGTGAAGAGCGTCGATGAACCCCTCGACCAGGGCGTTCCCGTTGCCACGCGCGGTCTCGGCGGCATCGCGCAGCCGGTTCACCTGAATGCCGGTGCCGAGCAGGAAGCCCGCGAGAACCGCGGGGAAGCACAGCGACAGGCCCAGCATCGCCGACCCGAGGCCCGCCGTACGGAAGGCGCCGACCAGCGCCACCGCCGCCCCCGCGGCCAGCAGGACGAACGGCACCACCAGCGGCGTGCCGGACGGGGCGGGAACCAGCAGCCTGATCGCGGCCAGCCCGGCCACGACGGCCGCGAGACCGAGGGCCGTCATCCGGGCCGCGAACGTCTCGGGCGTCCGCCCGGCGAGTACGGCGCCCACGAGGGCGGCCAGCGCCGCGATCAGGAACGGCACCCACAGGCCCTTCAGACCGGGACCGCCCAGCGGGCCGCCGAGTTCGATGTAGGTCATCTGCGCGGCCGTCGGCAGCACCACCAGCCCGACCGCGACGTTGACGAAGGCGAGTGTGCGGCCGCCAGGCCCCTCGAACGTGCCGAGCGCCGCGAGGGCCAGCATCGCCACCACCACGGCAGCCGCGGCGGTGACGACCAGGGGCGGCGGCCAGTCGAAGGTGATCCCGACGCCCAGCACCGCGATGGCGGCGGCGGGCACGATGGCCAGCGCGAGCCGCCCACGCTCGGCGGATGTCGGCCGGCCCACGGGCAGGATCTCCCCGTCCGCCCTCGTCCCGCCGTCGCCGGCGACCATCCAGAGCACCAGATACGCCGCGGCGAGGGCCAGCGCCACCCCCGTGAGCAGCGGGTACGGCTGGAGGGTGACCTGCCAGGAGGTCACGTCACGGATCGCCCACAGGGCGAGTGCCTGGGCCGACAGCAGCGAGGCGGCGAGCGCACCCGCCCAGATGGGCAGCAGCACCCGGTGCCGGGGACGCTCCGCGGCCGCGACCAGCGTGGCCGGCACGAGCATGCCGGCGCCGATCCCGTGGAGCACGCGCAGCACGCCGACGAGCGCGACGGTGTCGGTGTACCCTCCGGCGACGTCGGCGAGCGCGAGCAGCGTGAGCCCCGCGACGAGGATCGGCGCGGCGCGGAGCCTGCGTACCGCGACCGCGGCGAGCGGCACGGTCACCAGCATGGCGGGCAGCGCCAGGCCGTGCGCGCGGATCATGTCGACCTGCGACACGCCCGGCGGCAGCAGCGCCGCCACGACGGAGATCGTGTTCGGGATGGCGACGAGCGCCAGAGGAAGGGCCACCAGGGTGAGCAGCCCGATGACGACGTCGACCAGCAGAGGGACGCGCACGGCACGGACCGGCACGGCGGCCCGAGCCTGCGGTACGGGAGGGACGGCCATGGTTGCCGACTTTAGCGCTTCGTCGTCCCTTCGACACGGCGAGCGACGAAGATGGCTGTTATCCACAGGGCAGCGAAGATCACCCCGAGGAAGAACATGACCGGAACCAGGAAGCCTGTGGCGATTGTCAGCACTTCAAGAACCGTGCCCGCGATGTACGCGGACGGGCGTTTCAGCATGCCGGCGACCACCACGCACAGGACGGCCAGCCCGAGCCCGACGGTCAGCGCGAGCGGCGTGGACACGTTGTTGATGGTGATCGCGACCGGGATGATGAGCGCGACGACGATCGCCTGCATCCCGAGAACGGTCGCGCAGAGCCGGCGCATGCCGGGGGTCACCTCGAACACGCCGCTGCTCATCGGGCGGCCTTGAGGAGAACGCGCGCGTCGCCCGCGGTCACGACCGAACCGGTGATGAGGACGCCGGAGCCGAACTCGTCGCCCTGATCGGCCAGCGCCACCCCCGTGTCGATGGCGTCGTCGAGCCGGTCTTCGACGTGGACGCGCTCCGGACCGAAGACGGCTTCCGCTCGGGCCGCGAGGTCGTCCGGGCTCAACGAACGCGCGGAGGAGTTGCGGGTGACGACGATCTCCTCGGCCACCGGTTCCAGCAGGTCCAAGATCGTGTCCACGTCCTTGTCCGCCATCACGGCCACCACGGCGACGAGCCGGGTGAACCCGAACGCCTCGGTCAGAGCCTCGACCGTCGCCTCCATCCCCGCGGGATTATGCGCCGCGTCGACCAGAACGGTCGGACCGCGCCGCACTATCTCCAGCCGTCCTGGGCTCGTCACCTGGGCGAACGCCTGCCGTACGACCTCCTCCGCCAGCGGGTCGTCTCCGGCTGTGAGCGCCTCGACGGCGGCCAGGGCGCCCGCGGCGTTGCCCGCCTGGTGCGCACCGTACAACGGCAGGAACACGTCCTCGTAAACGCCTTTCAAGCCCCTGAGCTGGAGCATCTGGCCGCCCATGGCGAGCTCGCGATGCAGCACGCCGAACTCCAGTCCCTCACGGGCGACCACCGCACCGACCTCGGCCGCCCGCCGCATCAGCACCTCTGCCGCGGGCAGCGCCTGCTGCGCCAGCATGACCGTCGCCTTCGGCTTGATGATGCCGGCCTTCTCTCCGGCGATCGTCGCGATGTCCGGACCGAGATAGTCCGTGTGATCGAGCGAGATGGGCGTGATGACGGCGACCGTCCCATCGGCGACGTTCGTCGCGTCCCAGGTGCCGCCCATACCGGTCTCGACCACGGCGACGTCCACCGGAGCGTCGGCGAACGCGGCGAACGCCATCGCCGTCAGCACCTCGAAGAAGCTCAGCTTGCCGGTCTTGGCGTCGATCATCTCGAGGTAGGGCGCGATGTCCTGGTACACCTCGGCGAACCGCTCCTCCGACAAGGGCTCGCCGTCGATCGAGATACGCTCGCGCATCGACTGCAGATGCGGGCTCGTGTACCGGCCCACCCGCAGGTTGCGCTCGCGCAGCAAAGCCTCGACCATCCGCGCGGTGCTCGTCTTCCCGTTGGTGCCCGCGATATGAACGACCTTGTACGAGTTCTGGGGATCGCCGAGGATCTCCATCAGCGCGGTGATCCGGTCAAGGGTGGGACTGAAATCCCACTCCACTCCTCGCGCCATGATCGCTTGCTCGACGGCTCGATATTCCACGACCCTCAGCGTACGGGACCCCATGCCCACCCCCCTCACGAGGCGGTAGCCCAAACCGCAAGATCACCACAAGAGCGGCGGGCGGGTGAGGGCAAAAAAAGAAGGGCCATCCCACACGGGATGGCCCTTCCAAAAAATTGTCCGGCGGCGTCCTACTCTCCCACACCGTCCCCGGTGCAGTACCATCGGCGCTGAC